>NZ_JAXCHX010000035.1:0-29073 GCF_035984855.1 Arthrobacter sp. MP_M4
CTACAAATCGCGTATCCTCTTGAGAAGTGCAGCCCGGATGGCAGCATGAGCAATCATCTCAGCAGACCATTCCCCGGGAACCTCGAAGAGCCACTTTGAGGACATGATCGCCTGGCTGGTCACCCGTGCGGACAAGACCACGGTGTCCGCCTTCGCCCGGATAGCGTGGCGGACTGTCGGGGCGATCTGCGAACGGGTCGTTGCCGAACAACTCGATTCCACCCGGTTTGAAGGCCTGGTCAATATCGGGGTGGATGAGATTTCCTGGCGCAAGCACCACCGCTACCTGACCCTCGTCTCGGACCACGCCACCTCCAAAATCGTGTGGGGCGCCCCGGGGAAGAACGCGGCGACACTGGACGGATTCTTCCACGAGATCGGAGCGGAAAACACGGCGGCGATAGAGGCAGTCAGCATGGATATGGGGCCCGCTTTCGCTAAGTCCGTGAAGGCCAATGCCCCGGCCGCGGTGATCTGCTTCGACCCGTTCCACGTCATCCAACTTGCCACGAATGCCTTAGAAGCCTTCCGCCGTTCCATCTGGCAAAGAACACGTGAGTTGCCCGATCAGGACATCGCGAAGAAGTTCAAAGGTACCCGCTGGGTGCTGCTGAAAAACCCTCAGGACCTGACGGAGAAACAACAAGTGACCCTGGCCGGGCTCGAACACACCGGAGGGCTTCTCTGGGACGCGTACCAACTCAAGGAATCCCTCCGGGAAGTCTTCGCCGGAGACCTGAACCCCGAGGACGTCATGGAGATGATCACCACCTGGTGCGGGCTCGCTGCAGCCTCCGGCATCAAGGAGTTCACAAGGGCCGCCGCGACGATACGGTCACACATCCAAGGCATTTACGCAGCCGTGACAAGGAAACTCTCAAACGGACGCCACGAAGGGCTGAACAACAAGATCCGAACGATGACCCGCAGGTCCTACGGATTCCACACACCCGAAGCCGCACTCGCCCTGATCATGCTCGCCTGCGGACCCGTCAGAATCAAGCTCCCATACCAGAGATAACGGAACCCACATCTCTGTCAGGAGAGCCCGAAAAAGTTGCAGGCAATCAACTTCACAAGTCGCTGTCCGCCCCACGTTTACCCCACGGAAATGATGAAAAAGGGTGACATGTCCTTGATCGTCACTGGTGCCAAAAACGCCTAGATTCCGAGGATAATCCAGGCGATGCTAACTCTTGGCGGACAACGAAAGGTGCCATCCCATGAGAAGAGGTCAGGAGTTCGAATCTCCTTAGCTCCACAATTTGCGGGGATTTACGAACCTCCGGACGCTCCGAATAGACACTTTCATAACACTTTGTGCCGACAGGTGACTCCCGGAGCCCGCTTCGGTGTGTACATGGTGTGCGCCATCTGGGTCACCCCAATGCCGCATTGTATCCCCAGGTAGATGCGTTCGCCCTCTGAGCCTATGACCGTTGTCAGCAGCACGGCCATGACATCCGGCCGGACTTTCCGTACGGTGTCACTGGTGCCGGGGGCTTGCACTCGGGCGTCCAATCGTCCGGCCCGGCCCGCACAAGGTGGACGACGATCCGGTTCTCGTTCTCGTTCTCTTTCCGAGCAGAGCCGGGATCGATTCATCTCTCGAAGCCGAAGCCGGGTGGACATAGGGAGATGGGTGGGCGGAAAAGATCCCGTCGACGAGCGGGCTTCCAGCGCACCAATGGCAGTGAGGCCCGGGGTGACCCAGTCGGCACTGGACCAGGCCCCCGCCGGTCTGCAGAATATTGTCAGGCCGGCTTGGCATTGAAGCGTTACAGGATCGGTCACTTGTTGCCCCCCGTCGGGGCTGACACGTAGGCTCGTGAGTGTGAGTGGCTGGGATGGCAATCCGACAAGCGGAACCGACCAGCGACCCGTGAAGGAATAGCAACATGGCAACAGGTACTGTCAAGTGGTTCAACGCCGAAAAGGGCTTTGGTTTCATCGCCCCCGAGGACGGAAGCGCTGACGTGTTCGCACACTATTCGGCAATCGCCTCCAGCGGATACAAGTCCCTGGACGAGAACCAGAAGGTCCAGTTCGACATCACCCAGGGTCCTAAGGGTCCCCAGGCGGAGAACATCCAGCCGCTGTAGCGGTCGGCACAAGAGACTGGCCAGCCGATTATCGCTGGCCAGTCTCTTTCTGTGTCCAGGTCTTGGGCAGTAGCTCTGCCCGGCCAGTGCAGGCCTGGCCAGCGGGCCCGGTCGAAAGGCTAAGTAGCGGGGCGGACGACGGGGTCTGGATACATGCTGTCGTGGAGCGGGGAAGGGGTTCCCTTGTCGCCGTCACCCGGTCCGTCCAGCGTCCGGAGGATGCCCGGAACTCTTGGTAATCTCCGGTCGGGACCCGTCACGATCGGCATTGATCGGGCCCTCCTGAACAGCTGTGGTCTCTCCCCACGGTCCTGTACGAAGCACACGGCTCCTGAATATTGGCTGACTCGGGATGCGCCGAAGTGAGGCGTTCACCGGGCCACCTGCCACAAGAGCCTCTCCTGCAAGGTCAAGTAACGGGAGTGACGATGATCCCGAACCACCACCATCTTCTCGGACTCCTCGAAGCGGCCGAGCCGGTTCCTTGCGGGACGCTTCGCCACCGACTTCCCGGCGTACCCTGACGGGGAAGGGGAGCGGGGGACCGTCCTCTTCTTTGACGGCGGCTACTGGGATGTCCGGATGGACGGGGGCCCAGCGTTCCTGCTTGCGCCCGGCGGCTCCAGAGTGATCCAGACGGACGGCTCGGCGATGACTGGCAGATCAACGCCGGGGAACCGGTCGAGGAAACGGACGGGGCCTGGCGGATGCCGCTGACGAACCTGGAGAAGACCATTAAATCCGGCGTGCAGCAGTTCACCGGGGCTCCCCCGTCACGGAGCGGGAAGCCATAACGATGTCCGGGCCAGAGTCAGCCACGCGCACTGACTAAGCGAAACAGGCAGCCCCGGACCCGCTCCCGGTCCTGAAGGCCTCCGGCGGGTACGGCATCGTTCGCCGACTCGCGAACGAACCCGATAGCTGGGAGCCGGTCCCGGACTGAGTCCCGCCCGGTCAGAACTCTCCGGATAGGCACCGGAACGATGGTGGGTTCCACGGCCCTGGAAGGATCGTGGACCGCGGCTGGTCCGGCACCGGTGGGAATTTTCGGTCCGGGCCGGCGTTGGGTCTGAGTATGAAAGCAATCGTGTACCGCGCCACCGGCGATCCGTCTGTTCTTGAGCTCATCGACCGTGAGGTCCGCGATCCGGGGCGCGGGGAGGCGCGTGTACGGATCGTGGTCTCCGCTGTGAACCCCACCGACTGGAAGTCGCGCCGCGGCGGCAAACCGGGTGAGGCGTTGCCCTTCCCGGAGGTCGTGCCCAACCAGGACGGCGCCGGAGTGGTGGACGCCGTCGGACCCGGCGTCGAGCGTCTCCACGTCGGTGACAGGGTCTGGTTGGCCTTGGCAGCCTACCAGCGGGCCGACGGCGGGACAGCCCAGGAGTTCGCCGTCTTGCCGGCCGAGCGGATCTTTCCGCTGCCGGAGAACGCCGGGTTCGACCTCGGCGCAAGCCTGGGCGTTCCTGCGATCACCGCCCACCGCGCCCTGACGATCGCCGAGGACGGGCCGCGGCGGCTGCACCCGGGGGCCTTGGTCGGCAAGGTGGTTCTCGTCGCTGGTGGGGCCGGCGCCGTGGGCCATGCGGCGATTCAGCTCGCTAAGTGGGCCGGCGCGGTTGTGATCACGACCGTGAGCGGACCGGGGAAGGGTGCGCTGGTCACGGCCGCCGGCGCCGATCACGTCATCAATTATCGGGAAACCAGCGCAGCGGCGGAGATCCGCCGGATAGCTCCCGAGGGCGTCGACCAGATCGTGGAGGTGGCACCCGCGCAGAACGCCGAGCTGGACTTGGCAGTGATCCGCAACCGCGGCTCCGTGGCGGTTTACGCCAACAACGGCGGTGATCTGGTGAGCCTGGATGTGCGCAGGCATTTCAGCCTCAACGTCCGCTACCAGTTCGTGTTGCTTTATACCGTTGGTACGGCGGCGGTGCACGCCGCTGCAGAGGACATCAATGCGGCCATCGCCGATGGCGCTCTTCCGGTGGGAGAGGCCGCAGGCCTGCCGCTGCATCGCTTTGACCTGGCTGAGACGGCAGCGGCCCACGCGGCGGTGGAAGAGAGCATCGTCGGCAAGGTGTTAATCGAGGTGTCGGCTGGCTAGCCGGTAAGGCTTCGGCGGCCTCACCGGAATCATCACCCTACCGCGGGCTGAGCGGTCCGGATTGCGGACCGCTCAGCCCTGGTTCAAAAGGCGTCTGCCTCCGAGTTGAGGTCCCGGCCGCGGGTTTCCGGAGCGAACAACCCGGCCGCCCAGCCGATCGCGGCATAGCTCATCAGGATGCCGGCCACCGGAACCCAGCCTGGACCTGTCGCAACGACGACGGCGGCGGCCAAGATGGGTCCCAGACCGCCCGAAAGCGCGGCGCCGAGCTCCTTAACCGTGGTCATAAATGAGAATCGGCGCTTGGATCCGAACATCTCCACCAACCAGGTTGATTCCACGCCGTACATGTTGGGGAGCGGACCCCCGAGGAAGATGACAAAGACGAGGGTTACCAGCACGGGGTTCCGGGTTTCAATCATCAGCATCGCAGGAACGGTGAAGACGAACTGAAAGCCGGAGAGCCACAGCCACACTTTGCGCCGGCCGAGGCGGTCGGTGAGCTTGCCTGTCAGCAGAACTGTGGCGATGCCCAGGATCGAGCCGAGCGTCACTCCGGTCGTGACCAGGTTCGCGTCTATTTTCACCACGGACACGGTCCAGCCGATGAGGAAGCCCTTGACGAGGTAGACCGAGCCGTTCTCACCGAGTTTGATGCCCAGGGAAACGAGGAACGACTTTTTGGCGTCCGCCGCATCCCGCCACACACTTTGCTGCCTGGCCTCGGCGCGAGCCTCAGCGCGCCGCGCCTTGACCGCCTCGAAGACCGGTGACTCGCTGATGCTGCGCCGCAGGTACAGCGCCACCAGTGTGGTGACCACGCTCAGCAGGAAGGGAACACGCCAACCCCAAACGAGGAAGTCCTCCTTCGGCATTTGGGAGAGCAGCAGCCACAGTCCGCTGGCCAGAAGCACACCGGTCGAGGTGCCCAGTGCCACCACTGCGCCGTAAAAACCGCGCCGGCCCACGGGGGCGGATTCCACCAGCAGCAGCGAGGCCCCGGATAGTTCGGCTCCCGCACCGAAGCCCTGGATGAGCCGCAGCAACACGAGGAGGATGGGGGCGCCGACGCCGATCTGGGCGAAGGTGGGCAGCAGGCCCATCCCGAGGGTGGCGACCCCCATCATCCCGACAGTGATGACCAGAACGGATTTTCGGCCGTATTTGTCCCCAAGATAGCCGAAGTAGATTCCGCCCAAAGGCCGGACAAGGAACCCCGAGCCGTAAGCTGCGAAGCTGGCCAGCAGTGCCATTGCCGGGTCGTTGTTGGGGAAGAACAGCGGCCCGAAGACCAGAGCCGCAGCCAGGGTGTAGAGCGTGAAGTCCATGTACTCCAGGGCAGAGCCCAGCCAGGACGAGATTGAGGTGCGGCGCAGTTCAGCCGGTGACACTTCCGGATGCAGCGACGTGCCCTGTGGGCTCGCCTCGGCGTATTTCAGGTTTGGGTTTCCAGTGACCACGGAGTTTCTCCCTCGTAAAGAGCCTGCGGGCAGGCTCTGCCGTAACGTCGTTGTTCGGATGGTGGTGCTAGGTGGTTGCGGAGCCTGTTCAGCTCCGGAGCAGGGAGACAGTCTCCGCGATGCAGGCCGGTTTCTCGGAGCCTTCCAGCTCGATCACATGGTGGAACTGCAATTGCAGTCCCTTGGCCGTATCGGTCACCGAGGCCAGCGCCAGCCGGTCCCTAATACGCGAGTTGACCCGTGCCGGCGCCGGAAACCTGACCTTGTTGAGGCCATAGTTGATGATCATCGCCGCCCGTTGCACCCGGTAGACCTGACCAGCGAGGTACGGCAGCATTGACAGGCTGAGATACCCATGGGCCACCGTGGCGCCGTACGGCCCGGCGGCGGCCCGCCCCGGATCGGTGTGGATCCACTGCTGGTCCAGGGTGGCATCGGCAAAGGACTGGATCTGCGTTTGGTCCAGGGTGTGCCAGCCGCTCACCCCGAGTTCTTTTCCTGTCATGCTTGCCAGCTCAGCGGCGTTTTCGAACAGTCTCATTTAGACCCTCTCCAGGAGCATGGCGACGCCTTGGCCCAGACCGACGCACATTGTGGCTAGGCCGCGGGTGACGTTTTCGCGTTCCATCCGGCCCAGCAATGTGATGACTATCCGTGATCCGGAGGAGCCCAGCGGATGTCCGAGGGCGATCGCTCCGCCGTCGTTGTTGACGGTGCCGGCATCCATGCCGAGCAGCCGCATGCAGGCGAGTGACTGCGCGGCGAAGGCCTCGTTAAGTTCGACGGCGCCCACGTCGTCCAGGGTCCACCCTGCCCTGGCCAGCGCCTTCCTGGTCGCTGGCACCGGGCCGATGCCCATCACTTCCGGGGCGACTCCGGCGGCCTGGCTTGTGACGATGCGCGCCCGCGGCGTCAGGCCGTAGCGTGCCACAGCTTCGCCGCTGGCGACCACCACTGCGGAGGCGCCGTCGTTGAGGGAACTGGAGTTGCCAGCGGTGACCATCCCGCCGGCCTTCACTATCGGCGGGAGGCCGGCGAGGGCCTCGGCGGATGACCCGCGCCGGGGCCCCTCGTCGGTGTCCACGAGCGATACTTCTCCACGCCGGCTGGTCACCGGGACGGGGACGATTTCGTCGCTGAAACGGCCAGCGTCGATCGCCGACACGGCGAGTTCGTGGGAGCGCAGCGCGAAGCTGTCCGCGTCAGCGCGGGAGATCCCCTCGCGGCTCGCCACCTCCTCGGCGGTTTCGGGCATCGTGTACCGGGCGTGGGCGTTCATCCGGGGATTCACGAACCGTGCACCGATCGACGTGTCCGCCAGTTCCCCCGGTCTCGCGAAGGGCTTTTCCGGCTTAGCTAAGACCCAGGGCGCGCGGGTCATGGACTCGACGCCGCCGGCAACTACAAGATCGGCGTCGCCATTGCGCACCGACTGCGCCGCCATGCTGATGGCTGTCAGACCCGATGCGCACAGCCGGTTGACCGTGACAGCGGGAACGGCGTGGGGCAGCCCGGCCAGCAACACGGCCATCCTGGCAATGTTCCGGTTATCCTCCCCGGCCTGGTTGACGCAGCCCAGGATGACCTCGTCAAGGCTGGCCGGATCGACACCGGCCCGGGACACTGCGGCCTGCAGGACCAGCGCGGCCAGGTCGTCGGGCCGAACCGTGGCAAGCACGCCCCCATGGCGGCCCACCGGGGTGCGGACGCCGCCGACAAGGAATGCCTCGGGCATCAGCGGGCCCCACCGTTGATGTAAAGGGTCTGCCCGGAGATGTAAGAGGAATCGTCGCTGGCGAAGAAGGTCACGGCGGCGGCCACTTCTTCCGGCTGGCCCACCCGGCCCAGCGGGGTGCGGGCCGCCACCGCCTCCTGGTGCTCGGCCGGGCTGCTGCCCACACGCTCAGCCGTTGCCGCGGTCATTGAGGTGGCGATGTAGCCGGGCGCAACGGCGTTGACCGTGATGTTGAACGGGCCGAGTTCGATTGCGAGCGTCGCCGTCAGGCCTTGGATGCCGGCCTTCGCGGCGGCATAGTTGGCCTGGCCACGGTTGCCCAGCGCGCTGCGGCTGCTTAGTGAGACGATTTTTCCGTACTTCGCCGGGACCATGTACCGCTGGGCGGCGCGGGAGCAGAGGTAGGCACTCGTGAGGTTGGTGGTTAGGACCGAGTCCCAGTCCGGCCGGTCCATCTTAAAGAACAGGTTGTCGCGGGTAATGCCCGCATTGTTGACGAGGATGTCCAGCCGGCCGAACTCCCGGTAAATGTCATCGAAGACGAGGTTCACGGCCGCCTCATCCGTGACGTCGCAGGCGGCAGCGACGGCTTTACCGCCGCTTGCGAGCACCTGCGGATGATTTGAGATCCGCTGTGCGGTGTCCTTGGCGCCGTCCCCGTTGAGGTCCAGGACGACGACGGTGGCGCCTCCGGTGGCCAGCTTCAGTGCTGTGGCGGCGCCGATTCCCTGCGCGCCGCCGGTGACGGCTGCTACCAGGTTGGTGAAGTTGCTCATGGTGATTCCTTTGCTTGCGTGGGATTCGACTGGTGCCTGTGTGGCGCCTGCCATGGCCAGGATCTAGCTGAAGGCGGAGAAGCCCGTGATCTCGCGGCCGACGAGTAGGGACTGGATGGAGTCGGTACCCTCGTAGGTCGAGACGACCTCCATGTCGGTCATGTGCCGGGCCACGTGGTTCTCCAGCAACACGCCGTTGCCGCCGAGCATGTCCCGCGCCTCGGAACAGATCCACCGGGCCTTCCGGGCCGTGTGCATCTTGGCCAACGAGGCCATGGGCCCGGTCATCCGGCCGTCTTCGGACAGAACCGCCAGCCGGAAGCAGATCAGGTGCATGGCCGTCAGCTCGGCGAGCATGTTCGCAAGCTTGTTCTGCACGAGTTGGAAACTGCCGATCGGTTTGCCGAACTGCTGGCGGGTCTTCGCGTAGTCCACCGCGATCTCGTAAGCTGCCATGGCATGGCCAAGAGATTCCCAGGACGCTCCGCTGCGGGTGGACGTCAGGACGCGGGTGACGTCCTTGAACGAGTGGCAGCCGGTGAGTCGGTTTTCCGCCGGAATCCTGAGGTTCTCGAGGGTGATGTCCGGCTGGAGGATCGCCCGCTTGCCGATCTTGCCGGTGATGACCTCGGTGGAGTACCCGTCCGGGTAGCCGCCGTCATCGTTGCGCTCCATAACGAAGGCCTTGACCTTGGCGTCCGCTTCGTCGCGGGCGAAGAGGATGACGACGTCGGCCATGCTGGCGTTGCCAATCCAGCGCTTGCGTCCGTTGATGATGTAGCTGTCGCCCGCCCGCCGCGCACTGGTCTCCAGGGCCACAGAATCGGACCCATGTTCAGGTTCGGTCAGGGCGAAGGCGCCGATCTTGTCCAACGTCGCCATCGCGGGGAGCCAGCGTTGCTTCTGTTCATCGCTGCCAAGCATGTTGATGGTTCCCATCGCCAGGCCGGACTGGACGCCGAGGAAAGTGTTGACAGAACCATCGCCGCGAGAGACTTCTGCGGCGACGATCCCGGCGGCAAGTCGGCTAAGTCCGGGGCAGCCGTAGCCGGTTATCGTGGTTCCAACGATGCCGAGGGCGGCAAGTTTGGGGATCAGCTCGAAGGGGAACTCGGCCCGTTCCCAGTAGCCGTTGATGACAGGCAGAAGGTCTTTGTCGACGAAACCGCGGACCTTTAGCCGGAGAGCCCGGTCCTCAGCGGTGAGGAAATCGTCCATCAGGTAGAAATCGGTTCCGTGCTCGGCCATGTGTGGTGTCACTGGGTTAGCTCCAAGGGTGTGTGATCGGGGATCCGCGGTTCACGGGATTCCGTGCCTGTTTGCGTGGGCAGGTACTGGGCGAGCCAGCGCCGCTCTCGTTCCGCCAGGGGCCGGGCCTTGCCGGTCTCCGGCCAGACGGAAACAAGCACCGTCCGGCCGTCGACGGCGACTGCGCCGTTCTGGGCGCCGGTGAATTCAAGGCTGAAGGAGCTTGTGCCGATTGTGCTGACCGTGAGTTCAACGTCAAGGTCTTCGCCGTGGTGGATCGGTCGCCGGTAGCTTATTTCGAGGGCAGCTACCACCGTGGGGGTCGCTTCGGCCGGGCGGATTCTCGGCATCGCCGCCCGCCACTTGATTCGCGACTCCTCCAGGAGTGTCACGACGGCGGCGTGATTGACGTGTCCGTTAAGGTCCTGGTCCGACCACCGCGGGGAGACGTGGGTCCGGTAAGCCTCAGGCATGGGCCAGCGTTGTCTGGTGCGCCAGCCAGGTTCGGACCAGCTCAGAGCTTTCATTGAGTTCTGGTGGCGCGAGTGCGTAGTCCACCGGGGTGCGGGAGTAATCGACGGGATGCCGCACGGTTGGAATCTTTCGGGCCCCGGTGCCGGCCAGTACCACCGGTTGCAGACCCAGCTGTGCGGCGAAATCGACCCCGCCGCGTACGTCTTGGATCGGCGCACACGGAAGCCCTGCTGCGGAGAGTTCACGGAACCACTGCGCCGCGGACTGAGGGGCAAGCCGGGTGTGGAGGATATCGCGCAACTCGTCCCGGTGGGCGTTGCGCTGGAGTGTCGTGGCGAACTTGGGGTCCCTGGCCACCTCAGGGATAGCCAAGGCCCCGCAGAGCCGGACGAATTGGGCGTCATTGCCCGTCGCGATGATGATCATGCCGTCACCGGTCTGCATCGGGGCGTACGGATACATGCTGGGGTGCTCGTTACCCATCCGGGTCGGCACCACACCGCCGGTCACGTAGGCAGCGGACTGGTTCACCATTCCGGACAAAGCCGACGTAAGGAGGTTCAGCTCCACCAGTTGGCCCTCGCCGGTCTGGTCCTTGTGGTGCAGGGCCCCCAAAATGCCGATGGCCGCGTGTAAACCCGTGATGACGTCAAACAAAGCGATGCCGGCCCGGTACGGCTGCGTGTCCTGGTCCCCGGTCAGGCTCATCATTCCCGAGGCGGCCTGCACGAGCAGGTCGTAACCCGGGATGTGCGCGCCGGCGCCGGTGCCGAACCCGGTGATGGAGGCATAGATGATGTCCGGTTTCAGTTCCGCGGCGTCGGCATAGTCCAGACCAAGCCGCGCCATGTTGCCGGGTTTGAAGTTCTCGATCATGACGTCCGCGGAACGGATCAGCGAACGCGCCACGTCCAGGTCCTCCGGGTCTTTCAGATCAAGGGCGATGGAGTGCTTGTTCCGGTTCACGGCGAGGAAGAACGTAGCCTCGCCGTCCCGGACCGGGGGCATGTAAGTGCGGGTGTCGTCACCGTCGGGGCCCTCGACCTTGATCACGGTGGCGCCCATATCGGCCAGGAGCATGGTGGCGTAGGGGCCGGCCAGCACCCGGCTGAAATCCGCGATGACGACGCCGGCGAGGGGCCCGGTGCTTGTCCGCCCGAGGCCGTCAGCGCCCCTCCGGTCTCGGCCGCCGGCGTGACGGCTGCGCCCGCCGGCCGCCGGTTCGGTGCTCGGTTGTGTCATGTCATTCCTCCGATGTGTGGTCTGCATCACCACCATGGCAGGCGGACTCATTCGCGTCCAATACGCATTTGGCGCCCGATTGATACCTCTCCGACATCAATGGCCAGGCCGTTCTGTCGAGTATCTTGGGCCTATGGACTATGACGATTACCCGAGCGGGAGCTGACCGGGTTTGGAAATACAACAGATCCGGGCCTTCCTGGCGGTGGCCGAGGAGCTGCACTTTGGCAGGGCCGCGCTCCGGCTCCACATGGCCCAGCCGCCGTTGAGCCGGTCCATCCAGCGATTGGAACATGAACTCAAGGCACGGCTCTTTGTGCGTAGCACCCGGACGGTGCAGCTGACAGCGGAAGGACAGGCCCTGCTGGCTCCGGCACGTGAGATCCTGGAGGCCTGCCGCCGCTCAAGCCTCGCGGTCGCCTCGGTGGGCCGCGGTGAAACCGGGCGTGTGCGGGTCGCTTTCGCCGGTGTCTCCTCGCATGTGATGGTGGGTAAGCTTGCCAAACGGGTCCGGGAGGCGCACCCCGGGATCGATTTCGAACTGTCCAGCTCCAACTTCGCCCTACCGGCCATGGACAAAGTCATGAGCGGCGCCATGGAAGTCGGCCTGGGCCGCTGGAACTTCATCCCGGCCGTTCTGGATTCCCGGATCGTGGCCAACGAACGGCTCGTGGTGGCCTTATACGAAAGCCACCCCCTGAGCGCTCGCAATTCGCTGCGAATGGCCGACCTCGCAAAGCAGCCATTCGTGACCCTGCCCGAGAACCCGGGAGCAATTCTCCACGACCACCTTCGGAGGTTGTCCAGCGCCGCCGGCTACGCTGCGGAGATTGCACAGGTGGCACCGGATTCACAGACGCTCATGGCACTTGTGGCCGCCGAAATCGGAGTCGCTTTGACGGTGTCCTCCGTGCCGGAGAATTTCAGCCACCCGGGGGTTGTCTTTCTCCCATTGGACGACCCGGCCGACGTCATCCAGTTGCGGCTGGTCTGGCGGAAAGACAATGCCAGCCCGGCGCTGCGAGAGGTCCTTCGGCTTTCAGAAGCCGTACTGCCGTCACCCGCCGGGGCCGGCGTTTGATACGCCGCAGGTATCAAGGCGTGCCGGATTCGGTATTGGATCTGACGCAATCCGGCTGGCACAGTGGTCGGAGATCGTCGGTGGATACAGCCGGCCCCGCCGCATGACATGCCAGGAGAATGAAACATGACCGTAACTGCACCCGCCCTGGTCCTCGACGACGTGCTCAATCTGGACAGCCTGCTGAGCCCGGATGAGCTGCAATTGCGCAGCGCCGTCCGGGACTTCGTGAACGAACGCATCCGCCCCAATATCGGCGCATGGTACGAGGACGCCCACTTCCCGCTGGAGCTCGTTCCAGAGCTCGGAGCGCTGGGAGTCCTCGGGATGCATTTGAAGGGCTACGGCTGCCCGGGCCGCAGCGCCGTCGAGTACGGACTCGCCGCCATGGAACTGGAGGCCGGCGATTCCGGGCTTCGGACGTTCGTCAGCGTCCAGGGTTCCCTGGCCATGAGCGCCATCCACAAGTGGGGGTCCGAGGAGCAAAAGAATGAGCACCTGCCAGCGATGGCCCAAGGCGAAAAGATCGGCTGTTTCGGATTGACCGAACCGACCGCCGGCTCCGATCCGTCGAGCATGGCGACCTTCGCAGAGCGTGACGGCAACGGAGGCTGGGTTGTCAATGGCGCAAAACGCTGGATCGGCCTCGCCTCCGTCGCCCAGATTGCGGTGATCTGGGCCAACACCATTGAGGGCGTCCGCGGATTCATCGTGCCCACTGACACGCCCGGTTTCACCGCGACCCCCATTGGCTCGAAGCTGTCCATGCGGGCCTCGATTCAATGTGACATCAGCCTGGACGATGTCCGGCTGCCAGCCACGGCGCTGCTCCCTGGCGCACACGGACTCAGTGGGCCCTTTGCCTGCCTCAATGAAGCCCGTTACGGGATCATCTGGGGCGCCATGGGCGCGGCCCGGGATTCCTACGAAGCCGCCCTCGAGTATTCCAAGCAGCGGTTGCAGTTCGGCAAACCCCTTGCCGGCTATCAGCTCACCCAAGAAAAGCTGGTAAACATGCTGCTGGAGATTCAGAAGGGCACGCTCCTTGCCTTGCACACCGGACGCCTGAAAGACGCCGGGACGCTGGAGCCGGCGCAGATTTCCGTGGGGAAACTCAATAACGTCCGCGAGGCCATAGGCATTTGCCGCGAAGCCCGCACCGTCCTGGGGGGCAACGGCATTACGCTGGACTACTCGCCGCTGCGACACGCCAACAACCTCGAATCCGTGCGCACCTATGAAGGTACGGACGAGGTCCACACTCTCATCCTGGGCCAGCGCATCACGGGCATCTCCGCCTTCCGGCAAGGGTGACGGCCGGCCTCGTGCCGAATCCGCGGTGAACCACCCGCTGATCTGGTCCAATGACCCGCCCCGCCATCGTCACCACCTCACCGTTGTGCCCGAATTCTCAATCCTGCGAATTTTCGCGTGACGTAATGCCAAAGCTCTGGGACTGCAACTCGGTGAAGTTACCGACGCTGGCACGCACGGTGCACTGAGGCGTGATCTGCAGGGCTGTTACGGTGAGCCCCGCGCTGTCGACCGCCAGCGCCCCGCCACAGCCATCGGAGAACCGCACCCCCTTCTCGCCGCCGCTTACCGCCACCAGCATCTGCGAGGGCTTGCCCGACGTCGGACTCACGTACATCGGGTTCAGCTCGTCGGCGCCACCGGCCCAGACAGGAACCAGGGTGATCTTCAGCGGGCTGGGCGTCACCACGCGTGTCGGAGTGCGCACCTCCACGCCTTTCAGCCGTTGCACTGGATATTCGGTGCTCTTGACGGCCGGGTCCTGCGTCGCGGTGGTCGTCGTCTCGGACCCGGCACGCAGCCACGCGTCGAGCGCCTTTTGATCTGCGGGTGATACCGGCACCGTAGCGGTCACCTGGGCGGAACCTCCTGCCGGGATCTCCAGTCCTGACACCTTCCAGCCGCACTCAACGTCGAGACCGGTGATAGAGGGCTGGTTCCGGCTCACTGAAGACCCGTCCCATGAGGCCGCCGGGCACGCGTCCCCACCGGCCAGGCCGGGGATTACCTCCAGGAAATCACCGGACAACGGGGCCTTCTGCGCCGCATACGCGATGGTCAACCGGACCTGACCGGAAGAGGGCTCGTAGGATGCCGCACGCGAAATCGTCAAGCCCGTCGGAAGGGCAGTGTCCTGCAACTGCGCGGACAGCCGTTCGCCGGCGGCCGCAGGCGCGTTCTGCTGGTTTCCCGGTGCCAGAACAGCGAACCCGACAACCATCGCTACAAGCAATAGGGCCGCGGTGCCGGCGAGCAGCAGCGCTTTGCGCGTGCGCCAGAAAGGGACGGCAGAGGTTTCCTCGGGCCGGACTTCCGCCAGCGGCCGCCCCACGCGACGCGGGATTGGACGGGCGATCGTCGCGCTGCCCGCTTCGCCGAGTTCCGGAGCCCCCCCGTCGTCTCCGGCCGGTGGAGGCGCCGCCAAGGCTGCGAGTTCCTCATCCGTAAAAGCGCCCCGGACCACAGTCGCGGAGCGGTCGACGGCGGCGAACTCAGCGGGAGCTTCCCCCCGGGCGATGGCGGCGCTGCCGGCAAGGCCGGGCGCGAGACGCCGCAGTGTCGACGCAGCCTCGGCCGCGGTCGGGCGCTGCGCGGGGTCTTTGGACAACAGCCTGTCAAGTACTTCCCATGTTGCATCGTCGACGGGAATTCTCGGTGGGCGCGAGGAAACGTGGCGGTAAGCGACGCTGAAATCCGTTCCCGGCCCGGCAAAAGGGGTGCGCCCGGCGAGGAGCTCGTAAAGCATGACGCCGGTTGAGTACACATCCCCTGGCGGTCCGGACAGGCCCCGACTGATGAGCTCCGGAGGCATGTACTGCGGCGTGCCGATGAGGCCGGTGGTCTGACGGATCCGTTCGCCCACCACGTTGGAGATGCCGAAGTCGGAAACCCGAACGTCGCCCACGCCGCACTCGGGCCACGGCCGGGTGAGGAGCACGTTGTCCGGCTTGATGTCCCGGTGCGTCACACCCCGGGCATGGGCGAAAGCCAATGCGTCGAACACTTCGGCGGTGACGGTGAGCGCATCCAGGGGACGCAGCGGGCCGGCTTCCTTCACCGCGTCACGCAGGGATCCGCCAGCGATATAGTCCATGACGATAGCCAGCCGCGGGCCTTCCACCACCATGTCGCGCACCGTCACGATGTGGGAGTCCCGGAGCCCGAGCAGCACGGAGCGCTCACGGACGAACCGTTCCACGAGCGAGGGATCATCGGCATGCTCCGGCCGCAGGACTTTGGCCGCAAACGTCTGGCCGTCGGCCGAGGTGACGGTCCAAACATCGCCCACGGCACCGGAACCCACCCGTTCACCGAAGCGATACGACGCTCCCAGCGCCTGTCCCGTCTGTGCGATTTGCATCCCGTATCCTCCAGCTTCGTCCATCTGATTCTTCAAGTCAGCCCGGCCACGACTTCCGTGTGGGCGCCCGCCGCCGGGGTTAACCCTCGGGGCTCACTGACTGGATGAGTGCCATTTGTCCGCCTACCCCGATATAGCCTCGCCCTACAGTCAGCGCCACGGGCGATTTGCGGGGAAGAACCGCCCCCAGCAGTTCGCCGTCGTAATTTACATCCGGTTGCAGAAGCACGCCCAGGCGGGATTTGCGGAGCGTCTTCGTCCAGTGACTGTACAGCCCGCGGAGATCCGCGGCCCGTCCGGCAGCGATGACACACAGCCCCGGCCGGCCGGACGCCACCACCCCCGAGATGGATTGATCGGCGTCTTCGAAGCGCTCTGCGTCGTCAATCAACAGGAACACCGTCCCGCGCTCGAGGCGCAAGGCAGCCAGCAAAGCGGGCACCTCATCCGCGCCGACGGCCACGCGGTCCAGGTCGGCGGTGGCCAACGACGAACGACGATCGCAGATGCCCCACACCTGCGCCGGTCCCCGGGACGTGGCCGCGCCACGCACCGCTGCGGCCAGGGCCAGAAGCAGCGTGGACTTACCCGATCGGGCAGGCCCGGCGATCAGCGCATGCTCACCCTCGTAAATCTGCAGGAACGCGGGGGAGAGGTCCGCCTCACACAACCCCACCGGTATAAGCCAAGGCGCGCCCTCCAGCCTGGCGCCAACGCCCAACTCCGGCAGCGTGACTTTGCCGGGCAGGCGCCTGATGGCCGCAGTCTTCGCCGGTACATGCGCCCAGCGCTGCCGGACACGGCCCACCGCGGCGGCCATCCCGACGCCGGGCGTGGCTACATGCATCTGGAGGGAGGTGCTGGGGTCCACACAACGGCCGGGAAGCGGCGCAGGGATCTCCTTGCCCCGGACACCGAGCGAGGAGTAGTCGTAGGTGTCCGCGAGCCGGAAGAGCCACTTCTGCAGCGTCACCTCATTCATGGCCGAGGGCACCGCCTTGGCGCGGGTGGTGGAGACAGCGAACGAAAGTCCCAGCGCGGGGCCGTCCGCGTAGGCGCTGTACAGCAAGGCCAGCAGTTGTTGCCCTTCGAAATCCTGGAACTCATCCCGCAGCGAGGCCAGGCCGTCCAGCAGCACCACCGTGCGGCGGTGCTGGCCGGGTTCGGCGCGGCGGCGCTCCAGTTCGGTGTGCAAGTGCCGCAGGAAGCGGGCCTGCTGCTCCTTGGCGCCGGCACCCGTTCCAACATAGGCCACGGTGTGTGGCAGGGATTCGAGTGGTTCAAGCTCACGGGAGCCCATATCGAGAATCATCAGATCGAGCTCCGCCGGATCAATGTCTCTGGCAAGCGTCAATGCGATCGAGGCCAGCGTGGTGCTCGTGCCGGAGCCGGCCACGCCCATGAGCATCAGGTTTCCCACGGACATGTCCCATCCCGCCGCCGACTGGCGCTGCAGATCCGGTTCGTCCACGATGGACACCAGGACAGACGAGTCCCGCACGGCGCCTACGATCGGCAGGTTCCGGGCTTCGGGGTCGGCGGGAGCGCCGGTGGGCGCAGCAAGGCCGCCGCCGTCCGGCTGAGGGAGGAAACCTTCCAGCTCCACACGCTCGCCGAGGGCTTCCGGCCAGACCTGCCGGGGCCGGGCGTACCCTGCTTCGGTGTTGGCTTCGATCACCGCGTCGATGAGAAGGTCCAAGTCGTTGTCGTCCGTGTCCGAAGACCGTGGCGCCGCCGCCGCCGGCATGGGGACGCCGAACTGGCGGATCCCACGCACCTCTACCGCGGCGCCGCCTTCAAGCTGTGCCTGTCCGGTGACGAGGGCGGTCTGTACTGGCGTGATGTCGTCCTGGCCCAGCTTCACGAAGGCGCGGCCCATCTGGGCCCGCCCGATCGCCGAGGCGGCGGGCACGCCGATGACGTTGTTGGAGTCGTCGCGGCTCTGCACGCGCAGGGCAACCCGAAGGTTCGTGTTCGCGAGGATGTCGTCGCTGACGACGCCGGCCGGGCGCTGGGTGGCCAGGATCATGTGCACACCCAGGGTGCGGCCCACGGCACCCACGCTGACCAATGCTTTCAGCACATCCGGGAAGTCCTTGGCCAGCATGGCAAACTCGTCAATCACCAGCAGCAGCCGGGGCATGGGCTCGGCCGGGTTCGTCGCCAAATAAGCGTTCAGGTTGTCCACGCCCTCGCCGGCCCCGGCAAACACACGCTGGCGCCGCTCCATCTCCGCCTCCAACGCGCGGAGGGCCCGGTCGGCGAGTTGTTCGTCCAGATTGGAAATTGTGCCGATGGTGTGCGGAAGGCGCTCACAGGCCTTGAAAGCCGCACCGCCTTTAAAGTCGACCAGGATGAAGTTCAGGCGCGTCGGATCGTTGCGTGCCGCGAGGCCGGCCACGAGCGAGCGCAGGAATTCGGACTTGCCGGATCCGGTCGTGCCGCCGACCAGGCCGTGGGGGCCATCCTTGACCAAGTCAAGGGTCAGGGGCCCGTTTTCCCCGGCGCCTATCGGTGTGGAAACTCCCGTGGGGGCCTGCCACAGGCGGCGGATCGTCGCGGCGTCCGGGCGTTCGTAGCCGAGCAGCCCGGGGAGCCGGACCAGCGATGGCAGCGAGGCGCCAGGTACGCTCAACTCCGGATCATCAAAGTGAGCCAGGTTCATCGCGCAGCGAAGGGCCTCCTCCTGGTCGAGGCCCGCCAGGATGACGTCCTCAACCCGGGTCAGGGTCTCCGGCTGGTCCACGGTGGCCGCAGCGTCCGCCCCCACCCGGATTATCGTGGTGCAGGAGGCCGGCAGCTGCTCTTCTGAGGTGGCGATGACAATGCCCGCCACCCGGGAGTGACGCTGCTGCGGGTTGATGTGGGCCCCTGGCACGGAGCGGCCCACGCCGAGAAGCGCGCGCGCCGGGGAATCCCTGCCCTCCGTGAGCACCTCGGAGTCCAGGACTACCAACATCGCCGGCGTGGGTAGCTCCTGGACACTGTCCTTGAGCGTGCGCAGCATGGCCAGACTCGTCTCGCGGTGCGCGGACATCCACCGCTCGCCTGTGCTGCTGCCGGCTTGGCGGGTGTGCGGCAGCCACGAGGCCCACTCCCACTCATCGGCGCGCCCGGCGTCGCAGAAGACGCCGATTGTCAGATCAGCCGGACCAACGTGCACCGCAGCCTGGGCCAGGAGGGAGCGCGCGAGTGCCAGTACACCTTCCCGAGGGCCCACCATGCCCACCACCCCGGCGTCTGTCAGGTCAACCAGCACGGGCGCCGACTGCAGGCGTGCCGCCGCGAGGGAGTCTTTCACCTTCTCATCGAGGCGCGTGCCGGCATTGCGATCCATCTCGGGATGCCACGGCACGTCGCCTGTGCCCGCATGGAGGGCGAGGAAGTCCTCAGAGTCTGCGCGGCGCTGCCACAGGGACGTGGTGGGCAGGGACGCGCGCCGGACGACGGTGGCGGGATCGGGGATCAGCCGATGGCGCCGCCCAGTCTCCGCCGCAGCGGCCGTGCGGACCTGCTGTTCGAATTCTTCGAGCGCCCTGGCGAAGCGCTCTTCCTCCTCTTTCAGGCCACGGGCGTGTCGTCGCTTTTGTTCGAACCACATACCTACGGCCATCACAGGGCTAAGCATGGCGAACATTGCGAAGCGCAAATCCCGCAGTATCACCACCATCGCCGCCGCCATGACGAGGGGCGCCAGTACCGTGATGACGTTGAACTTGCCGGCCGGCGGCACTTCGCTGCGGCTCGGTGGCAGCAAAGGGTCGCCTGGCGGGGCTTGCCCGGGACGGGGAGGGCGGTTGAAGGGGGCTGTCGCCGCCGGCGTGAGGTTATGCAGGCTTCCCGCCGTCGGGGCGGGAGTCTCGTCCAGAGCCCGGCGCACGAGGAGCACGGTGCCGCCGGCGGTGATCGTGGCGGTCTCGGTGACAAGGGTGCCGTCCTCCTTCACCGGCTCGCCGTTGACGAGAGTGCCATTTGTGGACCCTCCGTCCAGCACCCGTAGCCCGTCCTCCTCCCGGCGAAGGCGGCAGTGGTCCCACGACGCGCTCTCGGTGGGAAGGCTCAGGTCGGCATGCGGAGACCGGCCGATGAGCATGTCGCGCCCTGGCGGAACGGCAATGACACCGCCGGTTCGCTGGCCGCCGGCGAGCGTCACGCTCCAGTCCCGCACACGCTCTGGAATTGGCCACGGCGTTCGCGAGATGCGGCTGCCTTCCAGGACGATCAGCTCAGAAACTGGGGTGGAGCCCCGCACCTCGGCTTCGTTCAGAAACACTGCCTCGTCGGGCGCCAGCCGCGGGCCGCCGGCGGCCTCGACGAAGTCTGAGAGCGTAGTGGACGGCGCGGCGTGGGCCACCTCGCACTCAAAGCGACGCTCATCCAAGTCGATCAGCACGCGCATCAGGGCGTTCCTTCCGTGGGGACATGGCGCCCCGACCGCACAGGGGCAGGACGGGACAGGACGATCAAGGGCTTGCCGGCGCCGGTACCCAGACGAGGCGGGGAGCGGCCTCGTCCGGCGGGCGGAGGCCCAGGTCCTGCGGGGAAGCGTACACCGGGATGGTCTCTGCGCTCAGCGCGGCAGCGCGCGAGAAGTCCAGCTCCGGCCCCGCAAGGCCGTCACCGGGGCCGAACGATAGCGTGCGGAGGGCTGCGCCCACCTTGGACGGATCACCGCTCCCAGCCGCAGCGCCCGCGCGCACCAGGGCGACGACGGCGTCGTGGCTGCGTGCGTCCGCAGCCCAGGCGTCGGCGGAGAAGGGGGCGTCGTCGCTTAAGTTTTTGATTGCGGGGTCGCCGGACACCAGGCGCACTGCGGAGAGGAAGGCGGACATACCCCGCCCCTGGGCATCTTTTTGCAGCGCAGTGGCGTCGCCGCCGGCGGGGACAACGCTGACCAGTTGGCCGGACGCGGTGCCGTCGAGCTCGGCGAGCGAGGAGGCGAAGGCCGGAGTTGTGGCGCCCTCCGGAAGAATGAGGGGCACGGATACGTCGCGGGACTGCAGGGCCTGGACCAGCCGGGCCAGCCTCTGCGGCGTGGCGGCTGAGACGACCACGGCGTCAGCGGGCTCGGCAATCCTGGTCGACTCGGCGCCGGCCGGGGCGTCTTCGGCCGCCGGGCGCAGCTGGTCGCCGGTTCTGATGGCGGCCTCCTGGGCCAGAGCCGTCACTTCTCCGAAGCCGCCAAGGCTCAGTGTCTGCGAGATGGCAACTGATGCGGGGATCTGGCCGCCGTCTTCTACGAGCAGCACCCTGTTCTTGCCGGTCAGGGCAGTTTGTAGGGCAGTTTCGACGGACGCTCCCGAGGGGCGTGTGGTCCAGGTGGTCGGCGCGGGGTCCGACGGTTCAACGTAGGGCAGGATGGCCGGGAGCCCGAGCTCTTCGGCAGTTTTTGCCGCGGCCAAGGCCTGCGGCCCCGTGCTTGTCACGATGACGCCGGACACTCCCTGCTCGGCGAGGGCCCGGACGGCGGCGCTTGCGCCATCCTCCGTGCCCCGGTCATTCTGGGCTGACAGGGTAGGTGTGGAACCGCCCCTGGCAAAGCGTTGCGCGGCAACAATCGCGCCTTGTGCCGCGCGGTTGTACTCCGAACCCGGCTCGCCGGACCGGCCCAAAGTAAGGACAACTCCGATCGAGAAGTCCTTCGGCAGGCCGTCGGCCTTCAGCGCTACGGGAACCGTCGCGGCAACAGGATCGGGCCGGGAAGCCACCTTTGGGCGGTTCAGCGTCACTGTCAGGACGATCGCAACCACGACGATGGCCGCGACGCCCGCAATGATAAGGGCAATCAGCCGGCTGCGGGAGCTCATTCGGTGCCGCCGATCTTCAGCGTGTACAGGGTCTGGGATGTCGCGCCGGCCGGCACCTCGAGGTGGAACGGCGGAAGTTCATCGATCGCGGTGAGTGAGGCCTTGAACTGCGCCTGACGCAGCAGCAACCCGGCAACATCGCGTGACCGGATGTTGGCGTATCCTTCTGCGTTCTGGGAGGCCAGCGCCAGCTGGTAGTCGGCTGTATCGGCTTTGGCAGCGTTGGTAGCCATGGAGCCGAGCAGACCGGATCCGTTCACCGAGCGGTCGCCCAGGTCAAGCATCACCTTGTTGAGGCTGGACGACAGGAGCGCGTTCGCGCCCCCGACGTCCCGCGTTGAACCGGAAGTGCTCGAAGCGATGCTGGCGAGCGAGGACTGCGTGGTCTTGGACAGGGAGGCGGCCAGGGCGCCGCTCTGCTCCAACAATTCGCCACGCTGCTTGTCCACTGTGCCCCCGGCGTCACCCACCACTTCGTCGGAGGTGGACTTCAAGCCGGAGATGGAGCGGTTGAAAGCGGTGATCACGGAGTCTGAACCCGCGTCACCGATCTCGGCCACCTGGCGGACTTGTTCGCCCACGGTTTTGTAGACCTCGGCCGCAGTATCAGCCGAGACGTCGCGGAGGGACTCCTTGATCTTGTCACCGAGCCCGTCCTGCTGCACCTTCAACTTCGCCAGTGTTGCGCCCACCTGGCCGGAGGATTCAATGGCCTTACCCAGCGCAGCTGCCAGGGTTTCGAGCCCGTGCTTTGT
This sequence comes from Arthrobacter sp. MP_M4, assembly GCF_035984855.1. Classification (NCBI taxonomy): domain Bacteria; kingdom Bacillati; phylum Actinomycetota; class Actinomycetes; order Micrococcales; family Micrococcaceae; genus Arthrobacter; species Arthrobacter sp. MP_M4. The sequence goes on from NZ_JAXCHX010000035.1 coordinate 22,182, forward strand.
GCCGGCGGCATTGCCTGTAGCCGCCCGGTCGAGGGCCTTCGCAGCGTCGTCGACTGCATCCAGTTTCGCGTCGATGTCGCCGATACTCGCCTCCAGGGTAGTGAAGGCCTTGCCGATCGCCTGGTCCTGGTCAGCCGTGTCAGTGGCCGCGAGGGCCGTGTCCCATGCCTCCGCCTGGGATTTCAGCCGGACGTCCAACGGATCCTTAAACCCGGTCGGAAGCTTCACTGCCTGGGCCGGTTTTTCATTCTCCGGCGTGGGCTCGCAGGGAGCGGACGTCAGGTAGGCGCGCAGCCGCGCCACCTCCTCGGCCGGTAGCCGGCCTGGGGCAGGGAAGCCGGCGTCCGCCATCTTGCAGAGTTCGTCCGCGAGCCGCTGGTTTTGTTGCATCATCGAGCCCTTCAGCAGCGAGCCGTCACCCAGCTCGCTCCGGGCGCTTTGCGCAGTCTCGTCGATGTCGATCAATTGTTGCCGCAGCCCTTTGATGCTGTCGCGGGCTGCGGTGGCTGCATCCCGGGTTGCGGCAACGGAGGCCCGAACGGACTTCATCGCCTTGTCCACCTTCGCCAGCGCTGTCTTGTAGTCCTCGGGGGTATCGGCACCGTCGAGGATTACGGCAAAGCCGGCGCGGACCCGCTCCAGTTCGAGGGTTGAGGCCTCTTGGTTTTTGATTGCTCCCTCGACGACCTGCGGCTGCAGGTCCGCCACGAGCTCATCACCCGTCTCCACCAGCCCCAGCAGCGCTCCAGTGACGCTCATGGCTGATCCGTAGAGAGAGCACGTCATGGAGCCCTGCTCTGCGCATTCCACCGCAGTGGGGTCCTCGGGCCCCATGGTGGCCTTGATGGCGCCCGCAACAATGTCCCGGCAGCCCGCGCTTACCTTCGCGTAGGCGTCCAGCTGTGAGGCCATGGTAACGACGCTCGAGTACACCGTGGCGGCCTTCTCGGACTTGGGGACTTCGGCGGAGCAGCCCTCGCCGTTGATGGGGGCCGTCGCGGGCACGGCCGAGGTATCTCCCAGCATCGCGTCCACAGCGGAAACGGTCTGCTTCAACTGCGCCGCGGTAGCTGACTGCGTTGTGGTCGTTGCGGACTCCAAATCGGCGCCGAGAGTCTTCAGCTGGTCCTTGAGCCCTGACATGGTCGCGGCCAGCGCCTGGGAATTGTCCCGCAGCTCGCCCGCCGTTTTCGCGCCCACTGTCTGCGAGGTCACCTGCAGGTTCCGCCGGACGTCGGTAATAGTGGATCCGGCCTGGGTCAGCACGGTGTTGATGTCCGAGACCAGAGTGATGGTTCGGCGCTGCAGCTCCAGTACCGAGCCGGTGCCGGACGAAAAGGCGCCGTTGAGGACTCCATCTGCGCTGAGGTCCGTGTTGAGGCCCGGCTGGATTGCTACGTCGAACGCGGGGACCTTGAAGTTTTCGACGTCGGCCACGAGGCGCAGGGTGGTGCTTGCGCCCGAACGCGGCGGGGCCAGAATGGTCGCCCATTGCACCACGGCTGCGCCATCCTCGGTGCTGCTCAGGACACCGTTGGTGCCCGTGGCGCCATCCGCAGAGCCTGCCGTGACGTGGTCTGCCCGTACGCCGTCGAGCTTCGTCGAGGCTGCGATGGTCAGCGGGGCGCCGACGAGGGCCGTGTCGGAACGTGTCTGGCCCGCAGCGTCGTACTCAATGACCCGCGGCTTGACCGTGAGGTTTTCCAGCGTCACATTGATTTCGACCGGCCCGGTGTGGCCCTGCAGTTCGGCGAGGTCTGAGCCGGACTTTGACCCCGCCCGGTATTGCAGGCTCACACGCACCGGGAGTTCACCCACCACCTGGGCGGTGTCGTACTTCGCGTCCTCTGCGGAGGAACCGCCCGCTGCGGAGACAGAGATGGTGGTCCCCTCTACAGTCTCGACTCCTGCGGCAGCGGAAAGGCCTACCCGCACGTTCTGCAGGAGCTTGACAGGGTTGGATACCGGCCCAGCTTCGGGAGTTGGAGTGCACGACGTCGACGCCACCAGCCCCAAGGAGACGATGACTGCGCTTATGGCGCGGCCCGGGGTGCTGCTGCGCGCCAGGGTGCGCTGGTGGGTATGGGTCAGTCTGGGCATAATCGTCCCTCTTCTGTTCACGGTGCCTTCAGCATGATACGGGGTTGCGCTCGCGAATGGACTAATCTTGGCCTCCGGGTTGCGGGCGTGTGGCCTTCGCCGACATGCCGAATAACCCTGGTTCTTCTTTTTGTTGGATTTATTAGCATCTGTTGGTAGCGTCAGCATCGTTCGCTCGCCGACGATCATGTGTCCGGCGGGGAAGCGGTTTCTTTTGGGAGGAATTTCTATGTCGCGTGTGTTGTCAACCGAGCAAGCGAAGGCTGCCATCGGGCAGGTGCAGTCGATCATCAATGGTGGTTTCACGGATCAGATCTCGGCGCTGGATGCGCAGGGCAAGATCCTGTCGGATCCGAATATCTGGGACGGTCCGCTGGCTACGCAGTTCCGGGGGTCCACGTGGCCGGAGACGAAGGCGGCGCTGGACAAGGCTCGTCAGGAACTGGAGGAGCTGCGGACGCAGTTGCAGAAGATCTCGCAGGACATCTTCTCCGCCGGCGGCGGCGCCTAAGCCTGCAGTCGATGGTGTAACGGCCGGGTAGCCGCGGCGCTCTGATGAGTGGGCGGTTACCTGGCCACTACACGGTTTTGGTCTTTCCGGCCGGTCCTGGATTTCTCCGGTCCGGCTTTTTGGGTTGTATCGTCCCGCATTGAATCCCTCGTTGGACTGGTCCTGCGCCTGGCGCAGTTGTTTCCAGGCAGGTGTTGGGTTCTGCGGCGTTGGTGGTTGTTCTTCTTGTTCCAATTCTTGTTCAGTGGGGGGCTTTCGTTGTGACCGAGTTCGTTGAGGTGCCGCTATTGCCGGCGTCAGACGGTTCTGATGGAGGGCGATTCAGTTACGCCGTGGCCGGGTCGGTGAAGTCTGCGTTTGAGCTGGCGGCATCAAAGCTCGAGGAGCAGGCAGGTTCGCGGGCGACGTTCGTCTCCTCCGCGAGGGAGGACTTCAAGGGGCATTTCTCTGGGGTTTTTGCCTCCAACGCTGCCACCGCGGGCAAGGACGCGGAAGCGTTGGCGACCGCGCTGCGGACGGTGGCCGGGTACGTAGGACAGATGGTCGAGGCCGGGCATGAAGAGGACACCCGGCGTGCGAAGAACAACGAGTGGGTCCGGGAGCACAATGACCGTAACGCGTTCGAGAAGGGCTGGGACTCGGTCTTCGGTGAGGGGGACCGGCCGAACGCGGCGCCGGGCAAAGCTCCGACGTTCGAACCGGCAGCTCCCACCGTCGGGAGCCGGGAAACACCGCCGCCCGGCGGGGGGTACGGGGGCGGGACGTCCTCGGCGCGCCCGGAAAGCCTGCGGTCTTTCGCGTTAAACTCCCGGGGCTTGGATGAGGGGTTGGCCTCAGCCCCAGGTGCGCTGGAAGGACATCTCTCCGATTTCGCGTCCGATTGCTACTGGGGGCGGATCGAAGCCTCGGGCGTGGTCAGCGCCTACCGGGAGTATCTACGGGCCAACGAGAACGACGCGAAGTGGGCGGTCACTGTCGCGGATGCGTTTGCGGCCGCCGGGGGCGAGGGCAGTGTCTCGACCGTCTCGGACGCGGCCGTGAATGAAGCGCTTGCAGCAGCAGGAGTCAGCGCCAGCCGGTCCACGCTGGTCGTGGCTCCGCCGATGGCGGCCGGTGCGATGCCCACCAGCGGGTACGCAAACGACCCCGTGAACACCGCCACCGGAAACTTCATTGAACCGGAAGAGGATCTGCGGTTCGCCGGTGTCGCTTCCGACGTGGTTTTGTCGCGGATGTACAACTCGTTGGCCTCGGGACTGGAAGTGCCCGGGGTGTTTGGCCCCGGGTGGGCCTCGGTCCTGGACCAGCACCTTGCGGTCTCGGATGAGGGGTGCCGCTGGGTGATGGCCGACGGCCGGGCCGTCGATTTCCCTCGTGAGGGGTCCGGCTGGAGCCGTGGCGTCGGCGAGAACTACTGGCTCACCGCAGAGCCTGCGACCGCAGCTGACCTCAGGGAGTTAAGCTCCGTGCCGGACGGTACGGTCGAGCTGCTTGTGGTCCGGGATAATGAGGGCGGCTGGTGGGCCTACAGCCTCGCGGGCGTGTGGCTCGGGTCCGGGTCGGGGCCGGGCCGGACGGTGTCCGTGGTCCGGGAAAAGCCCGCCGACGGCGGCAGTGCGGGACAAGTGACCCGGTTGGCGCATGTGCAGGGCCGGTTCCTTGACGTGGAGTACGTGGACGGGCTCGTTGCCGTGGTGCGGGCCTCGGACGGGCGCCGGGTGGAGTATGGCTACGACGACGCCGGCCGGCTGACGGGTGTGGCGACGGAGCTGGGGGCGCGGGCGTACCGGTGGAATGAGCAGGGCCTGATCGAGGCGGTGGTCTCGTCCGCGGGTGTTGTTGAGGCTGAGAACACCTATGACGAGCACGGCAGGGTTGTGCTGCAGGTGACCCAGCACGGGCGCCGGACCAGGTTCGCGTATTTGCCGGGCCGCGTCACGGTGGTCTCGGATGAAGACGGTTCCCGATCGAACTCCTGGATCGCCGACGCGAAGGGCCGCCTGGTGGGTGTGCTCGATTCCCATGATCAGCGCCAGTCGATGGCGTATGACGGCCACGGGAACCTGGTGTCCTTCACGGAACGCGACGGGGCCGTGACGGTGCATGCCTACGACGCGCGGGGCCGGAAGACCCGGACAGTCACCCCGGAAGGCGCGGACCTCACGTACGGCTGGGATGACCAGGACCGCATCACCACCCTGGTGGCGGAGTCCGGGTCGATTGTCTCGTATGAGTACGCCGATGAGGTGTCCCGGGACCCCTCGGTCATCCTGGACCCGTTGGGCGGGCGCACTGAGCTCCAGTGGCGTAATGGGCAGCTGGCCAGGGTTGTCGACCCGGCCGGTGTTGCGGTCAGCTTCGACTACGACGAATTTGGTGACCTGGTCGCAACCCGGAACGCGGCGGGAGACGAGGCGAAGATTGTCCGCGACCAGGCCGGCCGCCCGGTCGCGGCGATCAGCCCCTCCGGTGCCGAGACCCGCTTCGGCTATGACAGCGCCGGGTTGCTGGTGCGGCGGGTGGATCCGGACGGTGCCATCTGGGCTTTTGAACACGACTCCGCGGGGCGGACGACGGCGTCCATCGCCCCGGACGGCGGCCGGACCGAACTCGAATACGCCGGCAACGGCGAGCTGGTCCGCACCGTCGATCCGTTGGGCCGGGCCATCGAGCGGGTCTTCGACGAGCTCGGCAACGTCACCGCCGCGGTGCTGCCGGACGGTGCCCGCTGGGGCTTCGTCCATGACACACTGTCCCGGCTGGTCGGGATCACGGACCCCGCCGGCCACGGTTGGGCACGGGAATACGACAAGATCGGGGCCCTGACCGCCGTCGTCGATCCCACCGGGATCCGCGCGGACGCCACGACCGACCGTTTGGCGGGCACGGCGACCCTGATGGACGCGTTCGCGTCCTCAACGTACAGCTTTGACGAGTACGGGCGCCCCACCCGGGTCCAGGGCGCGGACGGCTCCGCGGAACTCATCTCCTATGACGCGGCCGGAAACCCGGTGGAACTCCTCGACGGTGAAGGCGGCCTGACCGTGCTGGGCCGGGACGTGGCCGGTAAGATCACCTCGATCACTTCCCCCTCCGGCGCCGTCACCCGGTACGAGTACGACGGGTGCGGGCGCCCCTGGCGGACCACGGACCCGCTCGGCGCGGTCACCGAACTGGCCTATGACGCCGACCAGCGGGTTATTGCGCGGACGCTGCCCACCGGCGAGGTCGAGACCTTCGGGTACGACCCCTGCGGGCGGCTCCTGACCCGCAACACCCCCGGTCAGGGCGTGTCCCGGTACGGCTACGACAAGGCCGGGCGGCTGAGCTTCTCCCAGGACACCTGGTACGGGACCCGCCGGTTCAACTACAACACCGCCGGGGAGCTCACCGGGACGGTCAACGGCGTCGGCGGCCGGACCCGGTTCGAGTACGACGTCCGCGGGCGCCTGGTCCGCATCACCGACCCCCTCGGCGGGGTGACCACCCGCACCTACACGGCCACGGACCAGGTCAGCTCCGTCACCGATCCGCTCGGGCGGGCGACCACCGTGACCTACGATCCCGCCGGGCGGCAGCTCTCCCAGACCGATCCGGACGGGCACACCACCACCTGGACCTACGATTCGGTCGGCCGGGAAGCCACTACCAGCCTCGACGGGAAACTCCTGGCCTCAATTGACCGGGACGCACTCCGCCGCAGCGTGGTCATCACCGACCACACCCGCGGTGACGGGCTGGCCGTGGACCATGAACTCGGCTTTGACCGTTGTGGGCGGTTGATGTCCCGCACCCGCGGCGGCCAGGGCCTGTCCTGGGGGTACGACGGCGACGGGAACCGGACCCGGTTCACCGACGCGCACGGCACCACCACCACGTACGTCCGGAATGCCGCGGGCCGGGTGACCGCCGTCGCCAATCCACGGCTGGGCGAGGCGGTATTCACCCACGACGCCGCAGGGCGTATCACCTCCGCCACCGCAGGGGATCTGGTTCAGGAGTGGGCCTACCGCAAGGGGGCTTTGGCCGAACACAGCCGCACGGATCGCACGGACCCGGGCGCGGCTGATGTGACCCTGATCGGCCGCGACGGGGACGGCCGGGTCACGGCCCTGACCCGCGCCGGCACCGTGACCCGGTACGGCTATGACGGGGCCGGGCAGATGGTCACCGCCGCCACTACCCAGACCGGAGACCCGGATCTTTCTGCGCAGGCTTCAGTGCCGGCTTCCGTCTCGGAATGGGTATACGACGCCGGCGGTCGCCTGGTCCGCGAGTCTG
>NZ_JAXCHX010000036.1:0-28511 GCF_035984855.1 Arthrobacter sp. MP_M4
TCAGGTTGAATGCGTAGTAACACTCATCCCAGCAGGACCACGAGTCCTCTTCTAGCTACAACACGAACCTATTTCCCCGGGAACCTTGAAGAGCCCTCAAAGTCCGTGCTGAAGCGGGAGCCGTACCTTGCGAACGGCACGCCCTGAACCACGACGCCATGGACGGGACAGACAAGGCGCCGGCGCAGCATCGTGAGCACCACCAGCCGGCCGGAGAAGTCCAGATGCCGCCACGAAGATTCCGCCCACCGGGTGTCATATCCGGCCATCGTCGAGAACTCACACCGCGGGCAGTCAAGTCGTTTCCGCGCCTTCAACGCCACCCGCACCAGCAAAGGGCCACCAGCATCACCGCTACCGGGATCGACATCGACGACGCGGACCCCCGGCAGGCCAATGACGCGATTGAGTAGAGTGGTAGCACGCATGGGTAACTCCGAAGATTGGTTGTGTAGGAACTCCCAAATCTATCGGGTTACCCATGCCCCTTAGCACACAATCCCTGACGCACACTTCTGTCAGGAGAGCCCTTTTTCGCCACACGCGCCGGCGGGGCAGTTGTCATTTGGGCTATGGGTTCACATCGGCGATGCCGTCCTTACCTTCCGGACCGGAATTAGCGATCCCCGCGTCCTGAGCTGCCCCAACCGCATCATAGAGACCCGATAGCTCGACCCGGCTCAAGTCGATGAAGAGAGGTATGGAATTGGTTGCAAGTTCCGACAAGTAGTATTTCGCATTAGAATTACCGTGGCTCGTCGAGGTTTGCAGATTGCAGTTCAATTTTCGGTCAGCAACACCCACAGCTGTGGTGACCGAAACGACCTCCGCCGCGGCACCCAAGGCCGAGGCCACACTTCCCAATTGAGGATCTGAACTGATGTCGAGGTCAGCGGCACCAGCGTAGTCGATGCGACTTTCTCTGGCCGAAATACTGAGGGCAACGACCCTAATATTCGCCGAGGCCGCTCGCTCACTCACTGAAGAAACAGGTTGCACTGAGCTCATGCCATCCTGTGTGATATCAGAAATTTTGGAATTCGTAAAAATTGCCGAGCAATTGTCGAGTCGTAACCCGAGGCCTCCATCGCCAAGGAACCATTGGTGTGGTTGATTAGGTCCATCCGCTGGAGGTAGTACTCTGCATACCCGCGCCCGAAGAGAACCAGCATTGGCCCGCATCAGCCTCTGCAAATTTGCCGGTGAGCCACTAAGGTTAAGAGACAGTATCTTCTCGATGTCGATGTTGCGCCCCATTCGCATCCAGAAGTCATCATCCTCGAGCTCAGGCATCTCCAACAGAAACGACAGCGATGTCGTGTCCAAAGAAGCTTGAGAAGCCACCAGGGCCGGAAATGTATCCGCACGCTCTCCTGAAGCGATCCATAGGGCCTGCATGAAGCTGCTGATGGAGTTGGACCGCGGAGTATCTAGGACACTCTGGGCAGTTTCCACTGCTTCCGGAATATGGTCAGCGCGTGAATGACTCGCGTCTACGAAACCGTCCGAAACCGAAGCGGCCACCGCTTCGGCACGGGGTCGGCGAACTACCCCCTTGCCGCCCTGGAAAATCGCGCGGGAGATCAAAGTAGTATAGGGGGACGACTTTGTCTGCGAAATAAAAGCAGCGATACTGTCTGAATTTGCTATCAGGACTTTATTTTGCGATGCCCTTCTTTGTAATGCTGCTTCCAACTCCGGATCCCTGGCAGGCTTTGATTCAGCCAAGGGCATCAGTATGGCTTGTTCGTCAGCAACAATGGCAATGTCCTCCGCTAGATACTGCGGGTTGCTATCAGCCCGCAGAAATACACGGCGCACTTCTTTTTGACCAGGCCACTTCAATATAAAGTCGGGAGAGTACGTGTTGTTGAAGTACTCCGTATCGTGAACTTCAATACCTGGGTCGGCTTCCAGAAGCTGACTGCGGACCTCATTTTTGATGCTGGCGACAGATGACATCTGGTTACTAGTCGACATCTCAGCTTCCGCCCTGCTCTTGAAATTCGCGAAATTGCATAATTTTATATAGTTCCGCACGGTCTTCACCGGAGATTACAAGTTGCTCTTGCTTTGGCGACAAGACGACCATCCACAGCGTCTCTGTTATACGGTCTACAATCTCTTGATCGATTAGGCCTGCAACCGTCTCATGATCCGTTGTGTTGAAAACCTTATTTGCGTGCACCATTAGAGCAGCACGGACCTTTTCATCCGATGCAAGCTTTGTCCAAGTTTTAATTCGAAACGGAGCCCACGTGATCCACATAAAGTGGTCGGCCATTCGCGAGTATCTATCTATAGTGCAATAAGTTTGGGCTAAGAACTTGTCGAAGTGGGTGCCTTGGTCATTCGCATCCTTGTAATTTTTGGATTCGGCGACGAATGTCTGGTTGTTGAAGGGTGCGCCTCGAAAAACCCCGCCGAGGTCATAGGAATATGACTCACCACCGTATGGCCACTCAAAGGCTAATTTACTTGGTCCGTTATCGTCCATATTCGTGTAAGAGTGGCGGACCCTCATGGTCGAATCTAACCAAAGCTTGGCGCGACGAGTACCGTCCTCCCCCAGCTGATGTTTCTGTTCCCCCGGCGCCGGTGGTTTCTCGATTGGCATCCTTCATATTAGACATAGCCAATGAAATCTCTGGCTGTGTGTCGCGTGCCGTCCGCGAGCAATGTGATGCGACCGCACCTAGAGAGCCGCCACTCCTACTGATCTGGGATCCCAAGTCCAGTCACCGGAAAGGATCCGAAAGACTGCTCGGGCGAGGAAACTCAGATGCAGGATGCTCCGAGCCGCCGCTTCGCTCATGCGGAGCTTGGAGTCCCCGCCGACCCGCAGAGCTAGAGCTCAAAAGAGTAAGCGGGGGGGCATACTGGCGATGCCCGCCCGTCGCGACGTTCAGGAATGCGATTTTTGAAATTCTCAGAAGCTAAGTTGCCAAGGAGTTAAGGCGCCTCCGCGGCGAAATTCTGTCGGCCCGTCTGCGCTGACACTGGCGCAGTTGATGGCGGCGTTTGCAGTTGCAGGGGCAGGAAGGGGTCTTCCTCACCCAATTGCTTCACTTTTCTCGCGTGAGGACCGTCCGGGGATAGTGACCCGCCAGAACATTCGCGCGCCGACGTCATTGATGTCTTCCGCGGCTGCGGAACGGTCATTCGGTTCGCGGGTGCCGCCCGGGTGTTCCCTTCTAACTTCCGTTGTTGCGCACCTCCTTGTGGTTGGAGCTTCGGTCGCCGGCGCCTTCCAGTCCTCGTTTTGAAGCCTCGCCTTGCTGCAGCTATCCCTGACCGTTTGTCAGCCAAAACTTCTGCAGTCCCATCCGGTAGCTTGTTGCTGTCGCTGTGACCGCAGAATAGATGCACCCGCGTCATGCCGCGCCGCCCAAACCAATCCATGAATGACCAGAAGCATCTTCGCTGTTTGTCATTCTGATTCCCCATCATCGCTGGGCGGGCCCTCCGCGCAACCAGGGCGCTATGCGCCGATCGCGATCCAAGATTTCGTTCGGCGCTCCTCCGTCGCTTATTTCCTCGCGAAATCTCGGGTCGTGCCCGGTTCCCCAAGTTGCAGTCCGGCCCCTCGTACCCAGCGGTGGCTCCTCTATCAGAATGACGCCGAGATCTGACAGGCACGACCGGTGCCCGCCAGTTGATAAAGGAGAAAGGCCATGGAAGCGTTAACCATCAAAACCCCCGCCGACGTGCTGAGTTTCATCGGACATACCCTGGGGTTTTGGCCCCGCGAAAGTCTTGTCTGCATCACCCTCGCCGAAAACCACGTCGGCGCCACCCTGCGCGTTGACCTGCCGAAGCCCGGAGCAGAAATCAGCTACGCACAAACCGTCGCCGGATACCTGGCCCACGATGCCAAGGCCGCCAGCGTGCTCTTCGCTGTGTACACGTCTCTGCCCACAAGGGCCGGCCGCGTCAGGCCGCACGCCGCAACCATCGCTGCATTGACTGGCGCCCTCGCCGAGCGGGGAATGACCATTCGTGACGGGCTCCTGGTAGGAGATGACGCAGTTTCACAATACGACGGCGAGCCCGGTGACGGACCGTCTCTGCCCCTAGCCGCGACCGAGTACAGCCAGATCAACGCCGAGTTCGTCTACCGCGGCAGCACCATCGCCTCCACAAACCGGATTGCTCTGCCAGCCCCTCCCAAAGAAACCCAAGCCGCCGCCGCCGTCGAAAGGTGCATGAAATCCATTCAGCGCCTGAACATAGGCACTGCGATGGATCAGGCCCGGACACTCTGGACCGGAATGCTCGCCACAAAGACCTACCCGAACGACCAGCAAACCATCGGCCTGATCGCGAACCTCCAGTTCCCCACCATCCGGGATCAACTCATGGCCGACATCCCCGGAATCGACGAACCACTCGACCAAGTTCTCCTGGCCCAAACACAATGCAAGCCGCAATGGTCCCGCATCGAATGGGCGGAACAGATGCTGGTCCACGCCTACACTCACAGCAGCACCAAACACGCGGCGCCGATCCTCACCGCGATCGCCTTCATCAATTGGTGGGAAGGCCGAGGAAGCAAGGCACACCAGTTCCTCCAGCTCGCCCTCGAAGCCGACCCGGACTACCGTCTGGCCAGGCTCAGCGACCAGATGATCGGTAGCGGAATGGTCGCAGGATGGAACATGGACAGGAACACGGCGTATCGAAATCACGGGCTCGAAACATCCTGAACACGTATCGAGAGATTGATCTGCCCGGGGAACCAGCAGTCAGGCTGACGCCACACGGTTTCGGAGCCACCAAAACACCGCTGCGTCCCACCCCTCCGGATCGACATTCCACTCCTGTGTGTGCTCCACAGAGGGAAAAGTCACCAGCGTAGCCAAATCACGACGGCGGGCGACGAACCGGCGGGAAACCGCGAAGGGAGTCGACCGGTCCCGTTCGCTGTGGATCACCAGAACAGGAAGGCGGAGCTCGCCTGATCGGGCCACCCCATCCAGGGCCCTCAAATTCAAGCTTGTTCCGAGCCCTGCGATCCAACACAGTCCGGGAGACTCAAGAATCCGCAGCCCCAGGGCCGCAATCCAGCGCGGAAGCATGCTGGATCGGGCGTTGGCCATCAGCGTGCTCGTCCAGTCAATCACTGGTGCATCGAGAACGAGCCCGGCAATGCGGTCCCGGAACTCCGACTCCAGGGTCAGCTGAAGAGCAATCGTGCCGCCGATGGACCACCCGAACAACACAACTTGGCGCGCGCCCTGATCCACGGCATATGAGACAGCTGCGTCCACGTCGCGCCACTCGGATTGTCCCAAGTGGTACCGCCGATCCGTTGACGCCGGCGCTTCCCCATCGTTCCGGAATGAAACCACCAGAGAGGTGTAACCGAGTCGGTCCGCCACGGGTACACCGCGCAGCGCGCCGGATTTCTTGCCGCCCAGGCCATGGATATGGATAGCCCATGTGTCGGAATCTCCTGCGGCGGCCGCAGTCGGTGGGAACTGCCAGGCAGGCGCGATGCCGTTCTCCACTGGAATCCCCACGTCTTTGTAGGGAAGCCCCAGCGGGTCCGGCGTTGGATAGACGTACCCGCTCCAGATCCCGGCCCTGGCGCTCAGCAGGTCCCCCGAGTCAACCCGTTCAACCATTCGCGTCACCGTCCCGACGGCGGCGGGCCCTACGCCGTCGTCAGTCACCACGATCTTTCCGATACAGGCGTGGCCTGCCCCATTGGCAAACCAAATGCTGTAGCGGCCCGGAACCGTGGTCCGCGGCGATGCAGGCAGTTCAATCAGCAACGAATTATTGCTGTCGCGGAACACCCTGCGGATCGGCAGATCCTCAACTCGCCGCGACGTGGGCACCACAATCTGACGCGCGAAATAGGCAGCAGCAAAAAGCGCTGCGGCGCCCGTCATGACACCTCCAATGACCACGCCAACAACGGCCTTACTCATCGCCGTCGTCCTCTGGTTCTTTCATGCGGTCGTCGATTACTTGGCGTAGACGCAGCAGCGTGGCGGGGGAAATCTCCTGCAGCTGACGGGCTGCAAAATTCCTGACGCGGTTTTCCCGCAGCGTCCGCAACAGCTGCAGTTGGGCATCGACCAGATCGGGGATCTCCCCCGCGTCGTCCAGGAGATACCGGGAGTCGACGCCGAAATAGTCGGCGAGGTTCCGTAGAAGCGCCGTGTCCGTCGCCATGGGACCGTCGCCGCTGCGCATATAAGCCCACCGCGAACGGGACAGGGGCGTTCCACGGTCTTCCATGTGCCGGCTGATCTGCGGATAGGTTAAGGGCGAAGAGCCTTGGGCCTCAAAAAGATCCAGGAGGAGATTCAATTTTCGGGCGAGGCGTGCTTGCGGCGTTTCGGAGAGCCCGCCGTCGTTATCTGTCACGACTTCACCTCTCCCTTGATTGACGTCCTGGCTCCCCACTGCCCGGGTGTGGAAAACCGGGCTCCGAGATACTCCTCCGCTTCAGCCAGTAGTTGAATATCACCCTCCCCCAGTGACTTGGCAAGTTCAGGGGCGACCAAGAGGGCGTCCTGGATTTCAACCAGCATTCGGTGGAGACGCTGCTTGGACGCATCCCGCGGGTCACTGGCCACCGCCGGAACATCGAGCCGAACCCCGGAGCGAGCCGCGGTGGTTCGTTCCCAAGGCTCAGCTAAGCGGTCGAGGAGGACGGCGGCACTCCGGGAATCGGACCTGCGCTCAAGGCCGCGCGCGACGGGCGGCAAGGCAAGGCCCACGCACAGAAACGCCATTGCTCCGAATACCGCGGCGTCGTACACGAAGGAAAGCCACATCATCGACTCAATCTCTCCCATCAGGTGCAGGACATCCATGCCCAGCACCGCAAGAACGAGCACCACGGCCAAGGAACAGCCGACGCCGATGAAAGTGAGTGCGAGGCGGAAATACGGCCTCGCCATCTCGCCACGGAACTTGAAGCACGTATAGCCGGTGACGGTCATCACCACCCCGACGTAAAGGAACTGGATGCTCGAGTACGTGGCGGCGGCCCACTGTCCGCCAAAGTCCTTCATAAATGAGGAGGAAGTCCGCGGGGCATCAACCAGGCTGAAACTGACGATCAGCGCAACGACAACCACTCCCAGAAGAACAAAGTCGCCCCCGTTGCGCCGGTCCATCCTTTCACCCGGATCGGCAGCCCGGAGGATCGCCCGGGACAAAAAGTAGATTCCAACGACCATGAAGGTGTTGGACACCAGGTCCAGAACATTGCGGCCGCCGAGAAGCCGGTCTCCCTCGAGGTAGATTTTGTCGACGTTCAGGGTAAGTGCGGTAGCAATAGTCACGGCAGCCACCATGATGCTGTGGTCGCTGCGCCCCTTCATGCTTGGAAGGAGGCACAGGACCAGGCCCCAGATCACAGCCGCGACAAAGACTTGGATCACCCCAGAATCCTTTCAAACGACCGGGGCTCGATGCTGCTGTCCCGGATAGCAGCGGCGAAGAGATCCGCCAGAGTCTCTGCGGCGGCTTCGACGTCATCCAGGTAGTCACTGCGCCCCAGGACGCGCGAGACTTTCTCGCCGGAGAGATTGGGAAACAGGGTTTCGGCATACTTCGCGGACACCACCGTCTCATCGTGGCGGAGCACCATATGTCCGAGTTCGTGAAGAATGAATTGCTGGCGGTGAAGCGCCGACGGCGTCGGCGCGTGCAGGATTATCTCCCGACTGTCCGTGGACAGCCAAAGCCCACAGACCGTTCCGCTGTTCAAAGACTCACAAACGTCGACATCAATCCGCCGTCCGCGGACCCTCTCAATAATAGAGATCAGACGGCCCAGGGAAAGATGGCTTGGCAGGTTCAGCGCTCGGAAGCCCTCCGCAGCGATGCTCGCCGGCGAATATTCAGAGTCCGCAAAATGTCCCATTCGAATCCCATCATCTGGACTGCTGGCTCGTATCGATGCCCGCTGCCCTTCGACGAATCGGCCCGCTTAGATGGGCCGCCAAGAATCGCCTACAACCATTGAACACCTGTGCTCTGGACATGTCCAGAGCACAGAACCTCTCCACCTTCACACCTCTGGCATCCAAGGTTGTCGCCGTGAGCGCGTACTCACGGCAGGTCATGTCGCAGGGTGCGTCGGCGTTAATGAACGACTGTGAGCGGAATGATTTGCGGAGAATGCGGCGAGCGCTTCGAGCCGTCGCGCGCGTCGCAGCGGTTCTGCTCAACGCGCTGCGCCAACAGCCAGCGTGATCGTCGACGGCGGCAAAGGGCAAAGGGGGCGCCACCCGCTCCCGTGGCGCTTGCTGCGACCGATCCACGCGCCAGAGCATCCGCCCCCACGGAACCCCCGCACAACGCCGAGGCCCGTTTGTCTGCAGCCCTCGCGACGAGCAACCAGCGCCTGGATTCGATTCATGCCCAGCTCCGGTCCCAAGCCGAAGACATCGACCACTTGGCAGCAGAGAACGCGGACCAACGAGCCGTCATCAAGACCCTCCGAGTAGACCTCGACCGTCACCAAACGACCCACAAATCTGACTCCCAGGACTTGGTCCGCCTCGCAGGCAGGCTACTGGCTCTATCCCAGGCCACCGGCCTTGAAATAGACGACACCACGAAAGCGATATTCCGCCGGCGAGGGTGGACATCCTCCAGCCGCCATCGGGAAGCACAGAAGCAATGACCATGTCCATCGCCCGGCTATCCGCCCAGTCGGGCCTGAAGTACCTTTTCAAGACCACAATGTTGGACGATCTGACGGTCACTCCAGCCGATGCCACCACGTACTACATGAAAGCGGGCACGCCGCAGGGCCACTGGCTTGGCTCCGGCCTGCAAGGCGTCAGCCGGACCCGCGGAGACGTCGTCACGGAACCCGACGCCAATGCTCTTTTCGACCACGCGGTCCACCCGGATACCGGCACTCCCCTGGGACGTCCGCACGGCCAACCCACTGTCGTCCAGAAGAGCCAAGGCCAAACCGAAACGCGCCACGCCGTCGTCGGGTTCGACCTCACGTTCAGCGTTCCCAAATCCGTGTCCGTCCTCTGGGCCCTGAGCCCCCGCGCTCTTCAGGACCAGATTCTCCAGACCCACCACGACGCCGTCGACGCCACCCTGCAGTGGCTCGAAGAATCGGTCATCCACACGCGGGCCGGCCGCAACGGCGTCGCCCACCTCGGCACCCTCGGAGCCATTGCCGCCGCCTTCGACCATTGGGAGTCTCGTGCCGGAGATCCTCAGCTGCACACTCACTTGGTCATCGCCAACCGAGTCCAGCGCATCACCGACGATGCGTGGGTCACGCTGGATTCGCGGACGCTCTACAAGGCCGCAGTCGCCGCAAGCGAGCACTACAACGGTCTCCTCTTCGACGCACTCCACCGGGATCTCGGCACCGACGCCGACGTCCGCGAGCCGGCCGCGGACACACACAACCCCAGCCAGCAACTCACCGGCGTCGACCAGGTGCTGATCCGCGAATTCTCCAACCGCTCCCGGCTCATCGATCTGGAAACCGACCGTCTCGTCGCCGAATGGACCGCCAGCCACAGCGATCCGCCAACCGCTACAACTACCATCAAGCTCCGCCAGCAAGCAACCCTTTCCACCCGCCGCCCCAAACCGGAAACCGCAGCGCCACTCCATCAGCTCTCCGCTCAGTGGCGGGCCCGCGCAGCGGCCAACGGCTTCGAGCCCAGCCTCGTTCTCGCCAACACAGTGCGACGCTCCCACGCCGCCCCGTACCGCACCGGTGACTTCACGGCCGACTGGATCGACTCTGTCGGCTCACTGACCCGCGAGCGCGTCGCAACGAAACGCGCCACCTGGAACCGGTGGAACCTCCTCGCGGAAGCCGAACGGGTCTGCGCCGACATCCGCTGCAACACGCCGGCGGACCGCAACACCATGATCGATGCCGTTGCCACCGCCGCTGAAAACCAGTCCGTCCCACTCAACGAGTACCGTTACACCGTCCCCGTCAACGCGCAGCCCGGGCTCCTCTTCGCAAACCGCAGCATCTTCGACTTCCACGGCTCCCGTCTTTACACAGACACCGCGACCCTCGCCAATGAGGACATTGTCATGGCGGCAAGGAACGACGACGGCGGCCCGGCGGTAAGCTCGGCCGTCGCCATGGAAACGCTCGCCGGCTACAAACACCGCGGTCGGCTTGAGCTACACAGCGACCAGCGCGCGGCGGCGGCCCGGACGCTGCTCAGCGGCAACCGGCTTGATGCCGTCGTCGGTCCCGCCGGAACCGGCAAGACCACCACTCTCGGCGCGGTCAAAGCGACCTGGGAGGCAGAGTTCGGGGCCGGTACGGTCGTAGGCCTGGCGCCAGCCGCGGCGAGCGCCGACGTCCTCGGGCGAGAGCTGGCAATGGCCACGGAAAACGTCGCGAAGTGGCTCTACGAGTCGCTCGGCCAGGGAGCCGGCCATCGGGCTGCACAGTTCTTCGCCACGGAGCAACAGCTCACCGTCGGTGCAATTCCCGGCCCGTTGTCCCTTCGGCTCGCTCAGAGAGCCGCCCGGCTCGCTGCCGAACAGGACAGGTGGCGTTTCCATCCCGGCCAGCTGGTCGTCGTCGATGAGGCCTCCATGGTCGCCACCCTTCAGCTTGCTGCGCTGGTCCAGCAGGCCCGGGACGCCGGGGCCAAGGTGCTGCTGGTGGGTGACCCCGGGCAACTGGATGCCATTGATGCCGGCGGTATCCTCGGCTGGCTCGACCGGCAAGGCAAGACGTTACGGCTGAGCACCATTTGGCGGTTCGAACAAAAGTGGGAGCAGGACGCATCGCTCCAACTCCGCGCCGGGGACTTCGCGGCCATCGCCGACTATGACCGGCACCGACGAATCCATCACGGCTCGTACGTCGACATGGTCAATGAAGCCTACCTGAACTGGCAATCGGACCTCCAAGAAGGCAAGTCGTCCATTCTCATCGCGGCCGACAACGACACAGTCAGCATGCTCAACCAACGCGCCCAGGCCGACCGCGTTCTCCAAGGTTTCGTGGACGCGGAACACACGGTGCCGCTCAGCGACGGATTGCGGGCCGGCACTGGCGACACCGTCATTGCCCGCCACAATGACCGCAGCATCACCGACAGCAGCGGTGACTACATCCGGAACGGAACCATGCTCGACGTCGTCCGCGCTGGCGGGCGAAACGGCGCGCTGACGGCGGTGCGACGGGACACCGGCGCCACCATTGCTCTTGCCCGGGAATACGTTGAGGCCTCGGTGGAGCTGGGTTACGCGACGACGGCTCACCGTTCGCAGGGCATCACCGTCGACACCGGACACACAGTGGTGACGCAAGGCCGGCTCACGCGGGAACTGCTGTACGTGAGCATGACCCGAGGACGAGCGGGAAACCACGCGTATGTCAGCGAAAACGATCCTTCGGACGACGAGCTCCTGGATCCCGCGTTGCCGTCCTCGTGGCGCCAGATCCTTGGTGAGGTCCTTGCGGCAGAAGGCGCAGAACGCGCCGCCCACGAAGTCCGCGACGCCGAGCAGTCGAAGGCTGACAGCCTGGAGCACCTCAGCGCTGAATACGACTACCTCGCACAAGTCGCAGCCGCCGACGACCTGGCGGGGTTCCTTGAGGCTCACACTCCCGGCAGAGCCTCAGAAATTCAGCAGTCTCCGTCGTGGGGCGCGGCTGTCGCAGCGTGGCGCCGATCCAGTGGCGTCAGCCGTCCAAGCGCGCAACGTGTTGTCATCGCTGCGCTGAAAACAGACGCGTCGGCTCGAGACATGGCGGCCATCGTCCACTCCCGACTCCGTCAGTTTCTGACCGGGATGCCCGCAGTGGCAATTAATCCCTTGGCTGAACCTGTCCGCACCTCTCGTCCCGATCTGGCCGAAATGATCAACCAGGTTCAGGACCGGATCCAGCAGCGGATGAGCCGTGTCTCCCGCGACGCCATGATGCGTGACACCGAATGGAGACGGGCGCTCATGGAGACCTTGGGTCCGAATAGTCTTCCAGAGCATGCGACGGACATCATTCGCCAAGTCACCATCCATAGGGACCGCTGGGGCATCGATGACTCTCCCCTCCCCTTGGGGCCTGTTCCTGACTCATACGACTGGGAACAACAGGAGCAGCGCGCAAGGGTTGCCAGACTCATTGATCAAGCCGATCTATCGTCTGCCAGTCACGGGCAGGCTTCGAAGTTGCTTGACGACCCGACTACGTGGGGAGACCGGCTTATCAATGTTGACTGGCAAATCTAAACTGGTCGAGAAGGTACTCAATGGATGCAAACCCAGTCCTTAAGCCGAAGCTTGCGACACCTGCGTTAGTTCTGACTAGCGCGGCCCTCTCGGTGTGTGTCACATACCTTTTGGGAACTATGGCCGCCAGCTGGCCGCCGACCTTGCTGCTCCAAGCGACAGCGCTTGCAGCCCTCCTGGCCATCACTTTTGCCTGCGCCGTCTGGTTGGCCCGCCTGCGCCGGCTTAAGTGTTGGACAGCGACCGCAAACGCAAAGTGGACTCGCTTCGACGAGGCAAAGCTGGCGCACCGCACCACAGCAGAGGTCACAGTTCTGAGCGTCGATTCCCTCCAACCCACGGGATCCTGGATAACGATCCGGTGGAACCGTTTCGACCATGTTCAGCGCGCCTGGATCGAAGCGCTGCCCGATCCACTCTGGCCAGGCTCAGTTCTGCTGATTTCCCCGGATCCAGCCCAAGTCAGGCCGGGCGCTCCTTGGCCGAGTACCTATTACATCCAGGCTTCGAATTGTCTCGCCTGGGCGCCAATCCAGCGGTAATGAACAATGCTGCAATCCACGACTAAGCCGGTGGGCGACAGAGCCCCATTTGGCCGAGCAATCCGCTCTGAGATTGCTCGCGGCTGGACAGGATCTATGACAGTCCCGAAATGATCCTCACGATCATCGGGGCGCTGCTGCTCGGCGGTTTCACCGACTCCTGGTCGCGACCAGCGCGATCATTCCCTAGGCACCGCCTGTGGTGGCTTTGGCTTTCAGCGCGCATTCAACGATGGTCTTAGTCCGTCTTGCCTTCTTGGAGGTCGCGCCGACCGAGATGCCCAGCGTCGTGAGGTCGGCAACCATCAGGACAATTTCCGGCTGCAGGTAGTCCAAGCATTCCATCCACCGCGCCCGGTCCTGCGTCACCCCTGAAGCGTATTCCTGGCAACCTGTGGATCCAAAGACTGCCCCCGGGTGCTGACCCTCGCATAGCCGATGACGTTCCCCGACACGTCAAGACCTATCTACCAACGTAGCTTTCATTTCAGAAAACCAGTTCTGGCCAACACTACTGGGGCATTCCGGTTGTTTTTCGTCCTATTTTTCGGATTCCGTCGCCGAAACCGACAATGGGTTCAAATCCCACCGTCACCGCCAGTGAAAACCCCCGGGAAACCGGGGGTTTTCTGCATTCTGAGGAGCTTCGTGGTGCATTTTTGGTGCATGTTTCGAGGAATTGCGGCCGCGGCGGGATGCCAATGCACGCGCATGAGCCGCGGCGATTGTCCGGGCGGCGGCGCCAAGATCCTTCACCTCAGAGATGGAAGTTCCATCTGGGCCAGCGTCGTCACGGCTTCGGGAGTCACCCGGCCCCGTTCCTTGTCCAAGGCCACCCTCAACTGCGCGGCGAGAGTGTTGCGGCGCACATGCAGGGCCATTTCTCTCCGTGACGCCGGATCGCTCCGGAGCTTCCCGTCCGGCGTTCTCAACGTGACGGAGGGTGACGGCAGCTTTGGGGGCGTTAGCTGTGCAAGTCGTACTACCGCCTCCGGCGTCTGACGTCCCTGGATCTCGTCCAGGGTAATCCGAAGTTGGGCCGCCAGGATTCCCCTCCGTATACACAGAATGGTTCCCTTTCTGGACGCTCGGGCTTCGTGATCCGCATCAGACATTGCCTCGCCCCTCTCAGTCCGCTGCGTTCATCATCTCCGTGAGGTCCTCAACAGCCAAGGGCTTCGCGTCACGGAGGTGGACCATGGACCCGTTCTGAGCGGACGGAGGCCAACGGTCTCGGTACGGGAGCGCACGGGGCTCGAACCCAGATTGTAAGCCCTGGGTTCTTAGGGGTGACGACCTCAGGTATTCCGAGTTCTACCAAGTTCTAGATGGTTCTACGGTTTTTCCTAGAACCAGCTAGAACTTCGTAGAACATCACGAAACACTCCGTCCGGATCGTAACGAGAAACATTGGATCACCACGACAACCGTCTACGACGCCAGACCCATTGCATGGCAAACGATTCGACCAAGCGCTTCAGTCGCCCGGTGAGTGCCATTGAGCCGACCCCCAGTCTCCAGTTCAGTCGATAAACTTGAAGGACCAGGAGAACCAGAAGGGAGGTCGTCATGGGTGATACCAGCAAACGCAGTGCGCCGAAAGCAACGGCCCCCGAGCAAACAGTCCGTGTCCTGACCCCTGAGCAGAAACGCGAACTCACCATCGACACGATGGCCAGCTGGGCCCTGGACGGGTTGCACCCCACACGCGAGACCGTCGAGAACATCAACGCGTACCTGCGCGGCGAGTTCACGATGGACGAATACCTGCGGAAGTTGAAGGGGCGTGACCCCGGCGGAGGCTGACCAGGGTATCTGGACGCACCCGAGGGACCGGGTGGACGCTTCACAATCCAATCAGCGACCCTTCACTCACGTCCGGCGGCATCGGAACGCTCCCCGAACAAGACATTTTGAGCCGGCGCCGTGGCCGGATGACACCCGTCATGGACGGGCAGTGACTGCCGCCCGGACGCGGACTAGGTATCGATGTAACGGCTAAGGCTGGTCGGAATGGTACTACTCGGTTGGTGGGCATGACCCTGACGCATGCTCATGAGTAAGCACTATCCCGCTGTGCCCCGCTGGTAAGTGGAGGCCGGGCGTCGGCTGTCGGTTTGAACGGATTCTTCACAGACCATCCTTTACACAGCTTTACATTCTTTACATTCTTTACATTCTTTACATTCTTTACATGAGCCCGCGCAGATGCCCTGGCGAGTCGTGACTGGCACCACCTCTTGGCCCCTGTCAGGCGTTTTTTCGTACATACATATTTCGGAGTGACCTCTCCAAGCCAACGTAGTGGCAAGATGACTCCCATCATGGACAGGCAGTTGCGGCGCGCCCCTGACGCGGAATGGGTGTTGATGTACCGGCTCGGGCTGAACCGGAAACGCATCGCTGAGCTGGTGCGCGCCGAACCCGCCACCGTCGGTTACCACCTGGTCATCGCTCGCCGCCAGGACCCGGGGCTCGAAGTGGCACATCTGGCCGCGGCCGCCTCCAAATCCAGTCCCTCCCTCGCGAGCTTTGCCCGAATGGAAGAGATCATCAGCTGGGTCGCGACCGAAGGCCGGCTTCCCCGTGACCACTCAAAGGACAAGGGTGAACGGTCGATGGCCCGGTGGCTCTCGGACCGCCGGCACGAAGCAGCCGAAGGCACCCTTCATCCGGCCTACCGTGACGGCCTCGCGCGGGTCCCCGAGTGGGCCGGGAGCCACAGGGCAGCTACGGACGAAGCCCGGTGGCATGACCGGCTCGCCCAGCTCGCGGGCTTCCGCACCGAAGGCAACGACTGGCCCCGCCACCACCACTACACCTCAGACCATGAGCACACTCTCGGAGTGTGGATCCATGCCCAGCGGCAAAAGCACCGCCGCGGCGAACTCGACCCCGCCAAGATCAAGCTCCTTGACGGCGCTCTTCCCGGCTGGCAGTCGGGGCGCACCCGCGGCCGGCCACCCAGGTGATGAACGCGATATTGCGCCCCGGACGGGCTCACCCTGCCGGTAGATTCGTTGCGAATCTCCAGTCCCCCTCAAGGGTGGCGAGGTCTTGGAGTAGGTGGCCCGAATGACCGCTGCGTCACGATCGTGTACAGGGCCCGCGCGGTAAAGCTCCATCGAGAGAGTTCGCAGATATCCTGAGCAGTTGAACCCGAGTGTGAATTATTCGCGCGCAGCAGCGCAGGAGACGAGATATGGCCCCCACCACCAAAGAAGGACAGCGCGCCGAGCTGCACAAGACAATCTGGCGCATCGCGAACGACCTCAGAGGGTCGGTCGACGGGTGGGACTTCAAAAGCTACGTTCTCGGCATGCTTTTCTACCGGTTCATCTCCGAGAACCTCACCGCCTACATCAACACCGGCGAGCACAAGGCCGGTGACGCTAGCTTTGATTATGCCGTCCTGCCCAACTCACAGGCAGAGTTCGGCCGCGTCGAGACGGTCGCGGAAAAGGGCTTCTACATACTTCCGTCTGAGCTGTTCCAGAACGTCCGCAAACGGGCCCAGAACGATGCGAACTTGAACGAGACGCTCGCACGGGTCTTCAAGAACATCGAAGGCTCCGCCGTTGGCGCCGGCAGTGAAGATGACCTTAAGGGCCTCTTTGATGACCTTGATGTGAACAGTTCCAAGCTCGGCAACACGGTAGCCAAGCGCAACGAAAAGCTCGTGAAACTTCTGGATGCCATCGGGGACCTGCCGCTCGGCAACTTCTCGGACAACTCCATCGACCTGTTCGGTGACGCCTACGAGTACCTCATGCAGATGTACGCCTCCAGCGCTGGCAAGTCCGGCGGCGAGTACTACACGCCCCAGGAAGTCTCAGAACTCCTGGCCCGCATAACCGTCGTCGGCAAGACCCAGGTGAACAAGGTCTATGACCCGGCAGTCGGCTCGGGGTCCCTGCTGCTGAAGTTCGACAAGATACTCGGCAAGGGCAATGTGCGCCAAGGCTTCTTCGGCCAGGAAATCAACCTGAACACGTACAACCTCGCCCGCATCAACATGTTCCTCCACGACGTGAACTACGAGAAGTTCAACCTCGCCCACGGCGACACTCTAATCGATCCTGCGCATTGGGACGACGAGCCCTTTGAGGCGATCGTGTCCAACCCTCCATACTCGATCAAGTGGGAGGGGGATGCGAACCCGCTACTGATCAACGACCCCCGCTTCGCCCCGGCAGGCGTGCTGGCGCCGAAGTCCAAGGCAGACCTGGCATTCACCATGCACATCCTGTCCTGGCTGGCCGTCAACGGCACGGCTGCGATCGTCGAGTTCCCCGGCGTTCTCTACCGCGGAGGGGCAGAGGCCAAGATCCGCAAATACCTGATCGACAACAACTACGTCGACGCCGTCATCCAGTTGCCGCCAGATTTGTTCTTCGGCACCACGATCGCGACCTGCATCATCGTGCTCAAGAAGTCCAAGAACGACAACGCTGTGCTGTTTATCGATGCCTCGGCCGAGTTCACCCGCAACGGCAACAAGAACAAACTCACCACCGACCACCAGCAGAACATCCTGGACGCCTTCACCACCCGTGAAGACACAGACCACTTTGCCAAGCTGGTGTCCAACACGGACATTGGGACCAACGACTACAACATCGCCGTCACCACCTACGTCGAAGCCAAAGACACTCGCCAGATCGTGGACATCACGGAACTCAATGCCGAGATTGCCCGCATCGTCGGCCGCCAGCAAGTACTCCGCACATCGATCGATGAAATTGTCGCTGACATTGAGAGCGTGCGATGAGCCGCATCGATGATTTAATTGCGGAGCATTGCACGGCTGGGGTTCGTACCCAGCCGCTCTCCGAACTCGCAACGTACGTGCGTGGGGTCACCTATGGCAAAAATGATGAGCAAGAAAATGGACCACTTCGGGTTCTGCGCTCGAACAACATCACCCTCGCGTCAAACACGCTCAACTTCGATGACATAAAACATGTCTCTTCGAATGTGCGAGTTCGCGACAATCAGAGGCTTTACGCTAATGACATTCTCATAAGTGCTGCGAGCGGGAGTAAAGCTCACGTTGGCAAAGTTGCATTTATTTTTGAAAATCTATCCGGATTTACGTTCGGCGGATTCATGGGGGTGCTACGGACGAATGGCACCCTGGAACCGCGCTTCCTGTTCCACATGCTGATCGGTCGAAGCTTCTCCGAGCATTTAGATCGCACGCTTTCGACGACTACGATAAACAACCTAAACGCGTCGATAATGGGCTCCTTCGTTGTACCTGTGCCGCCTATGGAGGTACAGCGGGAGATCGTGCGGGTCTTGGATCAGTTCACCCAGCTGGAAGCGGAGCTGGAAGCAGAGCTAGAAGCAGAGCTAGAAGCCCGAAAACAACAATATGATTACATTAGAAATGAACTACTCGTATATAAACAGCACCATGGCGTTCCGATTTTCACAGTAGGGGAGTTGTGCAACGTTAGTCGAGGCAAAGTTATCTCCAAAGACCACCTGCGGGATCGAGCTGGCGGTTATCCCGTGTATTCATCACAAACTCAGAACTTTGGAATATTTGGCTATATTGACTCCTATGCATACGATTTTGAGTCCATAACATGGACGACTGACGGCGCAAACGCAGGGTCCGTTTTCTATCATAATAATGAGCAATTCAGCATAACGAATGTCTGTGGTCTTCTTAAGGTCAAGAATACGTCAGTAATCCTCACGAAATATCTCTACTATCAGCTTGGCCTGACTGCCAACCGCTATGTGAGCCGAGGGATGGGAAACCCCAAACTTATGGCAAAAGCTGCGTCATCAATTGCTGTTTCTGTCCCACATATTGACGAGCAAAAGCGCATAATTTTTATCCTCGACCAGCTTGATGCTCTTGTAAATGACCTAAGCGTTGACTTGCCGGCTGAGCTTATAGCTCGTCGGAAACAGTATGAGTATTACCGTGATCGGCTGCTAACGTTCGAGGACGCAGTTGGATGAGTGAAGCAACTCCGCGGAAGTATGACCCGATCGCGGTCTCCAATGAGAGCACTGTGGTTGCCGAGTATGTGGCGGACCCGTCTGCTGAGGCGGCGTATCAGTCGGAGGCTGATCTTGAGCGTGAGCTGATCCGGCTTCTCCAGTCCCAGGCGTATGAGTACCTGCCGGTCACGTCGGAGGTCCAGCTGGTGGCCAATCTGCGCACCCAGCTGCAGGCGTTGAACAGCGTCATCTTCTCCGACGCGGAGTGGGACCAGTTCTTCACTGAGCGCGTCTCGGGTGCGAATGACGGCATCGTTGAGAAGACGGTGCGCATCCAGGATGATCATGTCCAGCTCCTGAAGCGGGATGACGGTTCGACTAAGAACGTCATGCTGATGGATAAGCAGAACATCCACAACAACCGATTGCAGGTCATCAACCAATACGAGACCCCACAGGGCGAGGGTGGCGGGAAGTACGCGAACCGGTACGACGCGACGGTGCTCGTCAACGGGCTGCCGATGGTCCACATCGAGCTCAAGCGCCGCGGCGTGGATATCCGTGAGGCGTTCAACCAGATCGACCGGTACCAGGGCGACAGCTTCTGGGCAGGCGCCGGCCTCTTCGAATACGTGCAGTTGTTCGTGATCTCCAACGGCACGTTGACGAAGTACTACTCCAACACCACGCGCCGCCAGCACCTGAGCGAGGCTGCGGGGTCCAAGCGCGTCCGCAAGACCTCCAATTCCTTTGAGTTCACTTCCTGGTGGGCAGATGCACAAAACAAGCCGATCACTGATCTCCCCGCGTTTGCGAAGACGTTCTTCGCTAAGCACACGCTGCTAAACATCCTGACCAAGTACTGCGTGCTGACCGCCGACAAGATGCTGCTGGTCATGCGCCCGTACCAGATTGTCGGGACCGAGAAGATCTTGCAGAAGATCGAGATTTCCACTAACTACAAGCAGCTCGGCACGATCGGGGCCGGCGGGTACGTGTGGCACACGACAGGATCGGGCAAGACGCTGACCTCGTTCAAGGCGGCCCAGCTCGCCTCGAAGCTGCCCTCGGTCGACAAGGTGTTGTTCGTGGTGGACCGCAAGGACCTCGATTACCAGACCATGCGAGAGTACGACCGGTTCGAGAAGGGCGCCGCTAACTCGAACACCTCCACTGCGGTGCTCAAGAAACAGCTCGAAGATCCGGGCGCAAAGATCATCATCACCACGATCCAGAAGCTCGCGACGTTCATCGGCGGCAACAAGGGGCATGCGATCTACAGTGGCCACGTCGTGATCATTTTTGACGAGTGTCACCGGTCGCAGTTCGGTGACATGCACACCGCGATCACCAAGGCGTTCAAGCGCTATAACCTGTTCGGTTTCACCGGCACGCCGATCTTCGCTGCCAATTCCGGCAGCGGCGGGAACCCGCAGTTGAAGACCACCGAGCAGGCGTTCGGCGAGAAGCTGCACACGTACACGATCGTCGACGCCATCACAGACAAGAATGTGTTGCCGTTTCGGATTGACTACGTGAACACGGTCAAGGTCGGCAAAGTGGTCGACAAGCAGGTCTCCGCGATCGACACCGAAAAAGCGTTGCTGGCCCACGAACGGATCTGCAAGATCGTGGAATACACGCGGGAGCACTTCGACCAGAAGACCAAACGCACCGAAGGCTACACCCTCGGGGAGAAACGGGTGCGCGGGTTCAACGCCCTCTTCGCCACCGCCTCGATCCAGGCCGCCCGCATGTATTACCAGCACTTCCGGGAACAGCAGAAAGCGCTGGTCCCCGACAAGCGGCTGAAGATAGGCCTGATCTACTCCTATGGTGCGAACGATCCCGTCGAGGACGGCGCGCTTGAGGAGGAAGGATTCGACACCAGCGCGTTGGATGCCGATGCCCGCTCGTTCCTGGAAGCCGCGATTCGGGACTACAACGCCGTGTTTGGCACCTCTTTCGACACCAGCGCCGACCGGTTCCAGAACTACTACAAGGACCTTTCGCTGAAGCTCAAGCAGCGCGAGCTCGACCTGGTGATCGTGGTCAATATGTTCCTCACCGGTTTTGACGCGACCACCTTGAACACCTTGTTCGTAGACAAGAACCTCCGAGCCCACGGATTGATCCAAGCCTATTCCCGCACTAACCGCATCCTGAACTCCGTCAAGACCTATGGCAACATCGTCTCCTTCCGTGACCTTGAGGAACAGACGAACGACGCGATCGCACTGTTCGGTAACAAGGACGCCCGCGGGGTGGTGCTGCTCAAGCCCTACGGCGAGTACTACAGCGACTATGCCGAGAAGGTCACCGAGCTGCTAACTATGTTCCCGCTGGGGACCCCGATCATCGGGGAGTCGGCGCAGAAGGAATTCATTGGTCTGTTCGGTGCGATCCTGCGCCTGCAGAACATCCTCACCTCGTTCGACGAGTTCACCGGTCACGAGATCCTCAACGACCGGCAGGGCCAGGACTACCGCAGCGTGTATCTGGACCTGTACGCGGATTTCCGCAAGGACAAGAATGCGCAGAAGGAAAAGATCAACGACGACATCGTCTTCGAGATCGAGCTGATAAAACAGGTCGAGATCAACGTCGACTACATCCTCATGCTGGTGCAAAAATACCGCGACGAATTCGGTGACGGCGACGACAAGGAAATCCGCGCAGAGATCACTCGCGCGGTGGATGCCAGCCCCACCTTGCGCAACAAAAAAGACCTCATCGAAGACTTCGTTGACTCCCTCTCGGCGGACGGCGAAATCGGTCACGAATGGCGGGCGTTCATCGCCGCCAAACGTGAAGCTGAGCTCGACGCCATCATAGAAGATGAGGACCTCCGCCCGGACGAGACCCGCGCCTTCGTGGAGACCGCATTCCGCGACGGCCAGATCCGCACCACCGGAACCGCGATCACCAAAGTACTGCCGCCAGTCTCACGGTTCTCCGCAGCAGGCGGCCACGGCGAGAGGAAACAAAGCGTCATCGCCAAACTCAGCGCGTTCTTCGAACGATTCTTCGGCCTGAGCTCGACGGGAAACTAGTTAGGGCCAGTAAACCTCCACCAATGTCGTGCCGTGCGCACAATCCTGATCGAGGATAGACGCACGAAGGCCACGGCTGCATCTGAAACCGGGGTCCTTCGTCATCACTACTTGCACGTCGCCGCGTCGAAGTGAGTCTATCTCCGTCGACGATGATCTCGTCCGCGGACTCAGTGAACTCGAGAGCAACACGGTACGTTCCACGGACGTCGAACTCGACAGCCTGCCGGTCCTACGCGATGGTTGCTTCCCGCTCGTCAGCGCGTCTGTGTCAGTTGCTACAGTCACGGCGTGAAGGCGAATTCCTGTCCGCGATCTCGACTCCCGTAGACATCTGCCGTGAGATCTTCGGGGACCTGCACACAGTTCGCCGCCGACGGCTACCGGGCGCCCAGGCCTCCTGCACTCTTTTCTGACACTTGGCATCCAGCTCGGCTCACCAAAGATGCTCCGCAGATCGTCGGCGGTCGAGGCTAGGCTGGCTCAATGTGCTCACAAACGCGAATTCTCCCTACGGCCTCAGAGTGGCTGTACGCGGCGCTTTCCAGCCCCGACGGCGACGTTATCTTGACCAGCCCGTATCTCGCTTTCGATGTCTGCAAGCGGGTTGCAGATGCCAAGAAGCCCCCATCTCAATCATGGGTTCTGGCGACGACGCTGGACCCGAGCGCAGTCGCCAACGGTTACCTCTCTGTTGAGGGTCTGAGGCTCTTACTCGATGCAGGCATCGAAGTCCGTCACGTCGAGCGACTCCACGCCAAATGCTTCATCGTCGGGACTCGGGCAATGCTTGGATCTGCGAACCTCACGGGCGCCGGTCTGGGCAGCTCCACCAGCGCGAACCGTGAACTCGGCGTTGAGTTAGACCCGGGCCAAGCCGAGGAGGCACGGAACATAGTTTCTGCCTGGCCCGGCCGCACTGTCGAGAAAAATGATCTCAATGAACTCCTGATGCAGGCCAAGAGCCTCACAAGGAACGCGCAAGCCGCGAACCGGGAATTGGACGCCGAGTCGGCTCTCCACTTGGCCGAGGAGCTCCTAGCCGATGCACGCGACCCCCAACGCTCCCTGTGGTTGAAGCTTGAGCACGGCGAACCGGCCCTCGATGGGTGGCGGCAGGATTCATGGTTCGCGAGCCCAAAAAAGGGGAAGCCAAGTTTCCGCCCAGGTGACCTGGTGTTCATCTGTGCGAATGATACGAAGGACTGCTACGCCGTCGTTGAGGTGACCTGTGAAGCAGAGTCCAAGCCCCAGGACTACATCGAGTGGACAGCCGCTTATGAGCCGGGATCTCTGGAGCGCTGGCCCTGGATTAACCGCACCAAACCTCGGCTCGTGCCTTCGGTGCTCATGGAGCTTAAGCTCGAAGAACTCAGTGCAAGCGCTAGCGCGCTCCAAAACGGTCACATCCGTCTGAAATTCGACCAGTTCACCGCAGGCGTGCGCGCCCTCGCCCGACTCGCGACGGAGTGACCAGTCACCCTCATTGCCTGACTCTTGACTGTGGCCAGCGACGGGCCTATTTACTCCGGTGAACCCGGGCGCCAAGGCCAAGTACTAGCATGTCTCGTACAACCAGGAGGCAGTGACGGCCATAACAATGAGCGAGGCTCGCCGCGACCTTGTCCGTCTCATCGAGCGGGTCAACCTCGACCGCACCGAGGTTGAGATCATGTCTAGGCGTGGATCCGCGGGCTTGATGTCCAAAGACGAGTACGACGCGTTGGTGGAAACAAGCTACCTGCTGAGCTCACCGACGAACGCGCACCGCCTCATTTCAGCTCTGGAATCCGTCCGCGAGGTCGAAACCGCCCAGCACACGCTTTTGAAGCGTCAGCTTTCACCTCGTCCCGTCATTCAGCCTGACGGACCCCATTTCAGAAACTCATCTCAGTCCCTACGGCTTTCCCGAAAGGGGGCACCGCCACCGGGCTCTTGGAGGACAAGTTGTATGCCGGCGGAGCAGACGCTGCCGCAATGGGCGCCTTGGGGCCCACGTGCACCTGAGCGGACGGCCCAACGTCTGCCACGTGAGACGAGCGCTGATAGACCGCGGTGCCGAAGCGCAGGTCCGGACCTATGGTGTCGGCGACGATGCGGCGGGCTTCGCGGCGCTCGCCGTCCTTTTCGTACGAGCGGAATTCCAGCTCACCCGCGACAGTGACCGGGTCGCCCTTCTTCAGCGAGGTCGCCGCGTTTTCTGCCAACGCGCGAAAGGCCGATACATTGTGGAAGACGGGTTCTCCATCGCGCCAAGTGCCGTCTGCCCCCTGAATTCGCTGGTTGACGGCGACACGAAGCTTTGCGTGGGCCACGCCGCTTTCGCCGATGCTCAGTTCGGGATCGGCGACGAGATTGCCCGCGATGCTAACCGGGATCTTAGTGCTCATTGCTCTTTCCTTTCAGTTGTCGGCGGGACTCTCCCGCCGGACAGATTTGGTGCGGCCGCCCTTACGGACCGGCCATTACTGGCCCGTCCACGGAACGCACGGGCCGTTCCATGCCCATGTAGGACGCTGCGGGGTTCACGCGAGGATCCGCGTCAACTGCGGAGATCTTGCCGCCGAATCCCGGCGGATGGGTGATTTCGAGAATTCCCTTGCTGGCAGCGGTGACGCGGCCCAACACTGACTTGGCAATGTCCGCACGGGACCCTGGTAGCTTGCTGCCGACGTCGTGGGCCATCGCATCGTTCTCTGCCTCAATGACGGCGTCAGCCCATCCGGCCAGGTAGGTGGCGGATTGTGGGCCGCGGTCGATCCCGTGGGCCCTGAGCACGGTATAGGCGACGGATTCAGCCTCGACTTCGGCCAGCCCCCGGTGGTCCGCGCTGCTGCCGTAGAGCCGGCCGATCTCGTCGTCCGCACCATGGAGCAGCACATGCCCAAGCTCGTGGGCAAGAACCGCTGCGCGCTCTTCCAGGCCCAGCCAGGCACCAACCTGGACCCGGTGTCCGGCGAAGTCCGTAAAGCCGCTTGTCAGCCCATACTGGGCGTCCGTCAGATCGACGTCGAACCCGTGCCTGCCGGCGACGGCCGCAAGGGATCCCCACAGCTCACCTGCATCCACGCCAGCGGCGGCACCGCGGCTGGGCACCAACAGCGGTGTCCCCTGCGTCTGCGAGACGTCAAAGACTGCCTGCCCGCGCCAACCGGTGATGACAGTTTTCTTTCCATCGTCGACCGCGCCGCGCGGCAACTGATCACCCGCCGCGACGCGCTGCCGGGTACCGTCAGGAAGTGTCACCTGCTGAACTCGGGCCGTACGGGGCGCGATCACCCAGAGTGCACGCTCACCCCGCAACACTGTGCGGCCGTGGCGAACCCATTCCTTATAGCCGGCCACCAGGGTGGGTTCTTCGGTGCCGCGCTGGGCCATCTGCATCATGAGCAGGGCAACGTTGCCGCCCGAGTATCTCCATAACGTGGCGGAGGCGTCCAGCAGCACCTGCCAGTGCGACGGAGATTCAACAGCCTTTTCCAGGATCCTATGGAGACCATCCGTCAAGGCAGCGATACGTTCTTCCGGTGTCATGCGCGAATTACCGGTGTCGCCAGCGTTGAACGCGGCATGTGCCGCCACATCGCTGGATACATCTTCAGGTTCAGGGGCCACGACAGCCGCCCTCCATACTTCTCGGGTTCCCGCCAGGACTACCCTGCGGATACCCATTCATGTCCTGAGAGACGCAAACAGCATGAATTTAGAATTCGCCACCGACTTGGTGGGAAGCCGCCTGCCACTCAGCGAAGCCCGGCGCGTCCAGCCGCAGGATTCTCAGGGCGGGGTCCTTGTGCGATTGCAGGCCCACGCAGCCGGCCGTCCGGGTATGGGTCCGCAGGCGCTCTACGGCGTGTGGCAGCCGCTCGTGAAAGGCGAGCGGCCCGAAACCGGAGTCGTCGCTGGCTTAGGAGGCCAGTTCCGCCGGGTGCAGCGCGTAGAGCTCGGCAACGATCTCGGTGTGGCGCCACCAGCAGTCCGGAACCACCGACGTAGTCCGGGATCCTGCTTCTTGAGTCCCGGCCAGGGGCCTTTGTTCGACTGCCTGTCTTTCCCTGCGCGAGTTTGGATGGGATGTACCGCCGGGCGGCCAGGGTCGCAATCTTGAGTACGGGCGTTCACTGACTGTTTCTGGCCCGGACGCTTCCGTCTTGTACCGTCTGGACAGGCCGGCGGCCGGCATTGAGGCCGTATCAGTGATGAAGAGAGGTCGCGATGACGACGAGTATCCACCAGCCCAAACTCAGCAGGCGGGCGGCTTTGGCTGCTGCCGGAGTGCTTGGGGCATTGGGAATCACAGCGTCTACGGGAGCCGCGAGTGTGGCAGCACCAGGCGCGAAGGCACCAAAGCCGACGCTTGCCTTTCGCCCAGACGGCGCATTCAAAATTGTTCAGTTCAACGACACCCAGGACGATGAGCAGACGGACCGTCGCACGATCGAACTCATGGACCGGACCCTTGATACGGAAAAGCCGGACTTTGTGGTCATCAACGGAGATGTCATCAATGGAGGATGCGACTCCGAACTGGAGGTCAAACAAGCGCTCAACCACGTAGTCCAGTCCATGGAACGCCGGCAGATCCCATGGGCTGTAACCTTTGGCAATCACGACGAAGATTCGGTCCAGCGAACGGGGATGACCGAAGCCAAAATGCTTCAATTCCTGCAGACCTACGAGTTCAACGTGAACGGTGACTCCACCCCGGGACTCACCGGTACCTCTAACTCGCAACTGCTGGTTCAATCCTCCCGGTCAAAAGCGCCGGCCTTTGGTCTTTGGCTCATCGACACGGGCCGCTATGCCCCCGACAGCATCGGCGGTCAGACCTTCGAGGGCTACCCGGACTGGGACTGGGTCCGCATGGACCAGGTCACGTGGTACCGGAATCAATCAATCGCAGCAGAGCAAAAGTACGGAAAGAAGATCCCTTCCCTCATGTGGGGCCATATCGCGCTCCATGAGCACCGCAACATGTGGTTCGCCAGCCTAGACTCGCGAACAGATGCCGATCACGCGCGAGCCGTCACCAGGCACGTCATAGTCGGGGAACGGAACGAGGACGAGTGCCCCGGGCCCATCAACTCCGGCCTGTTCAACGCCTTCCTGGAACGAGGGGATGTGGCCGGTTACTTCGTGGGGCACGATCACGTCAACACCTATGTAGGCAACTACTACGGTGTTCAGCTCGGCTACGCACCCGGAACCGGATTCGGTGCCTATGGACTGCCCGGCCCTGATCGGAACCGTCTCCGCGGTGCGCGCGTCTTCGAGCTGGACGAGAACCACCCCGCAATCTACAAGGACACGCGGCTCGTCTTCGCCAAAGATCTCGGCATAGACCTCACCGCCAATGACCAGCCCATAGTTCCCCTCCCGCTGAATCCGCCGCAGCGCTAACCAGGCTCGGCTAAGGGCCGGGAATACCAACAGGGCTGCGAACGAATCGTTAGATAGCACCCGAACGGCCCGCTTACCTTCTCTGACTCAACCCATAGTAGGGCCCAGCCGGTTAGATGGGCCGGGCCCGCTGCTCCTCGCTGGCATCGGCGGACTGTCCGGCCGGCATGCTCCAAGGTGTCCCGCCAGGACTAGGCGGGCTCAACCGGTCGTTGCAACACCCGATCTATTGTGAGGTGTTGTTTATGTGGTTGAAGCATGAGTTGGTTGAAATGCAGGCACGATTCTGGGTGTTGATGGCGCAGGGCTCGACGCTGACTGCAGCATGTGATGCTGTGGGGGTGAATCGACGAACTGGACGACGTTGGCGCCAAGCGACCGGTGGGCGGGTCCCACTTCCCAAGCCGGAGCTGTCGGGGCGATACCTGAGTCTGGAGGAGCGGCTCCGGATCGCGGACTTGCACGTGACCGGCGCCGGGGTCCGGGTCATCGCCGGCCAGGTCGGCCGGTCGGCCGCGACGATCAGTCGCGAGCTGGCCCGAGGCGGGTCCAAGTCTGGCTCGCGAGCCCGGACCAGGTATGCCCCCTATGCGGCCCAGAAGCAGGCCGAGCTGCGCGGCCGCCGCCCCAAGGCCAGCAAGTTCGACCATCCGGAACTGGCATCCTTGGTTCAGGCCAAATTGTGTGTGAAATGGAGCCCGGAGCAAATCAGCGATCACTTGGCTTCGGCGTTCCCGGACCGGCAGGAGATGCGGGTGAGCCCGGAGACGATCTACCAGGCACTCTATGTGCAAGGCCGCGGCCACCTGCGCGCTGACCTGCACCAACATCTGCGAACGGGCCGTGTAATCCGACGTCCGAGACGAACGGCCGCGAAGAACTCGGGCAAGATCCCGGACATGATCATGATCAGCGAGCGACCCCCGGAGGTCGCCGACCGGGCCGTACCTGGTCACTGGGAGGGAGATCTGATCTTGGGATCCAACTGCCGGTCCGCGATCGCAACCCTGGTCGAGCGTCAGACCCGATTCACGATGCTGGTCCACCTCCCCGGCGACCACAGCGCGATCTCGGTCCGCGATGGCCTGCTGGCAGCCATCAAGACGCTCCCCGTGCAGCTGGCCAAGACTCTGACCTGGGACCAGGGAACCGAGCTCGCCCAGCACCGCCAGATCACGTTGGCCACCCAGATGGCCATCTACTTCTGCGACCCGCACTCGCCTTGGCAACGAGGAACCAACGAGAACACTGTGAGTATGGAGGTAGCCCGGGAAGGGCTGATCCGGAAGGGTGGGTGTCGGCAGCGAAGAGTGACTCCCGAGAATACTGGCCGCGA
>NZ_JAXCHX010000037.1:0-24924 GCF_035984855.1 Arthrobacter sp. MP_M4
CCGCGACACCAAAAAAAGCGACAAACTCCAGGAAAAAGAAGAACAAGACATCACCCAAGGCCGCGAACTCCGCGAACACCACACCACCACAGACGCCGCGGACGCGGCGGACAGTTCCACCCCGCGGGACCAAAGCCCCTAGCCCTTCCCGGCCGATGGAGTTCTACTGGGGCGAAGCAACCGCCCGAGGCGGACACGGCTGACGGGGAGGACGCATGACGACACCCGCCGCAGGGCACGCGCCCACCACGGTCGCGGTGGGATACGACGGGTCTGAGGCAGCCCAGGAGGCCGTCCAGTGGGCCGCGGAGTACGCGGTGGCCGCGCAGTACCGGCTCCGCGTGGTCCACGCCTGGGTGTGGCCTGTGTTCACCAAGAACCTGGGCCCCGTTAAGGGCGTCGAGGGTAGCGGCCTGCGGCACTCGGGAGAGGCAATCCTCGCGGCCGGCGTGGACCTGGCCCGCCGCTCCTTTCCAAATGCCCGCGGTTCGGGCGGTCCCGGCGTCGAGAGCGTCCTGGAAGCGGGACTTCCGGCTCCCGTCCTGCGCAAAGCTGCCCGGGATGCCCGTCTCCTGGTGGTCAGCAGCCGTGGGATCGGCGGCGTATTAGGGCAGCTCGCGGGTTCGGTCTGTCTCGATCTGGCTGGCTCGTCCCCGTGCCCGTTGATGGTCATCCGCCGCCCGCGGAATTCCGGCGACGCCGGGGCGCCGGTGGTCGTCGGCATCGACGGGACTTCCCGGACCCCGGCAGCACTGGCCGGTGCCGCCCAACTCGCCGGAGTGCTGGGAAATCCTTTGCGGCTCATCCACATCGACCAGACCCGCGGGACGTCCCGGGCAAGGCACGGTCGGCATGCGCCATTGCACGGACAGGAACTGCTGGACCACGCACTGGAGGAAGTTCAAACCCTGGCGCCGGAGCTGCCGGTCTCCGGCATCCTGCGGGAGGGCCACTCGGCATCCAAGGAGCTGCTGGCGGCCGCCGCCGACGCGGAGGTTCTGGTAGTCGGAACCCACAATCGAGAGGGCGGACCAGGAAATACGGTCACAGCCGTCCTCAACAAAGCGCGCTGCAACGTCCTGATTACGCGCTGACCGCGCTCCACCAGACACCGCCTTCAGAGGGGAGCTGGAGGTTCTAGCAGAGGAGGACGCCCGTGCGAGCCTGGCGGGTAGAACGGCCGGGGCCGATCAGAAGCGGCCCCTTGGTGGCGGCCGAGTGCCCCGATCCCCTCCCCGGCCCCACGGAGGTACTGCTTCGGGTCCGGGTCTGCGGAGTCTGCCGCACGGACCTGCACCTGGCGGAGGGCGACCTCGCCCCGCGGCGCCCCGGCGTGATTCCCGGCCACGAAGTCGTGGGCGAAGTTCTCCGCTGCGGGGACCGTGCCACGCGGTTCTCCCCGGGCGACCGGGTAGGCGTAGCCTGGCTCGGCGGGACCTGCGGACTCTGCCGCTTTTGCCTGCGGGGAGAGGAGAACCTCTGCCTCTCCCCCGTGTTCACCGGCTGGGACCGCGACGGCGGCTATGCCGAACTCGTCACCGTGGCCGAGGCCTTCGCCTACCGACTCCCCACCCGCTTCTCGGACGAGGAAGCCGCGCCCCTGCTATGCGCGGGGATCATCGGCTACCGGGCGCTCTGCCGTGCCGGGCTGCCCATCGGCGGCCGGCTGGGCATCTACGGCTTCGGCGGCTCCGCGCACCTGGCAGCGCAGATGGCCCTTTTCCAGGGCGCGCGCGTCTACGTGATGACCCGGTCAGAGGAAGCACGCCGCCTGGCCCTTGAGCTGGGAGCGACTTTTGCCGGCGGCGCCGAGGAGTCACCGCCGGACCCGCTGGACTCGGCAATCCTCTTCGCTCCGGCAGGCGGTCTGGTCCCCGTCGCCTTGCGCGCCCTGGACCGGGGCGGCATCCTGGCGGTGGCCGGCATTCACTTGAGTGACATCCCGCCGCTGAACTACGCCACGGAGCTGTTCCAGGAACGCCAGCTGCGCAGTGTCACCGCCAACACACGGGCCGATGGCGAGGAGTTCTTCCGCATTGCGGCGGAGATCCCGTTGCATCCCACCACGGTGTCCTATCCGTTCGCCGCCGCAGACCAGGCCCTGCTGGACTTGGCAGAGGACCGGGTGACCGGCGCAGCAGTACTCCGGATGGAGGCGCTGTAGCTGGAGCTTGGGCTCTCCGGAGTCAGTCGTTCTCCCGCAGGAATACGTGCTCTTCGCCGGCCCGGAGCAGCACCCGCTTGGTTCCGACGCGCACCAGCACGGGGGCGGCGTCGCCGGGCGCGGCCGATACCGACAGACGGTCGCGTTCCAGCTGGACGGCAAGCATCTGATCCCGGTAGCGGACCTGGAAATGCACGCGGCTGAGTTCGACGGGCAGCCGCGGCGCGAAGTCGAGGGCATCGCGGGTAATCCGCAGCCCGGCAAAGCTGCGCTGGACCACGTCGATCGTCCCGGCCATGGCGCCCAAATGGATACCGGCACTGGTGGTTCCACCCTGGGTGTCGTCCAGGTCTGCGTCCAGGGCCTCACGAAACACCGCCCACGCCCGCTCGGGATCCCGCTGCGCCAGAACCGACGCGTGCGCCACCCGGCTGAGCGTTGAGCCGTGCGCTGTCCTGGCCAGATAGAAATCCACCGTGGCAGCCATCTGGGCGGGCGTGACGGCGTAACCCATCCGGGCCAGGAATTCGATGAGCTGGTCCTCGCCCAAAACGTACAGCAGCATCAGGACGTCAGCCTGTTTGGCGAGCCGGTAGTGATTGGTGCTGTCCCCTTCCGCCTCCAGGATCAGATCCAGCCGTTCGATAAGCCCGTAGGTGCGACGGTAGTGCTTCCAGTCAAGCTCCCGCAGGGCACTGTAACCCTCGAACTGGCTGATGACGCCGTCGTCGTGGAAGGGAACGTACATGCGGCGGCTGAGGTGTTCCCAGGCCTTGATCTCATCGACAGTGACCAGCAGCCGGACACGCAGTTCGTCCATATCGAACCCCCGGACGGAATGCATGATCCACACGGCCTGATCGAACACCCAGGCCGCCATGATGTTGGTGTACGCGTTGTCGTCCAGGCCCCCGCCAGGGTCGCCCGGGTCACCGGTGTGGTACTCGTCCGGGCCCATGACGCCGCGGAGGTGGAAACGGTCACCGGCCTGGTCTAACTCCGCCATGGACGCGAAGAACCGGGCGACGTCGACGATGATTTCGGCACCGTGCTCGGTCAACCACCCGCGGTCCTGGGTGGCCTCGAAGTACTGCCACGCGTTGTAGGCGACAGCCAGTCCGACATGCCGCTGGAGCCGGGAATGGTCCTGCATCCAGTGCCCGGACCGACTGTTGAACAGCAGTCCGGGCGTCTGTTCGGTGCCGTCGCTGCCGCTTTGCCATGGGAACATCGCCCCTTTCAGGCCCGCGGCCCGGGCCGCCGCGCGCGCCGCACCGAGCCGCCGCCACCGGTAGTCGACCAGCTCCCGTGCGACGGAAGGCAGCCTGGAGTTCAGCAGCGGGAGAACGAAGAGTTCGTCCCAGAAAACGTGTCCCCGGTACCCCTCTCCGTGTAATCCGCGGGCCGGTACGCCCGCATCCAGTTCTGCGGTGTGCGTGGTGAGCGTCTGCAGCAGATGAAATACGTGCAGGTTCAGGATGAGTTGCGCCTGCGAGCCGTCGTCGAGCTCGATGACGAAGGGGGCGAGCAGGATCGCCCAGGCGGCCTGGTGCTCGGACAGCAACGCGGCAAAACCCTCCGGCGCGCGGGCGAGAACATCCTTGACGGCGGTCAGCGGCGCGGCGATGGCGTGGTCGCGGGAGGAGGCCACGGCCACCGTCTTGAGAATCGTCACCGGCTCCCCGGCAGCGACGGAAAGCTCGAAGCGGTGCGTGTGCAGCCCGCCCAGCTCTTCGGTGACCGCGGCCCCGGCCGGTCCGGAGCCACCGGAGACGTCGGTCCGGAGCGCCAGGGCGATCCCGATTCCGCTGGTTACAGTCCTGGCTTCCACGGTGAGGGTGGCGGTCCCGGGGCCGGGCCCGGCTGCGGCCACCCTGACGGATCCCACATGCCGGTTGGACAGCGCCGCGTCCTCGGGGACGTTGGAGTTGGTAACGTCAGTGTCGCAGCCGCTGCGGACGCTGACGCCGCCCTCCCAGCCGACAGCTGTGATGACCGTTTCCAGTGCGGCGAGGTTTGGCGTGGCCATGGACACGAGGCGGCGCTGCACCAGCCGGAGTTGCCGGCCGACGGCGTCCTCCAGCAGCGCTTCGCGGGTGAGTACTGCGCATTTGAGGTCAAGGGTGCGCCGCTCGCTGCGCAGGGTGAGCCCGCCCTCGGACCACCACGCACCATCACCGATCCGGAGGTCCAAGGGCAGCCAGTCGGGGATGTTGACCATGTGCTCATCGACGGTTTCCTGGCCAGCCACCTCGCTGCGCAGGCTGTTGTAGACGCCGGCGAGATAGCTGCCGGGGTAATGCACCGCGCCGGCGCGGTGTTCGGGGGCGGCGCCACGGGTGGCGAGGTACCCGTTGCCGAGGGTGGTGAGGGCCTCGCGGTGGCCCTCGTGCGCCGGGTCAAAGCCCTCATAGACCAGCAGCCATGGGTGGGTGAGGACGAGCCCGATGTCCAGCTGGCTGACATCCTCGACGATGATGCTGGCACCCGCGCCCTCCAGCAGGTCCCTGCGGCCGGCCCGGTCGATTCCGACAACCAGTCCGAAGCCCCCTCGCCGGCCCGCCTGCACGCCGGTTACCGATTCCTCGATGACCATCGCCCGGGCCGGCGGGATCCCAAGCCGGCGCACCGCTTCCAGCGGCAGGGCGGGGGCCGGTTTTCCGGCGACGTTGCGGTCCAGGGCCGTCTGCCCGTCGATGATGTGGTCGAAGGTGTTCCCAAGTCCCGCGGCGGACAGCAGTGCGCCGGCATTGCGGGCCGAAGTGGCAAGAACCACCGGTATCCCGCCTGCTTTCAGCCGGCCGAGGAGGTCAGTGGTGCCGGGAAAAGCCCGGACCGGGTTGTTGCTCAGGAGTTTTTCGAACACGTCGTTGTAGCGGGCCGCGAGGCCGAACGCGGTCCAGTCCCCGGAGCCGTCCGCCGGTGAGCCCCCGGGAATGGCTCCGCCGCGGGAGCCGAGAAAGGTGGTGACCGCATCTTCCCAGGTCCGGCCCGCAACCAGGTTCCGGTAGTCGTCAGTGCTGAACGGTTCCCGGCGGGTCCCGGCGGGAAGCCTCGGGTCCTGGAGGGCTTCGTCGAAGACTTGCTGCCAAGCCGCTGCGCGAAGCTCCACCGTGTCCGTGACCACGCCGTCGAGGTCAAAGATCACGGCATCCACAGGTGCCAGGGCTGCGGCAAGGGTGGGCGACTCCGTCATGCCTTAGTCGTATCAGGCATCCGGCCACCGCGACAGTGGCCGCCCACCGCAATGTCCGGTTAGTCCCGGACTTCCCTGTCGGCCATCAGCGCAGCAGCGCGTTGAGGGTGGTGAAGCCGTAACCGGCCTGGCGGATCCGTTGGATAATCCCGGGCAGGGCATCGGCGTCAAGGGTGGTCCCGTCGTCGGGGTTGGAGCCGATATGCATCAGCACGATCTCCCCTGGCTGGAGCCGGGCAAGCGCACGGTCCGCCACGATTCGCTCCGTGATCCCGCCACTGCTGCCCTTCCAGCCGAGGGTGTCCACGGTCCAGCGGACGGGCAGGTAACCGTTGGCATTGACCGTGGCGATGGTCCGGGCGTCACGGTCGCCGAGGGGAAAGCGGAATAGGGGCCGAGGGTCCACTCCGCCGGCCTGGATGGCCTGCTGCGCCCGGGCCAGTTGGTTTCCGATGGCGGCGTCGGAGAGTCCGGTGAAGCCCGGGTGGGTCATCGAGTGGTTCCCCACCCGATGGCCGCCAGCCACGATAGCCGCCACTCCTGCCGGGTTGGCGACGGCCCAATTCCCGGTGAGGAAAAACGTGCCGCGCACACCAGCGGCGGCCAGGGTTTGGAGGATGCTCGGCAAGCCCGCCGAATTGGCTCCGGCGTCGAACGTCAGCGCCACCACCGGACCTGCCCCCGGGATTACCTCGAGGTCGCGGCCGGCGAGCGCGGCGGGGAACGGCGCCGGGGGTTGAGGCGCCGGGACAGTGGGCGCCGGTGGTTCCGGCGCCGGGACGGTAGGCGCCGGTGGTTTAGGGGCCGGTGGTTCAGGGGCAGGGACGGTGGGCACCGGAGCGGGCACGGCCGGAACCGTGGCGCTGGGGACGGTACTGTCCGACGGCGTGGAACCCGTCGTCGGACTCTCGGACGGGCCGGGAGTCGCGCTGGCCGTCGCGCCGGACGGGGCCGAAGATGCTGGTGACGGTGCAGGAACGGCCGACGGCGGCACCGCCGTCAGCACGACGCCCAGCACCACGGCGGCGGCCAGCAGCAGGACGGCAA
Source organism: Arthrobacter sp. MP_M4 (assembly GCF_035984855.1). Classification (NCBI taxonomy): domain Bacteria; kingdom Bacillati; phylum Actinomycetota; class Actinomycetes; order Micrococcales; family Micrococcaceae; genus Arthrobacter; species Arthrobacter sp. MP_M4. The sequence goes on from NZ_JAXCHX010000037.1 coordinate 6,408, forward strand.
TCGCGGCCGCCAGCCATCGGCGCCGGCCCGAGAAAAGGGACCACATGCTTCACTGTGGCACCACCCGCCGCCGCCAGACTAGGGCTGAAGGGCCCGCGGGCCCTGGGGTGTGGCCGGAATCAGGCGGTCGGCCTGAAAGCGGTCGAACAACCGCAGGAAGGCGTCTTCCGTCCGCCGGTATCCGGTGAATCCCGCGAGGCGGCTCTTGCTCATGTCCGTGACCACTTCGAGGTTCCGCCCAAGGTCGCCGTCCGTATGCCACCAGGACGCCACCCGCGCCAGATCGGGTTCGGTCAGCCCGTGGCGGGCGGCGAGCTCTGCCCAGAGGCCCTCCTTGCCGAGCATCTGCTGTTCCAGTGGGCGCGGCCGGCCTTCGTATCCCACGGCTTCCACCCCAAAATAGGCGGCCAGCGCAGGCCACATGCGCCGCCAGCGGAAAACGTCGCCGTTGACGATGTTGTAGGCCTGGCCGGCCACTCCGTCGGCGGTGGCCGCCCAGATCATGTGTTCGGCCAGCAGCCCGCTGTCGGTCATGTCCGTCAGGCTGTCCCACTGCGTCTCGGAGCCGGGGAAGATAAACGGCTGACCGAGTTCCCGGCAAATGGATGCCTGGACGGCGAGTGTGAGGCCCATATTCATGGCGTTGCCAACGGCATGTCCGATCACCGTGTGTGCACGGTGAACGGACCAGCCGAAGCCCTGCTTCTCGGCGGCAGCCCACAACTCGTCTTCCTGGGCGTAATAGAAGTTGGGCGTCGGCAGCCTCGGTTCGCTTTCCCGGAAAGGGGTATCGGGCATCTCCCCTGCCGCATAGGCTTCGAACGGGCCGAGGTAGTGCTTGAGCCCGGTCATGAGGGCCACGTGTTGCACCGGATGGCCGCTGAGGCTGACGAGCAGGTTCCGCAGCATAGCCGCGTTGGTGTCGATGTTTTCCTGTTCCGTGTTCATCCGTGACCACGCGGTGTAGAACACATGGCTCGGCCGCTCGCCCGCCAGGGCTGAACGCAGGCTCTCGACGGAATTGAGGTCGGCACCCACCTGGCGGACGCCGCTGCGCCGGACGCCGCTGCGGGACAGCGCAAGCACGTCCCAACCCTCGTCCGCCAACTTCTCAACCAGGGCGGATCCGGCAATTCCGCTGGCTCCCACCACCAGGGCAGTTCTGGTCTCGACGTTCTCTGCACTGCTTTCCATGGCATTTCCTCCTGGTACTGTCCCGCTGCGCGGAGCGCTCCCGCTGCGCGGGGCTTGGTCCGCCCGGACCGTTTGGGTGGTCACGGCTTTGCCCCGCTCCAGCCTAATCTGCGTCTGCACAGCGCCTCGCCGGCGGGGTGGGCAGTAGGATGCAAAGAGGACGACGCCTAATTCCAACGCGAATGCTGAGGCAGGATTGCCGTGAAAACTTTGCTCCGGTATCCGCTTGTTGCCGGCACTGTCGGTGCCCTGCTCGCGGTACTCCTGCTGCTCGTGTCCGGGCAGCCGCTGATTGCGCAGATAACGGCCAGCATCTATGCCCTTGCTGTGGCGGCCTATCTGGCGGTGGGCATGGTCCGCCGGCTGATGGGCGGCCAGTGGGGCATCGACATCCTGGCCGTGACCGCCATCGTCAGTACTGTTCTGGTGGGCGAGTTCATTGCCTCCATGATCATCGTCCTGATGATGGCCGGGGGCACGGCCCTCGAGGACTATGCGGCCGGCCGCGCCAAGAAGGAACTGACTTCCTTGCTGGAGCGCGTCCCGCAGACGGCGCACCGGGAGCGCAACGGAACCTCCGCCGCCGGAACCAGTCCAGCCGATACCGCCGACGGTGACAACCACGCTGGTGGCCAGCACGAGGATATTGCGGCCACTGACGTCCAGATTGGTGACATCCTGCTGGTCAGGCCCGGTGAAGTGGTGCCGCTGGACGGGATCCTGCTGTCGAACGCGGGCAGCTTCGATGAGTCCTCCCTCACCGGCGAGAGCCTTCCGGTGGAACGGGTGGCCGGCGACGGGCTCATGAGCGGCTCCCTCAACGGCGAAGCCGCAGTCCGGATGCAGGTCACCACCCGGATGGAGGATTCGCAGTACAGCCGCATCGTCGCCCTGGTCAAGGAGGCGGCGGACAGCAAAGCACCCATGGTGCGGCTCGCGGACCGGTATGCCGTGCCGTTCACCGCCCTCGCCTACCTCCTCGGCGCGATCGGCTGGATCGTCAGCGGCAGCCCGGCGCGGTTCGCCGAAGTGCTGGTGGTGGCCACACCGTGCCCCCTGCTGATTGCCGCCCCGGTGGCATTCCTGGGCGGCATGAGCCGCGCTGCGCGGGGTGGCATCATCGTCAAGTATGCCGGCGTCCTGGAGCAACTGAGCCGGATCAAGACCGCCGCCTTCGACAAGACCGGCACCCTGACCTACGGCCGCCCGGCCTTGGTGGCCGTCCGCACGGCGGGGTCCTTCACCGAAGACGGTGTGCTGGGGCTGGCAGCCTCAGCCGAGCAGTATTCCTCCCATGTGCTCGCCGCTTCCGTCATGGACGCCGCGCGGAGCCGCGGGCTGGTCTTCGAGACTGCGACGGAAGCAACCGAGTTCGCCACCCACGGCGTCCGGGCGCGCTTCGACGGCCGCGACGTGGTGGTCGGCAAGCCCAACTTCGTGGCGGAATCAGCCCCCGGCGTGGTGGAGATGGAGCTTGCCAGCGGCGAACTCGCCATCTACGTCGGCGTGGCCGGGGAATTCGCCGGCGCCCTGGTGATGAGCGACCCCATCCGCAGGGAGACCCGCCGCACCTTGGCCGAACTCCAGGGCCTTGGCGTCACCGAGACGGTGATGCTGACCGGCGACGCGCTTGCCACTGCAGAGCACATCGCGGCCGAAGCCGGGCTGACCGATGTCCGTGCCGAGTGCATGCCAGCTGACAAGGTCGAAGCTGTCCGTTCGCTGCCGCTCCGTCCCGTCCTGATGGTCGGCGACGGCGTCAACGACGCCCCCGTCCTGGCCGTCGCCGACGTCGGCATTGCGATGGGCGCGCGCGGCTCGACGGCGGCGGGCGAGTCGGCCGACGTCGTCATCATCCTCGATGACTTGTCCAAAGTGGCTTCCGCCGTGCGGATCGGCCAGCGCACCATCAAGGTTGCTCTGCAAAGCATCTGGATCGGCATCGCGCTGAGCGTGGCGCTGATGGTTGCGGCCGCGGCGGGTTACGTCCCCGCCATCGCCGGCGCCCTGTCCCAGGAGCTGGTGGACCTGGCCACGATCCTCAATGCGCTGCGGGCGCTCAGCGCCGGCAAGAACGGCGCCGGCAAGAGCAGCTCCGCAACCATGGCAGCGGGGCAGGAACCCGGCGGATCTACGGGGAAGTCGCCAGTTTCTCGGCTTCCGCGATCCGCGGAACGGTCCTGAGGTAGCTGTCCGGGTTCAGGGAGATCGAATCAATGCCCTCGCTGACCAGGAACGCCGCGAATTCCGGGTGGTTGCTGGGGCCCTGGCCGCAGATGCCGATCTTGATCCCGGCCGCGTGCGCCTTCCGGATCGCTTCGCTGATCATCACTTCGACAGCTTCGTCGCGTTCGTCGAACAGCGCCGCCAGCTGCGCCGAATCCCGGTCCACGCCTAGGACCAGCTGGGTGAGGTCGTTGGAGCCGATCGAGAAGCCGTCGAAGCGGGTGGCAAACTTTTCGGCGAGGACCACGTTGGAGGGAATCTCGCACATCATGTAGATTTGCAGACCGTTCTGGCCCCGGACCAGGCCGTTTGCTGCCATGACGGCCAGCACCTTGTCCGCCTCCTCCGGAGTGCGGCAGAACGGAACCATCACGATGATGTTCCCAAACCCGAGCTTTTCCCGGACGCGTTTGAGGGCCGCGCACTCCAGTGCGAATCCCTCGCGGTACCGCTCGTCGTAGTAGCGGGACGCGCCGCGGAAGCCGAGCATGGGGTTTTCCTCCGGTTCTTCGAAGGCGGAACCGCCGATCAGATGCGCGTACTCGTTGGTTTTGAAGTCACTGAGCCGGACAATTACGGGCCGAGGATGGTGCGGCGCGGCGATCTTGGCGATGCCGAGGGCGAGCGCGTCCACGAAGTAGTCCTTCGGGTCCTCGAAGCCGCTGGTCAGGGCACGGATTTGCGCCGCTTCCTGCGGGTCGGTGACCTTCCCGGGATGAACCAGTGCCATCGGGTGGACCCGGATCAAGGCACTGATGATGAACTCCATCCGGGCCAGCCCGACGCCGTCGGCCGGCAGCCGCCACCATTGGAACGCGGCCGCGGGGCTGGCGATGTTGACCATGACTTTGGTGCGCGTCTCCGGCAGTTCCCCCAAGTCCACGTCCTCGGTTTTGTAGGCGAGGCTGCCCGCGTACACCCGGCCTTCGTCGCCCTCGGCGCAGGAGATGGTCACGGGCACGTCTTCGGCCAGGACGGTGGTTGCGTTGCCGGTGCCCACGACGGCGGGCACGCCGAGTTCGCGGCTCACGATCGCGGCGTGGCTCGTCGGTCCGCCGCGGTCAGTCACGATGCCGGCCGCCCGTTTCATGATCGGAACCCAGTCGGGGTCCGTCATTTCGGTGACCAGGATGGCGCCGTCGCGGAATTTTTCGATGTCCGCGGCGCTCCGGATCACGCACGCCGTGCCTTGGGCGATGGAGTCGCCGATCGCGGCTCCACGCGCCAGCACCGTCCCCGTTTCGAGGAGATGATGGAGGGTGAACCGGGACCCGGTCTTTTGCGACTGGACGGTCTCCGGCCGCGCTTGGACCATGAACAGTTCTCCGGAAACGCCGTCCCGGGCCCACTCCATGTCCATTGGCCGGGCGTAATGCTCCTCCACGCTCACGGCCCAGCGGGCCAGGGCGAGGATCTCGGCGTCGGACAGGACGAATGCGCGGCGTTCCGCGTCCGAGGTGTCCACCATTTTGGTGCGTGCGTGGCCGCCCAGGCTGTAGACCATTTTCCGGTCTTTGGAACCGAGGGTCTTTTCGATGATGGGAGCGAACTCCGCCTCCGCCAGGAGAGGCTTGAACACCAGGTACTTGTCCGGGTTGATGGTGCCCTGGACCACGGTTTCGCCGAGCCCCCAGGCTGCGCTGACTACTGCCACGCGCGGGAAGCCTGAATCCGTATCGATGGAGAACATCACGCCGGAGGCGCCGACGTCGGAGCGCACCATGCGCTGCACCCCGATCGAGAGCGCAACGTCGAGGTGGTCAAAGCCTTTGACCTCGCGGTAGCTGATGGCCCGGTCGGTGAACAGCGAGGCGTAGCACCTCCGGCAAGCGTCCAGGAGTTCCCGTTCGCCGGCAATGTTGAGGAACGTTTCCTGCTGCCCGGCGAAGCTTGCGTCCGGCAGGTCCTCGGCGGTGGCGCTGCTGCGGACCGCAACGGAGAGCCGGTCCAGTCCGGCGCGCGTGCCCAGGTCCCGGTAATGCGAGCGGATGGATTCAGCGATGTCCTCGGGAAACTCACTGTCCAGGAACAGTTCCCGGATGGCTTCCCCCGTGGCCCGCAGGGAGGCTTCGCCGTTGCGGTAGGACAGGATCCGCGCGCGCATCGCTGGCTCGATCCCGTTGGCGTCGATGAACCTTCGGTAAGCATCCGCGGTGGTGGCGAACCCGTCCGGAACGCGCACCCCCTTGGTTTTGAGCGACTGGATGAGTTCGCCGAGGGAGGCGTTCTTGCCGCCCACCTGAGGGACATCGTCCATGCCAATTTCTTCAAACCACAGCACCGGGGATTCAGCCATGGACCCATCGTGTGGTGGCAGGCCGGTCCGGTGTCAGAGGCTTTCGACCCCGGTGGCCGGAACGGCCTTTCCTGCCCGGTGATGGCGGACCGTTTTGTAGAGCCAATCTGCGAGGAGCACGCCCGGTATGGCGGCGAGCGCCACGGCCAAGCCACCGGGCGACGGCGGGGCGTGGCCCAGCAGGGCGGCCAGCGGTCCAAGGAACAGGAAAACCGCCAGGAGCCCCAGCTCTGCCAGCACAGCCCAGATCAGCAGCCGGTTGCTGAACCAGCCAAGCCGCCACGGCGGCGTGGTGGCACTGCGGCAGGCGAACGCGTTGGCGAGCTGGGCCAGGACCACGGTGGTGAACGCGGCACCGGAGGCGGCCATCAACACATCAGCCGCCGGCAGCTCCGCCCCCGGCACCCAGCCGGCGCCGAGCAGCACGGCCGTGTACGCCGTCATCTCAAACACGGCCTCCACCGGGCCCAGCAGCCCAAACACGCGCAAGAGCAGGGCCCGGTCCATCAGGTGCCTGCGCTCCGGCGGACGTTTGAGCGTTCCCTTGCTCGGGGCCTCGCTGCCGAGTGCCAGGGCTGGGAGCAGATCGGTGCCGATGTCGAGGGCCAGAATCTGCAGCACGCTCAGTGCCAGTGGGAAGCGGCCACCGGAGAGTGCCCAGATCACGAACGGGGTGAGCTCGGCGACGTTGTCCGTCAGGTGGTAGGTCAGGAAGCGCCGGATGTTCGCGTAGGTGGCGCGGCCTTGTTCCACGGCGGCGATGATGGTCGCGAAGTCGTCATCGAGCAGCACCAGGTCCGCCGCTTCGCGGGCCACGTCCGTGCCGCTGCGCCCCATGGCAACGCCGATGTCGGCCTGTTGGAGGGCGGGGCCGTCGTTGACGCCGTCGCCGGTCATCGCCACCACGTGGCCCCGGCGCTGGAGCAGACGGGCCACCCGCAGTTTTTGTTCCGGAGTGACCCGGCTGACCACCACGCCGTCGCGGTCCAGCAATGCAGTCAGGACGGCGTCGTCCTCGGGCAGGTTGTGTCCTTCCAGGACCAGCTCCGGCGTTCCGATCAGCCCGGTTTCCCGGGCGATGGCGGCAGCAGTGAAAGCATGGTCGCCGGTGACCATGGCCACTTTGATGCCGGCTTCGCGGGCCGCCTCAAGCGCGACGCGGACCTCGGCGCGGGGCGGATCATGCAGGCCGATCAACCCCAGCAGCGTCAACCCGCGCTCCGCTTCTTCCAGTTCGAAGTTGGCGCCGGGCAGGCCGGGCAGGCTCCGCTGTGCCACAGCCAGGACCCTGAGACCGTGCGAGGCCATCTGATCGACCATCTGCAAGACGGGGCCGGCACCGTCTCCGCACAGTGGAATGACTGACTCCGGGGCGCCTTTGACGTACAGCGTGGTCCCGACGATCGCTGATTCCCGCAGCCGCCGGGGATCAAAAGCGAAGCGGTGCGATACCGCGGGTTCATCGCGGTGCGGCCCGGCGGCTGCCAGCCGGGTGGCGAGAGCATCGATGGCGGCTTCCATGGGGTCCCCCTCGGCCTCCCACTGCCCGTTGTGGAGCACCGCGCGGCCCACGGACGCTGCCAGCGCGGCGGTACTGAGATGGCGGGCCTCCCCGGCGCCCGTCCCGCTGACCTCTGCCTCCGGCCCGTACCCGGACCCGATGACGCTAAGCACCCCTGCCGGAGTCCACACCTCGACGGCGTTCATCCGGTTCTGGGTGAGCGTGCCGGTCTTGTCCGTGCAGATAAATGTGGTGGAGCCCAGTGTTTCTACCGCTTCCAGGTTCCGGACCAGCGCGTTGCGCTGCGCCATGCGCTGCGCCCCGACGGCCAGGGACAGCGTGACTGTGGGTAGCAGGCCCTCCGGCACCAGCGCCACCATGACGCCGATGGCAAACAGGAAGGCGTCCCGCCAGGAGATCCCGACCAGGAGGGAGAGCACAAAGAACAGGACACCGATGCTCAACGCCATGACCGCGGTGATGCGGACGATTCGCTGCAGTTCCCGGGCCAGGGGGCTTGGGGGCGCCTCGACCTTTCCCGTCAGGGCCGCAATTTCGGCGAGCCGGGTGTTCGCGCCCGTGGTTGCGACCACGCCCTCCGCCTGGCCGTTGACCAGGAAGGTCCCACCAAAAACAGTGTTCCCCGGCACCTTGGCGAGCGCCTCGCTTTCGCCGGTGAGCATCGATTCGTCCACCGAACAACCCGCTGCCACCGCCAGCCGAAGATCCGCCGGGACCCGGTCGCCGGCAACCAGAACCACGGCGTCGCCCGGCACCAGCTCGGTGGTGTGGACCTTGAGAATCCGGCCGTCCCGGCGGACTGAAACCATTGCAGGGAGCAGCTCACGGAGTTTTGCCGCGGCATGCTGCGCCCGCTCCTGCTGGATGTAGGCGAACACCCCGTTGACAAGGATCACGACGGCGATTGCGATGGCCAACTGCGGCATGCCTGCCACGTAGGCCAGCACTGAGGCACACCACAGCAGCACGGCGAAGAAGTGGGTCAATTCCGCCAGCAGCCTCCGCCAGGCGGGTACTGCGCTGGTCTCCGGCAGCTTGTTCGCCCCGGCCTGAGCGAGTCTGCGGGCCGCCTCGGAGGAGCTCAGTCCGGCCACGCCCGGCAACGTCCCGGCGCCGGTCCCTTCGGCCGGAGCCTCCGGCGTCATGGTTTCCCGGGGCCGTATAAGCGCAATGCTGTAGACCGACCGGCCCGGGACAGGTAGCTCATGGATCGAGGGTGCGCCCCTGCCGTGCCGGGTGGTTAGGGCCAAAGGTCACGCCGGGATGGGGAAGCCGCTGCGTCATCTGGGCGTGGCTTCAGCCCGGGCCTGACAGAAGGTCCCGCGCGTGCCGGTTTCCGGCCCGACGGGCACTATCGCGGTCGCTTGGGCGAGACCTACAGTCGGCATGGACTCGTAGATGCTGGTGGCGAGCAGGACCACCGGCGTCAAGGAGACTCTGCGTTAGCCGGCCGCGGGCGGGGAGTGCCGTCCCAGCGTGCGGAGGTAGGAGCCGAAACCGTGCGGTGCCCTGGCCTGGATCCGGCCCGAGGTCAGCACGCGCACGCTATCGGTGGCTGTCACGGTGAACCCGCGGCTTCGAAGGCTTTGCACCAGGGTCCGGTCCTCGTGCGAAGCAAGTTTTGGGAAGCCCCCGGCGGCGAGGTAGGCGGAGGCTCTGACCCCGAAGTTGGCGCCGTAAATGTGCGGATGGTCCTCCTCAAAGGGGTGGCGTTCCAGCCAGCGCCGCAGCAGCTCCGGATCCATACCGGCAGGGTCCGGTTGCACCGAGCCCAGGACGGCGTCGGCTCCAGCCTCTGCAAATTCCAGTTGGCGGACGAGCCAGTTATCCGGGACCTGCGAATCAGCGTCGGTATTGGCCAGCCACGTGCGTCCTGCCCACGGCGGCGGCGTCCACCGTTTGCCGGGCGGCCGACGCCGGGACGTTCCGATCCCTGCGGCCCGGATGCCGGCGGCTCGGCTGGCACCGGCGTTGCGGAAGCGCACCTCGAGGGCCCTGAAGCGCCGGTCCGCCGATGTGTAGCCGGCCGTGATGCCCGCGGATCCGTCGGTGCAGCTGTCCAGGACCACGATGACCTCGACCTCTACGTCGGGGCGGCGCCGGTGCAGGGCGTCGGCGGCGCGCTGGACGGCCAGCAGGGCGCGGCCGAGGTGCTCGTCCTCGTTGTGGGCGGGCATGACGACGGCGACCCGCTCGATGGCGTGCCCGCGCGGCAGGGGCAGGACGGCGGCGGACATACGCTTACTTTCCCGGGACCGGAACAGCGCCCGTACCCGGCCGAGGGTTGACGGACTCCGGCGCCGTCAGGATCTCGAGGATGAAGTCGCGTTCCCGGTACAGTCCGGCGTCGGCCCAGCCGAGTTGGCGGCGGGCGGCGGCGTGCACGGCGTCGCCGTCGAGCTCCCACCCGGTGACGGGATGGCGCCAGTGGCACAGAGCCAGGGTTCCGCCGGGCAGGAGGGCGGCTTCAACCCGTGCCAGCAGTTCGGCGAGCTCATCTGGCGCAAGGTAGTAGCCCACCTCGGAGATGACAATCAGGTCGAAACGCCCGTCCGGCCAGTCCCGCGGCACGGTCAGGTGGCGTGTCCGGGCGGCAGGCAGGTGCTCGAGGCGCCGGGCGGCGCGGGCCAGCGCCTCGCTGCTCGCATCGACGGCCAGAAAAGTGGTGCAGCGTGGCGCGAGGTCCGCGCTGAGCGTCCCGATGGAGCAGCCGATCTCCAGTCCTGCCGCGTAGCTCTCGCCGGGCAGGGCTGCGAGGGTCAAGGTGCGTTTGCGCTGCTCGTACCAGCTGGTGGTGTAATGCCAGGGGTCGTCGGTTCCGGTGTGGACGGCGTCGAAAACGCGTTCCGCGTCGGCGGCCGCGTAGGAACTGCCGCCAGCGGCGGGGCGCTGCCAGGCGAACGTCTCAAACGACCGGTCGAAATGTGCCAGGAAATCTGGCGGGAGCAGCACTTCGTCCCCGGGCTGCCCGGACAGGGGGCGGACTTGGGAGGCGTGCTCGGCCATCGCTGCTGCCTTGGCCCGCTGGTCCGCCGGGTCCAGCGGCAGCCGCAGCCAGGACTGCCAGGCCGGGTCCGCGGCGTCCGCCCAGAGCCAGTACCAGATGGGATATTCGAGCAGTCCGTGGCCGCCGGCGGCAGCCGCCTCGGCGGCAGCGGCTCCCAGCGCCTCGTGGTCGGTGTGGCCGTCGTGCCGGTAGGGGGCCACGAGGGTGATGCATTCCGCTGGAAGCCCGGAGCCGGCCGCCGCGTCGGCGAGGGCGTGCTGCAGTGCGTCGCGGACCGCGGGCAGGTGTTCGGCGAGTTTGCCGTCTGGCAGGGAGAGGAAACGCCACTCCGGATCCGCCAGCAGGTGTCCGAGTGCGCCCTCAAATTCCTGGAGCCGTACGCCGGCGAGCTGTTCCGGCGTTGTGGTGGGTGAGTCCGGGTGGGAGGCCTCCCCGGCTGTGCACAACAGCACCGTGACCCGGGCGCCGAGTCCTCGCAACCGGGCCATCAGCCCGCCGGCTCCCAGGGACTCATCGTCCGGATGCGCGGCCAGGACGATGAAGGCCTGGCCGGCGAGCTCCTCCGGATCAAGCGGCAGCTCCGGAAGCGCGGCCAGTGGGCTGGCTGCCCAGGCATCCTCACCGGTTCCCGTGTCCTGATGGGTGAACTTCACCACGGGTGGTCTCCTTTGAGCGTAAGGGCTCCGAGCTGCGCGTCGTCGCGCATCCCGTGGTGCTGGCGGATGTACAGCGACAGGTCGGCCATGCGCTTCCCGTAGACGGGGTCGAAGGCGAGCGGGGCCGGCCCGAGGTTTTGGCTGACCAGAGCCTGAATGCGTTCGACGGCGGAGGCCACGTTCCCGCGGATTCGGAGCGCCTCGCTCCAGGCGCCGGTATCGGAAAGTTCGCCGGCATCGATTCTGCCGGCGGTCCAGGCCAGGTATCCGCTCAGGGCCGTGAGAGTGCGGTCGATCTCGCCGAGGGAGGCCAGCGCGAGCTGGTCCGGGTCCCGGCCGCCGGCGGCAGCCGTGAGCAGGGCAGCCTTGAATCCTCGGGCCACAGCCACCGCCCCGCCCAGCCAGCAGGCCGCCACGCCCATGCCGCCCCACGCGAAGCCGGGCCTGCGGTAATACCAGCCGGCGTCGCCCAACGGCATGGCCGGCACGGCGTCGAAGTGCACCGTGCCGCTGGGAATTTCCCGCAGTCCGTGGCTGGTCCACAGGGGGTCGTCGAAGCTGACCCCGGGGGCGTGGAGGTCGACGGCGAAGGCAGCCCGGCCGCCGTCGTCCAGATGGGCTGTCACCACCGCGTGGTCAAGCTCGGGTGCCAGGGAGCACCAGGGCTTGGCGCCGTGCAGCAGGAACGAACCGTCCGCCGTCGTGGCGTGGAGCCGAAGGCCCGCGGCTTCGGCGGCGAACACTCCCCAGGCTCCGGCGAAGGTGTGCCCGTTAAAGGTGGGATGGTCCTGGACGTTCGGCACTGCCTGGCTGGCCTGGGCGAGGATCGCTGTAGCGTCAAGATGGGGTTCGATGGCACGGCCGGCAGCGACATCGACGGCAGTCACAGACGCCAGAATCTCCCACAGATAAGCTGTCCGGCCCTGACCCGGCTTCGGCGCTTCTTCCGCCGCGGTTTTTGCCAGCTGCAACAACGCCGGCACATCGCCGACGGCGGCGCGGGCTGTCTCCAGCAGGGGGGTGAGGCCGGCCAGTTGTTCCGGCGCTGAACTGATCCTCACGGCGGCGGGCCGTGGCGACTCGGGGGTCCGGTTCATGGGGGCCTGTTCTTTTCGAAGGGTCTTGGTCCCGCGGGCGTCCGCTCCTGCGAGCTGGGTTACTGCGCAGTACGTGCGGGCCGTCCCCTAAATCAAAGCACACTTAGCACCTGGGGCATTCCGGCGGTCGGCGGGGCCGGGCGGCGGTGTGCGGAGCGGCGCCGGCCGGGGCTACAGGACCCGCGCCAGTGCGAAGCCGTCCCAGCCCTTGGACCCCACGGTCTGGATAACGGTGCCATCCAGCCTCGGGTCCTCTCCGAGCATGTGCAGCGCGCTGATGATGCCCGGGGCGTTGAGGGAATCCATACTCGGATCCAGGACGGCGCCCTCCCAGACCACGTTGTCCATCACAACGGCGGTGCCGGGCCTGCCGAGGCGGATGGCCCATTCGAGGTAGTACGGGTTGTTTTCCTTATCCGCGTCGATGAAGACAAAGTCGAAGGGCTCCGCATCTTCGGCAGCGAGTGCCTGCAGGGTCTCCAGCGCGGCCCCCACCCGGATTTCCACGAGGTGTCCCAGCCCGGCGGCGTCGACATTGGCCCGGGCCACGTCGGCGTGGTGCGGGAGGTATTCGCACGTGAGCAGCCGGCCGCCGTCGGGCAGCCCCTGGGCCATCCAGAGTGTGCTGAAGCCGGCCAGCGTTCCAATCTCCAGCACGCGGCGGGCACCGGAGAGTTGGACCAGCAGCTTCAGCAGTTTCCCGGCGTTGGGGGCGACTTCGATGGCAGGCATGCCGGCCTCGAGGGCGGCGGCGACGGCGTGCTTCAGCGAGTTGTCCGGCCGGACCACAACGTCGGACAGGAAGTTCTCGACGGCGGTCCAGCGGGCGGAGGGCTGATGCTCGATCATCTGCCCAGTCTTCCATTTGGGCCATCCGGGCGGTAGGGCGTGGGCCGTTCGGGGCGGCCGGGTCCTAGCCTGTTGCCGGATCCGCGGAGTTTCCGAGTGCGTGTTCCAGCCGGTCCAGCTTTCCGGTAAGTTCCCCGGCGAAACCAGGCCGGATGTCCGCCTTGATCACCAGTGAGACCCTGCTGCCGTAGCGGCCCACAGCCTCGGTGGCGCGCTTCACCACGGCGAAGACTTCATCCCACTCCCCCTCGATGGTGGTGAACATTGAGTCGGTGTGGTTTGGCAGGCCGGACTCCCGGACGATCCGCACTGCCTCGGCAACAGCGTCGTGGACGGAAGCCTCGTCCGCCGGAATCGCGGCAGAGCCGGCAGATACGTCATCGGCGGATGGGCCATCGGCGGGGCGCGTTGGCCGGCCGGAAGGGGCAACTGAAAATGCTAGCAACATGGCCCCAGTCTTTCACGTGCGACGGGTGCCGCAGCCGGGAACCGGGCCCGGAAACTTCCCGCCTCCCGTCCGGACGGCCGCCGGGAGTGGCCGGGGATCCGTCACATTAATCACTACCCGTAAGTAACCTCCCCACCCCGCCTTAGCGTTGCTACCCTAAGCGAATGAACCGGGTAGCAGACCGCAGGCCGCTCCGCGCCGATGCTGCGCGGAATGTGGACAAAATAATTACCGCCGCCCGCCTGTGCTACCGGGAGCGAGGGCCGGATGTCCCGCTGCAGACCATCGCGGAGACGGCAGGAGTCGGCCCCGCCACGTTGTTTCGAAACTTCGCCGACAAGGAAGAACTTGTCCTCGCGGCGCTGCACCGCCAGCTCGGGCTGCTGGTTGATCCCGTCATCGCAGAGGCGCTGGCGGGGCCCGATGCTGCAGACGGACTTTTCCTCGTCATTGACGCTTTGATGGGCGTGGCCAGCGAGGAAGCCAATCTTTTGGGGGCCGTCGCCGGCCGGCGCGGCCTGCTTACCGGCATCACGGGTGACTTAATCGAATCCGTGGCCGTCCTCCTGGGCCGCGGTCAGGGTCAGGGGACCCTGCGCAGTGACATTTCCATGACGGACCTGATCCGCCTGCTGGCCATGCTGATCGGTGTGGTGGACACGATGGAGGCGGGTTCGGATGCCTGGCGCCGCCCGGTGGCTCTGGTCGAGGATGCAATCCGCACGGAGCGTCCGCACCGGCCCCTGCCTCCGCAGGCGCCCCTGCCGGGCACAGCGTTCGACTCCGTGCTGGGTTAGAACAGCGGCCCCCTCCGGCTGGGACCGCCTGCCCGCGGCAGGGCCGCTAGCTCCAGCCGAGCAGCCTGAGTACGGCTGCCGCACCGGCTCCCGCGAGGACCACCACAAGGAACGGTGCCCGGAACGCCAAGGCAACGCCGGCCGCGGCCAGCGCCCCCAGCCGGGCGTCCAGCACAAGCAGCTGGCCCGAGGCCGCTGTATTTACGATCGTCAGGGACGCGAGCAAGCCAATGGTCATGGTCCCGGCGATCCGGGACATCCGGGGGTCCCGGAGCACGCTGGCCGGGACCAGGTAGCCCAGCAGCTTCCAGGCGTATGCCAGCAGGCAGGAGAGCAGCAGCCACAGCCAGAGGTTCATGACGCATCCCCGGCCGGACGCGAGTGTGGGTGTTCGGCGTACGGGTCGACGTCCGGCTCCAATCCTTCGTCGCTGCGGCCCCGGCTGAACCAGCCGATTGCCGCCGCCACCACCGCGGCGACCAGGATCGGTACGCCGGCGGGTACGAAGGGCACGGCCAGCACGGTAGCCACGGCGCAGACCACCGCGATCGCCACGGGTTCGCGGCCCTTGAGCCGCGGCCAGAGCAAGCCCAGGAACGCGGCCACGGCGGCGCCGTCGAGACCCCACTGCTTGGGGTCCCCCAGGGCCCCTCCGGCCAGAGCACCCACAGCGGTGAACAGGTTCCACAGAATGAAGATGCCCAGTCCCGCGGTCCAGAAGCCGCGTTTCTGCTCAAGCGGATCCGTCTGCCCGGTGCTTGTGGCCGTTGACTCGTCAATGGTGACGTGGGCTGCCGCGAACCGCAGCCAGCCCCGGGGCTGCAGCAGGGCGTTGATCTGCATTCCGTAAATCCCGTTGCGCATCCCAAGCAAAGTGGCGGCCCCCATCGCAGCAATGCCGGAACCGCCCCCTGCCACCACGCCGATGAACGCGAACTGCGATCCGCCGCTAAACAGCAGCAGGCTCAGCGCCATGGTCTGCCAGAAGTCGAGTCCGGAGGTAACGGACAGCGCACCGAAGGACACACCGTAAAGTCCCGTGGCGATGCTGATGGAGAGTCCCACCCGCACTGCCGGGGACGTCAGAAGCCGCACTACCGGGCGGGTTTCCGCCGGAATGGCGAAGCCGGCGTCGGACGCCGCAGACTCCAGGCCCAGGCGATGAGCGGGGCCTGCAGCGGGAGCCTCAGCGTGTGGACGCGACGCTGCCCGGGCGTCCCCGCCGGACCGTACGCCTTGCGCAGGGCGTCGAGGTGGCCGGCGAGGAAAAGGGCGAACATCGCCGTGACGCCACCTGCCGTGGCCCGGCGGGTGGCGGGAATCAAGAGGCCGACGGCGGCGGCCGCCTCCAGCAGCCCGCTGAGCGCCACCCATTCCTCCCGGGACAGCACGGCGAAGGGGCTGTTGGTCTGTCCGGCGGTGTCATCCCGGCACAGGTACTCCGGAACAACGGGGCCGAAGAACGCCGGATCGTCGAAGTGCTTGGCGGCGCTGGTGAGAAGAAGGGCGCTCATCGCCACAGCGGAAAGCGTCTGGGTGTCCCGGCCGGACCAGCGAAATGGCATGGAACAACTCAATCACAGCCAACGATCGGCCGCTAACCGGAAGTGGCGGCCCCTGGATCGGGACTTTCCGCAGGGGGCCGCGTCCGTCTTTCCGGCGTACCTTGTTGTCTATGGGCAGCGTGGTGGAAATGACCGGCGTCGTGAAGCGCTTCGGAACAGTGACGGCCTTGGACGGACTGGATTTTGAGGTGAATGCCGGCGAGGTGCACGGTTTCCTTGGCCCCAACGGGTCGGGCAAGTCCACCACTTTGCGGCTCCTTCTTGGCCTTCTGCGCTCCGACGGGGGTAGCATCCGGGTGCTCGGGATGGACCCTTGGCACGACGTCGCGCGGCTGCACCGCCGGCTGGCCTACGTCCCGGGCGACGTGGCTCTTTGGCCCAACCTGACGGGCGGCGAAGTGATCGACCTGCTGGGCCGGCTGCAGGGCGGCCAGGACCGCGCACGCAGGGAGCGGCTCCTGGCGGTGTTCGAGCTGGATCCCAGGAAGAAGGCCCGCACGTATTCCAAGGGAAACCGGCAGAAAGTTGCCCTGGTTGCCGCGCTGGCCACCGACGCTGAACTCTTCCTGCTGGACGAGCCAACCAGCGGGCTGGACCCGCTGATGGAGGACGCGTTCCGCGGCTGCATCCGCGAACTGCGCGGGCAGGGCCGCACGGTGATCCTGAGCAGCCATATCCTCAGTGAAGCCGAGGCGCTGTCGGACCGGGTCAGCATCATCCGCGCCGGGCGGGTCGTGGAGACCGGCCCGTTGGAGCAGCTCCGGCATCTGACCCGTACGTCGGTGACCGCGGACGTCGTCGTGGTGCCTGCGGGCCTGGACCTCCTGCCCGGCGTCCACGACGTCGTTCTCTCCAACCACCGGGTGAGCGCCCAGGTGGAGCCCGCCGGGCTGACCCACCTGATGCAGGCACTGGCGACGGCGGGACTGACCTCGCTCACCAGCCAGCCGCCGACGCTCGAGGACCTCTTCCTGCGTCACTACGGAGATATCACCGCCGGGATTCCGGCTGCAGCCATCGGTGCTTCCTCCGGCGGGCCGGGTTCCCGGACCACCAACCGGGAGCCGGGCCGGCGGCGGGCCGGCCATGCCTGAGACTTTCGCTGGAACCGGCGTCCTGATCCGGCTCGGACTGCGGCGGGACCGCTGGATGCTGCCGGTCTGGATCGTCGGCTTTGCCCTGGTCACGTACTCGACGGCGCTGGCCGGCACCGAGCTCTACCCGGATGTGACGAGCCGGGTCGAGGCGGCCACCGCCCTCAATGCGACTGCCTCGATGGTGGCCATGTTCGGACGAATCTACGATCCCTCCTCGATCGGGGCCCTGTCGCTGATCAAATACACCGCTTTCATGACCGCGATCCTTGCCGTCCTCATGGCCGTCCTCATCATCCGGCACACCCGCGGCGACGAGGAAAGCGGACGCCTGGAACTGCTCGGCGGCGGGCGGCTGGGCCGTGACGCGCCGCTGGCGGCCGCCCTCACCATTGGTCTCGCCGCCAACGTCCTGCTCGGGCTGCTCTGCGCCGCAGCGCTGGCCGCCGGCGGATTGCCGGCCGCCGGATCCGTGGCTTTCGGCCTGGGATGGGCTGCCACGGGAATGGCCTTCAGTGCCGTCGCCGGTCTCGCCGCACAGCTGACGGCCAGTGCACGGGCCGCGACGGGGATCAGTATCGGCTTTGTGGCCATCACCTACGCGCTGCGCGCCGTCGGAGACCTCGCTGAGCCTGGACCCTCCGCGCTCTCGTGGGTGTCGCCCATCGGCTGGAACCAGCAGATCCGGGCGTTTGCCGGAGATCAGTGGTGGGTGCTGGTGCTGCCGGTCTGCTTGTCCTTGGCGCTGATCCCGGCAGCGTTCGCGCTCCGCGCCCGGCGCGATCTTGGGTCCGGTCTCCGTGCGGAACGTCCCGGGCCGGCAGTCGGTTCCCTCTCAAGCGTCTGGGACCTTGCGGTGCGGCTGCAGTACCGCGTGCTCGTGGCGTGGGCCATGGCGTTCCTGGTATTCGGCGTCGTGATCGGTTCCCTGGTCAGCAACGTAGCGGAGCTGCTGAGTTCACCGAACGCCCAGGACGTGATCAAGCTGCTCGGTGGACCTCAGGCCCTGAGGGACGCCTTCCTGGCCGCGGAGATCAGCGTGATGGGGTTGCTGGCAGCGGGCTATGGGGTGTCCGCCGCCAACCATTTGCGTAGCGAAGAGACGGCGGGACACACGGAGGCGTTGCTGGGCACTGCCACCACGCGCATCCGCTGGGCCAGCAGCCACTTCACCCTCGCCTTGGGCGGGGTCGCCCTGTTGCTTCTGCTGGCGGGAGTCTCGATCGGAGTTGGCGCTGCCGTCGCCGTTAGCGACCCTGAAGTGGTGGGTCGCAGCACCGCGGCCGCTCTTGCTCAGGTTCCGGCTGCGTGGGTGGTGACCAGCCTGGCTTTGGTGGTGTTCGGCTGGGCGCCCCGGTTGGCCGGGGCAGTTTGGGGTATCCTCCTGGCCTTCGTCGCCCTCGGAGAGTTCGGCGTGCTGTGGAATGCGCCGCAATGGCTGATGGACCTCTCTCCGTTCAGGCATTCCCCGTTGCTCCCGGTGGACACTGGCGATGCTGCGGTGCTGATGGCCCTCACCGTGGCCGCAGCCGCTCTGACGGCGCTGGGCTATGTTGGCTGGCGGCGCCGGGACCTCGAAGCCTAGTTCTACTGAGCCGGGATGCGCGGAAGTTGGCGCTCTGCCTCGGGGACTGCACTCTTGCCCCGGCTTCCGTCCTCAACGGCGCCCTGGTTGCGGTTGGACCGAATTTTGTCGGTGCCTCGTGGTGT
The DNA here is from genome assembly GCF_035984855.1 of Arthrobacter sp. MP_M4. NCBI lineage: Bacteria > Bacillati > Actinomycetota > Actinomycetes > Micrococcales > Micrococcaceae > Arthrobacter > Arthrobacter sp. MP_M4. Next base: position 24,869 of record NZ_JAXCHX010000037.1, read on the forward strand.
GATGTGAGGGTGAAGGACGGGCCGGTTTTGGGCTGGGAGTGCGTGGACGCGGTGGA
>NZ_JAXCHX010000038.1:0-23460 GCF_035984855.1 Arthrobacter sp. MP_M4
AATCCGGGACCACTGGCCATCACTCAAAACAGATGTTCGCGACACCCAACAAGCATTCCAGCCAGCGACCCCCTCATTTAGGAGACACGCCCTAGTCGTTGGTCTTGCGCAGCGCCTCAGTCAGCACCCGGGCCGCGTTGCAGACCACTTCGGCGTGGAGCCGGCCGGGCTGGCGCGTGAGGCGTTCGATCGGGCCGGAGATGGACACTGCTGCGATCACCCGGCCGGACGGACCGCGCACCGGGGCCGAAACGGACGCGACACCCGGCTCGCGTTCTCCGAGGCTCTGGCCCCAGCCCCGGCGTCGGACACCCGCGAGGACGGTGGGGGTGAAACGGGCAGACTGCAGGCCTTCCAGAAGCCGGTCGTGGTCCTCCCACGCCAGCAGCACCTGGGCAGCGGAGCCGGCCTTCATGGACAACTGCGTGCCGACGGGAATGGTGTCGCGCAGGCCGATGGGCCGCTCGGCGGAGGCGACGCAGACGCGCCACTCACCCTGCCGCCGGAATATCTGGGCGCTTTCCCCGGTGGCGTCGCGCAACTGCATCAGGACCGGCCCGGCGGAAGCGATCAGGCGGTCCTCGCCTGCGGCGGAGGCGAGCTCCACGAGGCGGCTGCCGAGCACGAATCTGCCCTGGATGTCGCGGCTGACCAGCCGGTGGTGGACCAGCGCCAGGGCCAGCCGGTGCACGGTGGGCCGCGCAAGACCCGTGGCCGCCACCAGCTGCGCCAAGGTGGTGGGCCCGGCCTCAAGTGCGTCAAGCACATGGGCCGCTTTATCGATGACACCGACGCCACTAGAATTGTCCATGTAATGATATTGCCGTCTCATTATCTGAGATGCAAGTCAACGCGCTGGCGCATGACGCGGGCGTGCTGATTCAGTGGAGAGAACAAGCCCGCAAGTACGGAACACCGCAGTGAAGGGAGATGGCCGTGGCAAAGACACTGGCCGAGAAAGTCTGGGACGCGCACGTGGTGCGCAAAGGCGATGGCGAAGGAGCCAACGCCCAGCCCGACCTTCTCTTCATCGACCTCCATTTGGTGCACGAGGTGACCTCGCCGCAGGCCTTCGAGGGCCTGCGGCTCGCCGGACGCCCGCTGCGCCGGCCGGACCTCACCATCGCCACCGAGGACCACAACACTCCCACGCTGGACATCGACAAGCCAATCGCCGATCTCACCAGCCGCACGCAGATCCAGACGTTGCGCAACAACTGCCAGGAATTCGGCGTCCGGTTGCACTCGCTCGGGGACGCCGAGCAGGGAATCGTCCACGTGGTCGGCCCGCAGCTTGGCCTCACCCAGCCAGGCATGACCGTGGTCTGCGGCGACTCCCACACCTCCACGCACGGTGCGTTCGGTGCTTTGGCGATGGGCATCGGCACCTCCGAGGTGGAGCACGTCATGGCCACCCAGACGCTGTCCCTGAAGCCTTTCAAGACCATGGCCATCAACGTTGAGGGCACCCTGCGCCCCGGCGTATCAGCCAAGGACATCATCCTGGCCGTCATCGCCAAGATCGGCACCGGCGGCGGGCAGGGCTACGTGCTGGAATACCGCGGCTCCGCGATCCGGGCGCTGTCCATGGAGGCCCGGATGACCATCTGCAACATGTCCATCGAAGCCGGCGCCCGCGCCGGACTCGTTGCCCCGGACCAGACCACGTACGACTACATGTTCGGCCGCCCGCACGCACCGCAGGGCCCCGAGTGGGATGCCGCCGTCGAGTACTGGAACACCCTGCGCACCGAGGACGACGCAACGTTCGACGTCGAGGTGGACCTCGACGCCGACACGCTGGAACCGTTCGTGACCTGGGGGACCAACCCCGGCCAGGGCGTGTCCCTCTCCGCCAAGGTGCCCTCACCTGAGGACTTCGGCGACGAGAACGCCAAGGCCGCCGCGGAACGGGCGCTGCAGTACATGGGCCTGGAAGCCGGCACCCCCATGAAGGAAATCCGGGTGGACACCGTCTTCCTGGGTTCCTGCACAAACTCCCGGATGGAGGACCTCCGCGCGGCGGCGGACATCCTCCGCGGCCGGGCCAAGGACCCCAACGTCCGGATGCTCGTGGTGCCCGGCTCCGCCCGCGTCCGGCTCGAGGCCGAAGCCGAAGGCCTGGACAAGGTCTTTAAGGACTTCGGCGCCGAATGGCGCTTCGCCGGCTGCTCGATGTGCCTGGGCATGAACCCGGACCAGCTGGAACCGGGGGAGCGCTGCGCCTCCACCTCGAACCGCAACTTCGAGGGCCGGCAGGGTAAGGGCGGGCGCACCCACCTGGTCTCCCCGGTGGTGGCCGCCGCCACGGCGGTGCGCGGCACCCTGAGCTCACCCTCGGACCTGGATCCCGCCCCGGCGTCCGCCGCGGTCCGGGCCGACGCCGCCTAGCCTCCGATCGTCTCCGATCCCCCCAGCACCGAAGGATCCGCCATGGAAAAGTTCACCACCCACACCGGCGTCGGCGTCCCGCTGCGCCAAAGCAACGTCGACACGGACCAGATCATCCCGGCCGTCTACCTTAAGCGCATCACCCGCACCGGCTTCGAGGACGCCCTCTTCGCGGGCTGGCGGAAGGATCCGGCGTTCATCCTGAACCAGGAACCCTTCACCGCCGGCTCCGTGCTGGTGGCCGGTCCGGACTTTGGCACCGGCTCCTCGCGGGAGCACGCCGTCTGGGCACTGAAGGACTACGGCTTCAAGACCGTGCTGTCCTCCCGTTTCGCGGACATCTTCCGCGGCAACTCCGGCAAGCAGGGTCTCCTCGCCGCGGAACTCGCCCAGGACGACATCGAGCTCATCTGGAAGGAACTGGAGAACGCCCCAGGCACAGCGGTCACCGTTGACCTGGTCTCCAAGACCGTCCAGTGCGGCACCATCGTCGCGCCGTTCGAAATCGATGACTACACCCGCTGGCGGCTCCTCGAGGGCCTGGACGACATCGGCCTGACCCTCAAGCACGAGGAAGACATCACGGCCTTCGAGGCCACCCGGCCCGCGTTCATGCCCAAAACACTGCCCGCCAGGCTGTCCTGACTCGCCACATCCCGAGGCGATTCCGACGGCGGCAGCCTGAGTCGCGAGTACGGCGCGGCGCGCCCCGTATTTCAGATCGGTAACGCAAGCTCCTATGCTTAGCAGGTGCCTTTGTAAGGATTCGGGGGCAAGTGATCGTGAGGAAACCGGTATATGAGTAGTGTTCTGACAATCCGCGGAGGCGTCCCGCTAACTGGCCGCGTCACCGTGCGTGGGGCCAAGAATCTTGTCCCTAAAGCTATGGTGGCTGCCCTCCTGGGTAATGAGCCGTCCGTGTTGCGCAACGTTCCCGAAATCAAGGACGTCGAGGTTGTCACCAGCCTGCTTCAACTTCACGGCGTGACGGTTGAGAAGGATCCCGTCACCGGGGATCTGACTCTCGATCCCACTAACGCCAAGACCGCCTCCCACACGGCGATCGACGCACACGCCGGTGATTCCCGCATCCCGATCCTGCTGTGCGGTCCCTTGATCCACGCGATCGGCGAGGCGTTCATTCCGGACCTGGGCGGCTGCAAGATCGGCGACCGGCCCATCGACTACCACCTGAACGTGCTGCGGCAGTTCGGCGCGGTCGTCGAAAAGCGTCCCGGTGGCATTCACATCTCCGCACCTGACGGACTCAAGGGTGCCAAGATATCCCTGCCCTACCCGTCCGTCGGAGCCACCGAACAGGTGCTGTTGAGCGCCACCCGGGCCGAGGGCATCACCGAACTCTCCGGTGCGGCCACCGAGCCGGAGATCGTTGACCTCATCGCGGTGTTGCAGAAAATGGGCGCCATCATCAGCGTCCAGACTGACCGCACCATCCGGATCGAGGGCGTCCCGGATCTCGGCGGCTACAACCACCGCGCGCTGTCGGACCGCAACGAGTCAGCGTCCTGGGCGTCCGCCGCCCTCGTCACCCGCGGCGACATCTTCGTTGAGGGCGCCACCCAGCGCGACATGATGACTTTCCTGAACACCTACCGCAAGGTGGGCGGCGGGATGGACATCGGCGACGACGGCATCCGTTTCTATCACAAGGGCGGCAAGCTTAACCCGCTGGTCCTGGAGACGGACGTGCACCCCGGTTTCATGACCGACTGGCAGCAGCCGCTCATCGTGGCCCTGACCCAAGCCGACGGCGTGTCGATCGTCCACGAAACCGTGTACGAGAACCGCTTCGGCTTCACGGAGGCGCTGATCCGGATGGGCGCCAACATCCAGGTCCACCGCGAATGCCTCGGCAGCGTCCCCTGCCGTTTCGGGCAGCGCAACTTCCTGCATTCAGCCGTTATTTCCGGTCCCACCCAACTGACCGGCACCGACATCGACGTGCCGGACCTCCGCGGCGGGTTCAGCCACTTGATCGCTGCCCTTGCCGCCAACGGCACCTCGCGCGTCACCGGAATCGACATCATCAACCGCGGCTACGAGCGGTTCACGGAAAAGCTCGCGGGCCTGGGCGCCGATTTCGACATCACCACGGAAAAGTAGCGGGGAGCACGTGAAAGAAACGGCCAAAAGCCACATCACCTTTGTGGTGGTGGCCGGAATCGTCCGGCCCGCGATGAACTTCCTCATGCGCAAGCAGTGGATCGGACTCGAGAAACTGCCCGACGGCGGGTTCATTGCGGCGCCCAACCACTGCACCGAGATTGATCCCCTGGTGGTGGGCCACATGCTGTACAACCAGCAGCGGATGCCACACTTCCTTGCCAAGGCAGGGCTCTTCAAAGTGCCCGTGCTTGGATTCGTGCTCCGCGCCACCAAACAGATCCCGGTGGAACGCTCGTCAGCGGGAGCCAACCGCTCGCTTCAGATTGCCAAAGAGGTGGTGAATGGCGGCGGCGCCATCATCATCTATCCCGAGGGCACCCTCACCCGGGACCCTGAGCTGTGGCCCATGAAAGGCCACACCGGGGCCGCGCGCATGGCGCTGGAAAGTGGAATCCCCGTGGTCCCGATGGCCCACTGGGGAGCCCACGAGGTCCTGCCCCGCTACGCCAAGCGCTTCCACGTCTTCCCACGGAAAACCTCACGTTTGGTGGTGGGCGACCCCGTCGACCTCAGCGCCTTCGCCGGCCGGCCGCTGGACAAAGCCACCCTCAGCGAAGCAACCCACGTGATCATGGACGCCATCACCGAACTCCTGGCAACCCTTCGCGGCGGGCAGCCTCCACTGGTCCGCTGGGACCCGTCGGTCCACAACCAATCCACGCATGGCCGCATCATCGATCAGGGCGGCACCACGGGCGGATCCGCACTATCAAAAAAAGATACTGGGGATAGCAAAGAATGACATTTGATCAAAAGCGTGGCACATCTGCCATCAAGGTGGCCGTCCTCGGCGCTGGTTCCTGGGGTACCACGTTCGCGAAGATCTTGGCCGATGCCGCCACGGCATCCGGTGTAGAACGCGAGATCCGCCTCTGGGGCCGCCGCAGCGAAGTGGTCGAGCAGATCAACCTGAAACACCGCAACGAGCAATACCTTAAGAACATAGACCTCCCCCACAGCATCACCGCCTCCACCGACGTTGCGGAGGTCCTTGCCGGGGCCGAGCTCGTGGTTCTCGCCGTCCCGGCCCAGACTCTCCGCCCGCAGCTGCGCGAATGGAAGAATCTGCTGCCCCACGGTGCCTTGGTCGTCTCCCTGATGAAAGGACTGGAGCTACATTCCGACGCCCGGATGAGTGAAGTGATCGGCGAGGAATTGGGCATACCGGCCAGCCACGTGGCCGTAGTCTCCGGTCCAAACCTCGCCATGGAAATTGCGCGCGAGGAACCCACGGCATCGGTAGTGGCCTGCTCAGACTTCAGCGCCGCCGGGTGGATTGCGCGGACCTGCACTGCACCGTATTTCAGGCCCTACACCACGGCCGACGTCGTCGGGGTAGAGATTGGCGGGGTAGTCAAGAACATCATTGCCTTGGCCGTTGGCATCTGTGAAGGCAAACAGATGGGTGACAACACCAAGGCCTCTGTCATCACTCGAGGACTTGCCGAGACGTCACGGCTTACTCTTGCCTTGGGCGGACAGGCCCAGACGATGGCCGGACTCGCCGGTCTTGGGGACTTGGTCGCGACTTGTTCGTCGCCGCTGTCCCGGAACCACACTGCCGGACGGCTGCTGGGCACAGGCCTGACCCTGGACGAGGTTACGGCTCAAATGACCCAGACGGCAGAGGGCATCAAGTCCGCCCCGGCCGTCCACGAGCTGGCGGGCAAGCTGGGCGTCGAGATGCCCATCACTGCTGCGGTGGTGGCCGTACTGGCCGGAAATCTGTCCGTAGACCAACTGGGGCCGCTGTTGCTGTCCCGGGACCTGAAGCGCGAAGGCGATCACTGAGTGTTGGACCATAACGACCACAATGACTACCCGAACGTCCGACGCCGTCCCCGCGTGGCGGTGTTGTTTGGCGGCCGCTCCAGCGAACATGCTGTCAGCTGCGTCACGGCGGCCGGGGTCCTGGGTGCCATCGACCAGACGAAGTACGAGGTAATCCCGATCGGGATCGCCAAGACCGGCCAGTGGGTCCTAGCCTCAGGGGACACCGAGGACTGGTCACTGTCGGCGGCCTCGTTGCCCGAGGTCGCGTCCTCGACGCAGACCGTGGCGCTGACCGAGATCGGCGGTGAACACCAACTGATCGTCGCGTCGCCCAACACCGTTCCGCAGGAACTGGGCACCGTTGACGTGGTGTTCCCGCTGCTGCACGGCCCGTTCGGCGAGGACGGCACCATCCAGGGCTTCCTGGAACTTTCCGACACCCGGTACGTGGGCGCCGGGGTGCTGGCGTCCGCCGTCGGCATGGACAAGCACTTCATGAAGGTGGTCTTCGAGTCCGCCGGCCTGCAGGTGGGGCCGTATATCGCCGTCACCGACCGGCAGTGGCGCAATGACCCGGAGACCGTCCGCAAGCGCGTGGATCAGCTCGGTTTCCCGGTCTTTGTCAAGCCGGCCCGGGCAGGGTCCTCCATGGGCATCTCCAAGGTGGACTCGCTCGAGACGCTGGACGCAGCGATCGAGGCTGCCCGCGAACACGATCCGAAGCTGGTGATCGAAGCCGGCATCGTGGGCCGTGAGATTGAGTGCGCCGTGCTGGAGGGCCGGGGGACCGATGCTCCCCGCACGTCCATGCCCGGTGAAATTTCCGTGGCCGGCGGCGGTCACGACTTTTACGACTTCAACGCCAAATACGTCGACGACGCCGCGGCCCTCAGCTGCCCGGCGGACCTTCCGGACGAGGCGATCGCGAGGGTCCGCGAGCTGGCCGCCGTCGCGTTCGACGCCGTCGGCGCCGAGGGCTTGAGCCGGGTGGACTTCTTCTACACACCGGAGGGTGAGCTGATCATCAACGAGATCAACACCATGCCCGGGTTCACGCCTAAGAGCATGTACCCGCAGATGTGGCGGGCATCAGGTCTGGGCTACGCGGAACTGATCGACGAGCTCCTTCACCTGGCGCTGCACCGCAGGACCGGCCTGCGCTAGCCGCTACTGGCTCGCCGGCAGGTTCTGCAGGTCGGCTTGGCCCACGCAGTTCCGCGCGGCCGGTACCTTGGCGGTGGCGGCGGCCAGGTCGGCGAGCACGGTGGCCGAACTGATCTTGTCGGGGTCCATCAGGATCTCGGTGGCAGGTTCGCGGCCGAATGTGGTCAGCGTCCACACGGGGTCGCCTTCCTTGATGACCCAGTCGACGCCGTTGACGCTGACGCAGCGGTCCGTCGTGGGCCCGGGAACGTTGACCCCGCAGCGCAGGATCACCAGCGACGGATCGCCCCAGGCCGCCGTTGCCTGGCTGTTCGTTTTGCGCAGCTTCGACTCGCCAATCGCATCCGGCAACGCCACCATCATGGGCGCGCAGGCGGCATTCGCGGCGTCCTTGGCCGGCGTCACGTCGACCACCGGAGAACAGGCGCTCAGCAGGATCCCGGTAGCCGCCGCCGTGGCCAGAAGGCGGAACGAACGGGCGGGTGCCGGGAAATGGGAACGCTGCATCCTTCAACCCTATCCCGGTGTGCGGCCGCCATTCACAAGCCGAAGAGGCGTCCGTGACATACTTGGCCGAGCCGTTTATGTCCACCGTGGTAAGAGTTGGGAAGCAACACATGGTCTCTGTCGTCGAAAACCGGACTCCACCCGAGGAGCCCCAGGGAACCGGGACAAAGAAGAAGAAAACAGCCCGCAACGTTCTCCTGGGTTTCGTGGCGGTTTTTCTCGTGGTGGCACTAGGTGCCGGCGTCTACGCCTTCAACCTGGCCAACAGTTTCAACTCCAAGTCCCAGAAGATTGAACAGGCGTTTCCGGCCGAGACTGCACGGCCGGCAAAAGTGGAGGCCGGTGCCACCAACTTCCTGCTCCTGGGAAGCGACAGCCGCGCCGCGGCGCTGGGATCAGCCGAAGCCGGCGACTCATCGGACCAGCGATCAGACACCATGATGTGGGTGCACATCCCCAAGGACCACAAGAACATTTACATGATGTCCATCATGCGCGATACGTGGGTGCAAATCCCCGGACGTGGCGAAGCAAAGATGAATGCCGCCATGGCGTTGGGCGGCATCCCTCTGGTTGTTCAGACGCTGGAAGGAATGTTCGACACCAGGCTCGACCACGTGGCGGTCATCGACTTCGAAGGCTTCAAGGCCATGACGGATGCCCTGGGCGGGGTTAACGTGAACGTGCCTGTTGCATTCAATACCAAACAGTTCTCCTTCGTCGAAGGTAAGCAGCAACTGAGCGGAGAACAGGCACTCGCGTTTGTGCGGGAACGCAAGGCATTCAGCGACGGCGACTACCAGCGCGTCAAGAATCAGCAGCTCTTCCTAAAAGCGCTCATGACCAGGTTCCTCACGGCTGAGACGCTGACCAACCCCGGTAAAATCAGCAGCCTGGTGGATACCGTCTCGCCGTTCATCAGTGCCGATAAGTCCCTCGACGCCGCTGCTGCCGGTTCCCTGGCCATCGGGCTTCGGGATGTCCGCGGCACCGACGTGGTCAGCTTTACTTTGCCCACCCTGGGTGTTGGTACCTCCAATGACGGCCAATCGATTGTCCTCCGTGACGACGCGGCGATCAAGAGTATCGGAAAGGCCTTGGCCGAAGATTCCCTGGGACGCTACATACAGGACGCCGGACTGACCGCGAAGCGGTAGGCCGGCCCGGGACCGATCTCGCCCGTTCCCCTGAAGTCCGAGTGTCCCGCCCGACGAAACAGGTATGATTACAAGTTGGCGTTACTATCTCCTAGCGACGCACCACCTAAGTTCGACGACGAACCACACAACGTAACGAACTGGAACAGCCTGGGGGAGCACTTGCAAAAATCACAAAGGGAACGTTCCCGTCGCCTAGCTGCAGCGCGGTTGAAGCCTGTTTGCGGCGTCCTGACTGCTCTCATTGTCGCCCTCACTCTGGGAATGCCGGCGGCCCACGCTGAAGACCCGACCGTTCCGGACGTGGGCCCGATCACCGTCTCACCGACTCCGACGCAGACGCCAGCCCCTGTGGATCCGACGCCAACACCGACTAACACGACGACGGCGCCTCCGAGCCCGGCACCTGAGCCATCCGTCCCCACGATCCCTGTCGACCCGCCCGCCGCCGACGTTCCTCCTGCGATTGTCGTCGCTCCGCCGGCGGTGGTGGCCCCTAGCACCCCGGCTGTTCTGCCGGTACCAACCCCTTCCGTCCAGGTTGTTCCTGCCCAGCCGGAACCGGTGGAAAATGCGCCGGAGCCTCTCCCTGAAGAGACGACGGTCCCAACTTCTTCACCGTCAACCTCCGCGACCCCGTCCAAGTCCGCAGTGGTCGCTCCGAAGAAAAAACCGGCAGCCACGCAGGCCGCTGGAAAGATTGAGGGTACGGCAGTTGCCGCGACAGGTAGTCCCCTGATAGTCCAGATCCTGACCGTCCTGGGCCTGCTGGCTGTCGGCGTCGCCTACTTCCGCGTCATCGGGTCCAGGGGCCTGCGCTCGGCTGCAAAGACGGGAAAGTAGATCCACGTGCCGCGTTCTGAAGCATCTGCCACTCCAGCCGCGGGTCCCCGCGCCGGGCAGCGACCTATCCGGGTGACGCTACTTGCCCATTCCTACTGGCCCGAAAACAGCCCTCCTCAGCGTCGATGGACCGCCTTACTTCGGGAGTTTTGTACCTTCGGCTGGGAATTCGACGTCGTCACGCCAGTGGCGCACTTTCCTGTGGGCCGGCGGGAGCTTCCCCGCGACCAGGCAGGGCACGCTTTCCGGAGACAAAAGGGACAGTTCACCGAACTGATCCGGCGGGTCCCTTATTTGCCGCACGGAAACTCGCACATCGCGAGATTGCTGGATCAGTGCTTTTCGGCGGCCATGTCCGTGCCCTTGGGTTTCCTGACGCGCCGACCGGACGTGGTAATAGCAACTGCCCCCAGCCTGCCAATCCTTGCCGCGGGATATCTGCTCTCCCGGTTGCGGCGCGTCCCTTTGATTGTTGAAATGCGCGACGCGTGGCCGGACCTTGCCAGGGATTCCCGCATGGTCCGCGGGCGGGTGAAAAGCGTAGTGGAGCGGGCCGTGGAGTTCGTCCAAAAGCGCGCGGAGCTCGTGGTCACGGTGACGGACGGCTTTGCAGACACGTTGCGGGCCCGGGGCCTTCGGAACGTCACCACGGTCAGCAACGGCCTTCACGTCGACACCATCCCGTTTCTCGGACCGCCCGAGCCGGAACGGGAGGTGTTCGAGGCGCTCTACCTCGGAAACCACGGCGAGAGCCAGCGGCTCGATGTGGTGATACGGGCCAGTGCCTTGGTTGGGGCCCCCATGCGCCTGCACCTGGTGGGCCATGGGACCCAGAGCCCGGCCCTTAAGAAACTGGCGGCCGAGCTTAAAGCACCCGTCACTTTCCATCCACCGCTGCACGGCCAGGACGTTATGGACCGCTATGCCTCGGCAGACACCTGCATCGTTTCCCTGCGCGATGACTGGAAGTCCTTTGAGACCACCATCCCATCCAAGACTTACGAGGTCCTGGCTGTCGGCCGCCACGTAACGGCCATCGTCAAGGGCGAGGCAGCGCGCATCATCGAGGAGGCCCGGGCCGGGGACATCGTCCCCAGTACCCCCGAAGCCGTGGCCGCCCTGTGGCGCGAACTCATTTTGGACCGGTCACGGCTTGTCCGATCGGATTGGAGCCGCCAATGGGTCAAAGAGAATGCCGACTATACGCAGCTGGCGGCCAAGTACATGGAGACAATTTCAGGGTTGTTAACAAAAGTGCCGACCACCCAGCGATGAGCCAGCTCCTTACCAACCTGCGCTTGGCGGCAGGCGTTGCCGCGGCGCACCTCACCGACGACCCGATAATGCTCTACCAGCAACTTACCCGCAGGCTCCCTGCCAAATTGGTGCAGCCCTTGGCGGTGCTGGTGGGCCGGCTTGCACCGTCAGGGTCAACGGCAATGCCGGTGTTACTGGCCGCCCTGGCGCGGGGGGATAGCGGCGATGTTCGGCGGCGTCTGAGCCTTGCTTTAACCGCGACGCCCACGCCGGATCGCGCCGGAGCCCTGTCTGATATCGCCACCGCCGCCCACTGTCCCGATTTTGCCGATCAGTTCCTTTCGACTGCGGCCCCTACGGCACGGCTGCAACGGGCTTCCGCTCGGAAGCTCTGGCATGATGGAGCGCTCACTTCGGCTGTCGCTGCAGCCGACAATTCAGGGAGGGGCAGCAGGCTGCAGCGCGCTCGCCTCACGGCTGAGGTCTCAGTCCTGCAGAACTGGACACCGGTCCTGGCAAAGCAGACTTTTGTGCCGGTGCCCGGGCGGGTCCTGCACCTGCTGACCAACTCTCTGCCGCACACCGCCAGCGGCTACGCGCAACGTTCACATTCGATTCTCCGTGCCCAGCAGGACGCCGGCTGGGAAGTTCTGGCCGCAACGAGGATCGGGTACCCGGTGCAGGTGGGCAAGCTGTTCGCGAAGCGGGTGGACGTGGTGGACGGGGTCACCTATCAGCGGCTGCTCCCCGCCAAGTTGGCCGCGACAGCCGACGCCCGGCTGCAGCAGCAGGCGGAGGAACTCCTCAGCTTAGCCCTGGTCTTTAAGCCAAGCGTCCTCCACACGACCACCCACTTCGTCAACGGCCTGGTTGTCCGTGCCGTCGCGGAAGCTCTGGGCATCCCGTGGGTGTACGAGGTGCGGGGGCAGCTGGCGGATACGTGGGCGTCCACCCGTGCACCGGCCGCAAGAGACAGCGAAAAATACCGGCTGTTCCAGCACCGTGAAGCAGAAGTTATGCGGGACGCCAACTTAGTGGTGACCTTGGGCGAGGCCATGAAGACCAACATCATGGCTCTCGGAGTTTCCTCGGACAAGATTCTCATTTCCCCCAATGCCGTCGGCGGCCGCTTCTTACAGGAGCCAGCAGACACCGCAACGGCCCGCCGCGAATTGGGTCTGGCGCAAGCCGGGCTCTATATAGGCACTGTGAGCAGCCTCGTCGATTATGAGGGACTTGATGACTTGATCAGCGCCTTCGCGCTCCTCGCCCCCAAACACCCCCAGCTACGCCTGCTGATCGTCGGGGATGGCGCTTCCCGGCCAGCTCTTGAGCAGCAGGTCCGGGCCCTCGGACTCTCGGAACGGGCACTCTTCACCGGCAGGGTGCCCCGCGCCCTGGCGCCTGTCTACCACCAGGCCCTCGACGTCTTCGTGGTGCCCCGCAAGGACCTTGACGTAACACGGGCGGTCACCCCGCTCAAGCCCGTCGAAGCCTTGGCGAGTGCCCGGCCGGTGGTCGGTAGCAACCTGCCCGCTCTTCGGGAGATAATAGACGACGGCGGTAACGGGATACTTGTCCCCGCCGAGGATCCCCCCGAGCTGGCCAATGCGCTCTCCACCCTGCTTTCCGATGCCCGGCGTCGAAAGGACATGGGACGAGAGGGCCGCCGCACAGTCGTCCGCGAGAGGACGTGGGCGGCCAACGCCGAGTTGTTGGCCGAACGATACGCTGGGTTGCACCATGAACATGAGGAGAACTCGTAGTGTCCGCAGATAGTGCTACAGACCGGGAGACGGTTGCCATCCAACCGCTCTCCGTGGACATGCGGCGGCTGACGCGCGTCGGTTCGCGACCCTCATTCCTGGACTACCTCGTTCAGCTGTGGGATTCCCGGCAGTTCATTTTTTATGATGCCCGCGCCCGCGTCCAAAGCGGTACGCGCCGCGACCGCCTGGGCAGCGCGTGGCTCCTGCTGAATCCCGTGTTCAATGGCCTTACATACTTTTTGATCTTCGGGTTGCTGCTCAACACCAGCCGCGGCATCGAAAATTTTGTGGGATACCTCGTGGTGGGCATCTTTGTCTTCCAGTTCAGCTCGGGTGCCATCACCTCCGGCGCCCGCTCCATCCGGAACAATAAGTCCGTGGTGCAGGCGTTTAACTTTCCCCGGGCTGCGTTGCCCATCGGGGCAAACGTGCGGGAGCTGCTGACTGCCGTCCCACTAATACTGGCAATGCTGCTCATCGTCGTGGTTTTGCCGCCCGCAGAGAAGATCACATGGCTCTGGGTCCTGGTAGTACCGGCCATCCTGCTTCAATCACTGTTCAACCTCGGTGTCGGCCTGATTCTCGCGCGCATCATCTCCCGCGTCCACGACGTCACGCACCTCCTCCCTTTCGCGCTCCGGGCCTGGATGTACGGTTCGGCCATCTTCTATTCCTACGACCGCTTCATCAGGCATCCCGAACTACTGGAAATCATCAAACTCAACCCCCTCTTCAACGTCATCGACATCATCCGGGATTGTGTTCTCTACGCGAGAGTGCCGCAGTGGCAGTCCTGGGCTGTTCTCGCTGCCTGGGCGCTGGGGGCCCTTGCCGTGGGGCTCGTATTTTTCTGGAGAGGCGAGGAATCCTATGGACGCGGATGAGCAGGAAATCTTCATCGAAGGGCACCCCTGTGTGGTGGTGGAGAAGGTTGCAATGCGCTATCGCGTCGCTTCCAGCGCGAACATAGCGGCCGCCGCCGAGACGGTTAAGCCCGGCCTCCTGCGCCGGGCCGTCGGGAAGTCGAACATGGTGACAGTCAACGCCCTCAACGAGTTGTCCCTCGTGGTGGAACGAGGAGAGTCCGTGGGAATCATCGGCAGAAACGGGTCCGGGAAAAGCACTCTGATGAAAATCATCAGCGGCCAGACGAAACCGTCCAGGGGCGCCGTCTACGCCTCGAGCACCCCCATCATGCTCGGCGTCAACGCGGCCCTGGTACAGGACCTTTCCGGAGATCAGAACGTCATCCTCGGGTGCCTTGCCATGGGCATGACCCGGTCCGAGGTGGACGATAAATTCAACAGTATTGTCGAACTCTCCGGACTGGAGACGTCGATTCACCTGCCCATGAAATCCTACTCATCGGGGATGGCCTCACGCCTGCGCTTTGCCATCGCAGCGAGCGTCGACCCGGAGATTCTCCTGGTGGACGAAGCACTTAACACCGGTGATGCCCAGTTCTCTGACCGCAGCAAGGTCAGGATGGACGAACTTCGCGAACAGGCCGGCTGCGTCTTTCTGGTCAGCCACAGCCTGGACACCATCAAGGACATGTGCACCCGGGTGGTCTGGCTGGACAAGGGTGACCTCATTATGGACGGAGATCCGCAGGTTGCCATCAAGGCTTACCAGGACTTCACGCGACATCTCTCCAAGGGCAACAACATTTCGGCCACCAAGATACTAGACGACGCCAAAGCAAATCTCGTGGCCACCGAGGTCCGGGGGCGGTTCTCCCGCGGAGGCCTGGGTTAGTGGCCGCTCTGCGGGCTCTGAGGACCGCTCTGTGGCACCTAAGAGAGGGCGGTCCTGCCCAAGTGATGAGCTGGTGCTCACGCCAGCGCACCGAACAGGGCCACTCCGCGCCCCGGAATGCCAAGGGTGTCGAAGCCGCATGGACGGGTCTGGGACGGAAGAGGAGGCTGTCATTCAACCCGGCAACCCTGCCGGAGCAGGAGCCGTCCAGACCCGACGTGCATGCCGCGGTGATCCTGGATGACTTTTCCGCTCTGGCTTTCGGGTATGAATGGTCCACCAGCGACGTCCACCCGCACACCTGGCGCAAGGACCTGTCTGCTGCGGGCGTTGATCTGCTCTTCGTGGAATCGGCATGGGCGGGGAACGGCGGCCTTTGGCGCGGGAAGCTGGCCGGCCCGCTCGGACCCAGCGACGAACTCCGCGAACTGGTCCTATGGTGCCGGGACCAGGGAATTCCCACGGTCTTCTGGAACAAAGAGGACCCGCCGCACTACGACGACTTCCTGCCCGCTGCCCGGCTCTTCGACCAGGTTTTCACGTCAGACTCCGGGCGGATCAGCCAGTACACGGAAGATCTGGGCCACGATCGGGTAGCGGTTCTCCCTTTCGCCGCCCAGCCGGTACTCCATAACCCGGTTCGGCCTGCGCATGGCCGCCACAGCCGGGACGTCGCCTTCGCGGGCATGTACTTTGCGCACAAATATCCGGAGCGGCGGGCCCAGATGGACTTCCTGCTCGGTGGGGTGGCGGACGCGTCGGCACGCATGCGGACCGGTCTTGAAATCTTCTCGCGTCAGCTTGGCGGCAACCCCGAATACCAGTTCCCCGCGCCGTTGGACACCCGGGTGGTCGGCTCGCTGAGCTATCTGCAGACCCTGTCTGCGTACAAAGCATTCAAGGTTTTTCTTAACGTGAATTCCGTCGTCGACTCGCCCAGCATGTGTGCCCGGCGCATCTTCGAAATCACCGCTTCCGGGACGCCGGTGGTCACCGCGCCCAGCCAGGCAGTGGGGCACTTCTTTACGCAGGCAGCGGTGCCCATAGCCGCCACCCGCGCACAAGCCGAGCACATCACCCGGGCGCTGGTGTCCAACGCCGAGTTCAATGACCGTACTGTGCACCTGGCGCAACGAGCCATCTGGTCAGGCCACACCTACGCACACCGAGCGGACCAAGTCCTTCGGCTCGCTGTCCCGGACAAGACTGTGGACGTGGGGCGGGCCACTGTCTCAGTGCTCTTACCCACGTTCCGGCCCGGGAACATCGAGAACATTTTCCGCACCCTGGCGGCACAGTCCGGCGTGGCAGTGGAGTTGGTACTCCTCACTCACGGGTGGCGGTTGACGCCGGATCGGTTGGCGGAACTGTCCACCGAGTTCGGGATCCGCAGCGTCGTGCTCATGGAAGCATCACGTGAAGTCTCGCTGGGGGAGTGCCTGAACAGGTGCGTTGCCGCATCCACCGGGCTGGTGCTCACTAAAATGGACGACGACGATCACTACGGGCCGCATTATCTCAGTGACCAGCTCTACGCCCTGTCCTACTCGGGTGCCGACGTCGTGGGAAAGCAGGCCCACTATATGCACCTTGAAACGTCCAACGCCGCAATTTTGAGGTTCGCGGCCAAAGAGCACCGGTTCACGGACTTCGTGATGGGCCCCACCATCATGGGCCGCAGGGAGGTCTTCACCGGTCAGCCTTTCGAGCACCTGTCGACCGGGGAAGACACTTCATTTCTCCGCGCCGTTCATGCCGCCGGACGGACAATCTATTCATCGGACCGTTTTAACTACTTCCAAGTCCGCACGGGCGCGGGACATACCTGGCAGGTGGATGACGCGGAACTCCTCGCGTCGGGAGACGTGAAATTCTATGGGAAGCTAAATGATCATGTTGACATCTAAGAGCGCGGAGAAAGACGCCGCTATCAAGACCGTGGCCGTCGTCGGCCTTGGTTACATTGGGCTGCCGACTGCAGCGATTTTAGCCACCAACGGCCTCGACGTGATCGGCGTCGATGTAAACCCGGATACGGTTGCTGCCGTCAACAACGGAGACGTGCCCTTTGTGGAACCGGACCTGGGAATCCACGTTGCCGGTGCGGTCAGCCAGGGCCGGCTCAGGGCGCAATGCGACACCCCCAGCGCCGATGCCTTCATTGTGGCCGTGCCAACACCGTTCAAGGCGGACAAGTCCGCGGACATGTCTTATATCGCGGCTGCCGCGCGGGCGATCGCCCCTCAGCTCAGAGGCGGTGAACTGGTGATCCTGGAGTCGACGTCGCCGCCGGGCAGTACCCGACGGCTGGCCGAGCTGATTTTGGGGTTGCGGCCGGACCTCAGCTTGGACGGCGAGGACGGCAAACTCCTGCTGCTGGTGGCGCATTGTCCCGAACGGGTTCTGCCTGGCCGGATCATGATTGAGCTCGTCACCAATGACCGGGTGGTGGGCGGGCTCACGACAGAGGCCGCCGATGCGGCGGCCGCGCTGTACGGCGTGTTCTGCCAGGGCGAGATACACCTTACGGACGCCGCTACGGCTGAGATGTCCAAACTGGTGGAGAACGCATACCGGGATGTCAACATCGCCTTTGCCAACGAACTGTCTGTCATCAGCGACAACATGGACATTGATGTGTGGGAGCTAATTCGCCTGGCGAATCACCATCCCCGGGTCAATATTCTCCAGCCTGGTCCCGGGGTGGGCGGCCACTGCATTGCTGTGGATCCGTGGTTCATCGTCGCCGCCGACCCGGAGAATTCGGCGCTCATCCGGACTGCACGCGAAGTCAATGACGGTAAACCTGCCTACATCGTGGATCAAATCCGGAAGGCCAGCAGTGACATTGATCGCCCCGTAATTGCGTGCCTGGGGCTTGCCTTCAAGGCGAACATCGATGACGTCCGCGAATCGCCGGCCTTGGAAATCGTTCGCCGCGTGGCTCTGCTGCAGCCCGAGGCTGAATTTCTTGTCGCGGCTCCGCACAAGAACGAGCTTCCGCAGGAGCTGGCCGCTATTCCAAACGTTCGGCTCGTGGAAACGACGGTCGCGATCGAGGCCGCACAGGTCGTGGTCCTGCTGGTCGACCATGACAAATTTCGGGATATAGAGCCCGCAAGCTTAGAGGGAAAGCGGCTCATAGATACTCGCGGGTTCTGGCGCTGAATGAGCTGCCGGACCTCGCCTTAGACGCCGGGCCGGAAAGGCTCGCAGTGCAGAAAGAAATTGGGGACAAATTGAAAGCTGATGCAACAACGAGGCTTCTCCCGGAGGGCAAGCATTTCGCCGTCACGTGGAGCCTGCCAACGGAGTTCGCTGGACGAACGAACGCCATGCTGCACCGTTCCCGTTCTTTCGCCTCCGTGGGAGGATCGCCGGTCGACATATTGACGTTCGACGACTTTCGGGACTACTCAATCACTCGCAGTGTCCTGCGAGACAGGGGTTTCCTCACGGACGGTACACGGGTGCTGAATCTCTGGGAAGATCTTCCGGCCATGGCAGATTCATTATCTGCCGGGGGCACTTCCGGCTCTGAGGCCGAAGACCTGGCCATCGGTTCTTTTGCTCCTTTATCCACGCAGCCGGGCGGCGCTCCAGTTGAGTTGGAGGGTCCGCACAGGCGGCTGGCGCGGTACGCGGAGGACGGCAAGACCGTCTTGCAGGTTGACCATTTCCGCTCAGACGGCACGCTTTTGGTGTCGGACAGGCACGACGCTGACCGCATGGGGAAACACGGAGGGCGGTCACTGACGCTGTGTGATTCTGGGGGCAACGCCCTGCGGAACTGGGGCAGCGCTTGGGGTCTGTACCGAGCATGGCTGGACTTCGTCGTCGCCGGTGAGCAAGCGTATTTCGTGGTGGACAACAAGAACACCGCACGCTTCATGGCCAGCTACCAGCGCGAGTCGTGCGTTGTTTTGTATCAGGTCCATGAGAGCCATCTTGAAGATGCGACCGCGGGATTCGCCTCAGAGATGACTGCCTCCGCCCAGGAGGTTTTCCCCCGTCTGGATGCTTTCGATGGAGTTGTTTTCCTTACTGAACAGCAGGCATCTGCCGTTCGTCAGCGGCAGTCCGACGGAGATCGCACCTTTGTCATTCCGAATGGAAGGTCTTTGGCAGCTGCACCAGAGGTCGGAGTCCCCAGAAACCCGAGAATGGGAATGCAGGCAGCGACTCTGAGCCATCGAAAACGCGTCGGACACTCGGTGCGGGCCATCCATCTCGCGAACTCTTCCCTGTCGTCGCCGGTCGGGCTGAGGGTATTCGGTGACGGATCCCAGCGACCGGAATTGGAAGCGCTTATCGATGACCTTGACCTTGGCTGCCGCGTAGAGCTCATGGGCCACGTCACGAGCGCGCAGTCACACTTCCGGGAAGCGTCCTTTTCACTCTTGACAAGCACTTCCGAGGCTCTGCCTCTGGTCCTAGTGGAGAGCATGGCGGCGGGGTGTATACCAATCGTGTATGACCTGCCGTACGGGCCGGCCTCCGTCATCACCAATGGAGTTGATGGGTTTCTCGTGGAATATGGGAACGTCGACGAACTGGCTAGATGCATAGTCAGCTTCGTGCAGATGCCGGAACTGGAAGTCAGCCGGATGCGCGAAGCCGCCCGGCTGAGAGCGGAAGACTTCTCCGACAATAGAGTTGTCCGGCTTTGGGTTGACGCAATGGAGCGCGCCGCTGCTAAGAAGTTTGAGAAGAAAATCGAACACACCGTGAACATAGCTGATTCAGCCTGCTCATTCAGAAGTGGTGGAGTTCTTGAGGTATGTGCCACTGCCAGTTTGGCTTTTGAAGACAGCCCGATGCAGGAAATTCTCCCAGCCTTTCATTGCCGACTTCGCCGCAGGCCCGGCGAAGTATTCTTCCGTGTGCCTGCCCAGACAGCGGCACTCGTCTCCTCGGACACCTACACCGTTAGTTTCGTCTTCGAGCCGGATATCCTCGCAGCGCTGGGAAGCAGCACTGCTGACGTCTTTCTGGAAACCAGGGTGGGGGAGTCGACAGCCGTGACGCGTATGCCGCTGGTGGAAGCGAAGTCGGCCCCCCGCATCTATGCGACGGCCCATAGCAACATGAGCATCAGCTTTGCTTAGTCAGCCCCCTAACAACCATAGATACGAGCCACAAATGTTTTCTGCTACCGCCGAACATCCGTCACCAGTAACGATCCCCTCCGGTTATCACTGCGCTGTTACCTGGGGCATCCCCACAGATTTTGGCGGAATGACGAGTGCGCTCCTTCGGCGATCCCGTGCCTTTGTGCGCGAGGCGGGGGTTGCGGTCGACGTCCTTACCTTCGAATATGACAATGGGCTGGATGATGTCAGATGTGAAATGCAGGTCGCTGGTGAACTGATTCCCGGCATGAGATTGCGTAATCTCTGGGAAGAGGTCGCAGCATTGCCGGACGAAATCCTGTCCACAGCGGGGTGGGACAAAAATCTGTCTGGCAGTTTCGCTCCAATCGCGCAGGAAAATCAGCACGTAGAGGAGTTTTCGCCGGGAGCCCTGGGGCGCCGGACCCGCTTCGATACAAGGTCCGAGAAGGCCCTTCAGGTTGATTACTTCCGACCCGACGGCAGCCTCTTCGTATCGGACCAGCGGGACGTAAACGAACCAGGCGCGGAGGGTGGCCGTCTGATCACCCTGTGTGACCGCAAGGGTGAGCCTGTTGCTGCTTGGAACAGGATGTGGCCTCTCTACCTCTTTTGGCTGGATAACGTTGTGGGCTCCCAAGAGACCTTCATGATTGTCGACAGCAAATCCACCGCGAACTTCATCACACGATTCCGCCGGGACAACGTCGTGACCCTGCACCTCGTGCACAACTCCCACATGGCCTCGGGGCAGGTGCCTCCACACGGTGAACTCAGCGCGGTCCGTCGATATGTGTTTGAGCGCCTTCATACCTATGACGGGATAGTTCTGCTGACCGAACGCCAAAAGCAGGACGTGGACCTGGCCTTCGGGAATCCGGGCAATACGTTTGTCGTGCCGAACAGCACGGCACTCCCGGACAAGATACCCGCATCGAACGACCGCCGGCAACACGATGCGGTCATGCTGGTGAGCCTGACGCACCGTAAGCGCGTCGATCATGCCATCAAGGGAATCGGCCTCGCGAACGGCTTGTCAGCGTCGCCGTACAATCTTCGTATCTTCGGACAGGGGCCGCTACACGAATCACTGCTGGCCCTCATTTCCAAACTCGGTTTAGAGGAGCATGTCCATTTAGGTGGCTTCGACAGTGCCCCGGTCGCGCGCCTTGCAGAGGCGTCTTTCGTACTCCTGACGAGCCGGATGGAAGGCCTCCCTCTGGTGCTTCTGGAAGCAATGAGCGTGGGCTGTATTCCTATCGCGTATGACATGCCCTACGGGCCGGCCGATATCATCGTGGATGGTGCAAACGGGTACTTGGTCGAGGCGGGGAACGTGGAGGGCTTGGCCGACGCAATCCTACGGCTTGGTTCTCTCTCGCCGGATGAGCTTCAACTCATGCGCCAGTCCGCGAGAAAAACTGCCGAGCGTTTCGACGATCGCTCCGTGACGGTCGAATGGGCGAGAGTAATGTCATCCGCTGTGGACCGCAAGCTCATTCAACTAGCCGGTTCCGTGGCATCTTAGTTCCGGGAATGGTGGTGGCGCTCGGACCGAACGGTGAACGCGGCCCGACCCAGCAATGCGACGGACCCGCGACTTCTGATCGTTCGACCTAAATACAAGAAGATCAGGTCCAACGAAAGTCACGGGTCCTTTGGTGTCGGCAGGTGCCCTCGGCCTAGGGGAGTTGAACCGTTGCTTTAATCATGTTGTGGTCAGATGGAATCGTTCCAATGAAGTTTCCGCTGGAATCGACATTCACGACGGTGCGCCATTCCACTACCCGCATCTTGGATGTGAAGATGTAGTCGATGTATGTACCGTTGCCCCAAGCGTTGCGGGCGTTGGCCAGGCGGTTGAAGTTGTTGTAGCTGTCATAGTTTGCTCCGACTGTTGTTTCAGCCGTGGCTGTCCCGCTGGGCAGGTCGGAAGCGTAGGTATTTCCCAGCGGATCGACGAAGCCAGCGGCAGTCAACGTATCGTAGGGGGCGTTCGAGGGCGCGGTCCACTTGTGGGAGTTCATGTCCCCTGTCACTAAGACGGGATAATTTAGCGGGTTGCGTTTCTTGATTTCCGCGGTCATCGCTTTGGCTTGCTGCGTGCGGAGATTTTGGTAATCCGTTCCGCCTCCGGACTGCAAGTGCGCATCCCCGATGAAGAACTTCTTGTTGGTCGATTTTTGGGTGAAGACTGCCCACGCCATATAGCGGGGATTGTCTGTTGAGCCCAGAAGCCCGGGAAGGGCAAGGGACCCTTGGGAGTCCAGAGACACTGCACTGGCGTTGTAGAAGATCTTCGTCCCCTGCGAGGCGCCTTTATCGGCGTAGACGCAGGCGGTCGGCGTGGTGTCCTTCACGCAGTTATTGCGTTTGGAATTAGTCAATTGGTAGTTCGCCCCGGCGGCCTGGAGGCGTTCCTGAAGATCTTCGAACTGCGAGACCCCGCCCGGGCGTGGATCGTCACTGAGCCAGCCCTGCGAAGCTTCCTGAACGCCGATGACATCCGGCATCTGTTTCTTAATGGTGTCCACCACAGCCGACCTTCGTCCTGCCCACGTCAGCTCATTTGCGGCTCCCGAGAAACAGTTGGCGCACTTGACGTTGTAACTTGCCACCGACAGCGGATTGACCACGGCAGCAAACGTTGGTGCAACCTTTGTCTTGGCGGCTACGGCGGCTGAGTAAGGGCTCAGATTTGTGGTTCCATCCGCTGAGATAACCCGAACCCGAAGATAGTAAGTGCTGTTGCTTTTTAGGCCTCTAAGCTCTGTCGACGTAGTGGTGAAGCGGTTGTAGGAAGACTCTGAGAAGTCCGCTTTGAGCGAGTACTGCAGACGGTATCTGGATGCACCGCTGACCGCATTCCAGGAAACGAAGACCGATGTGCTCGTCTGCGCTGGGGACTTGAGTCCGGAGGGCGCGGGCGTTGACGCGAAGGCGCCCGGAGTTCCGGCAAAAAGGAGGAGTAATGCGAGAATCATGGCGGGAAACGCGCGGAGCCGGAATTTCTTGCGGACATTATTTTTGGGCATACGAGACCTTGTCCTTGAGGTTTGTGGGGCGGCATCCAGCTCAAATGATCGGGCTTAGGTAGGCGGGGCAGGAGGGCTGGGACACCACAGTGTGGCATGGGCATATAGGGAGTTCAATGGCCTATTGCGGAGCTGCGAAGAACCTGCCCAAATAATGCGCCAGTGCTACCAGGGACGCCTAACACGACTATCAGGCCAGCCGATAGTTGTTATTAGAAAAGCTCCCAAGGAATCAAAGGTGGATGATTCCGTAACGAAGGCATGGTTTCGACATGGCATTCATCCGGCAACGATACGTATCAACCAAGAGACTCATCGCCGTGCTGATGGCCCTAACGCTCGCGTTGGTGGCGACGGCAGGTGTGGCACTTGCGGTACCGTCTCCACTCACAACCGCCACGAGCCTGGAGCTGGCGGTGCCGGCGGGGTTGAAGTCGACGGTTCAGACGGATACGTCGGTGACGTTGTCGTGGACGAAGTCGGCGAATGTGCCGCGGTATCGGGTGCA
>NZ_JAXCHX010000039.1:0-21456 GCF_035984855.1 Arthrobacter sp. MP_M4
TCTGCCCGGGCCCTCATGGATCAACCAACCCAAGGAAAACACCGAACAGTCAGCCGCCTAACTCCCGTTGGTACCGTTCAGCTTGAAAAATTCCGGATGCGGTAGGGGCGGGCGCCGCGCTGGCGCCGGTGCTGCTGGCACCGGTGCTGGTGCTCGATGTAGGTGCGGACGAGCAGGCGCTGAGGCCCAGCGCCAAAGCAGCCGTCAGAAGTATTCCGCCGAATTGCTTGTTCATCATTTTTCTCTTCTCATTGACTGCCTCGTGCCATCTGTTGCGCTGAGACTGCGTTCACGATTAACTTTGACCGGCCATCTCGCACGCATGGGCATACTTCACTTGTCGGCGGACGTTCACGGTACGAGTACGCAGGCCCGCGCGATCGATAGCACTGCTCCGCCCCACTCTTGGCCCAACCCGGATCGCCGAATAGGGGATTAGGTCACTGTCCTCGCAGCCGGGCAGGCTGCCCGAACGAAAGGGACCGTCCTGATGATGTTCTGAGGCCAAGACCAGAGGGGACGCGGGGTTCACACTGTGCGCTGGATCCCGCGCAGGCCACCGGGAGCCCGTGGATTGGTTGTCGACGCTTCAGCTGAGTTTCTGTGCGGGTCGCGGGAAGGTACTACCAGGACCGTCGTGGATGTGCTTTCCCGGACGGCCTGGCTTGCTGAGCCACGAAGGTAGCCGGGTATGCCACTCAGACCGCGTGTTCCGATGACCAGGAGTGGGGCACCGCGTGAGGTTTCTGTGATTTCCTAGGCCGGAGTGCCTGTCAGGGTGAGGCTGTCGCCCGGGAGCCGGGGGTGCTTGCCATTGATTTGAGCAGGAGATTCTGGAGCCAAGGGGAGTGCTGCTTCGTCGGCCTATTCCAGGGAGGCCATGGGCTGCGCACCCTCCGGGAGTGTGTCATTGATCAGGCTTGTGGATGTTGCCGTGGCGCCCAAAGATCCGGCCTTCTGCGCATCTTTGGCTACGGCCTGATGCGACTCCGTGTAGTCCAGGTCCGCTTCGAACTGAGTCATGTCCGGAACGCCGGCGTCTTCTGCGGTCTGCAGCAGGCCCTCCCGCCGGACATCGGCATGGCCGCCTTCGGTGGCTACGGCGAAAACCGCCTCATTGAACTTTCAGAACTTGCACGTGGTGTCTGGCCTGGTTTTTCAGGGCCGTGTACCCGCGGTGCCCGGCCACGGGCGTGGCCAGGCACCCCGGTCTTCAACTGCTAGGCGTTCACCCTGTAGTAGGCGGGGCCGGAGCCGACGTTCACGTCAAAGATGACGGTCTGGTTGCCGTTCCATCCGCTGTGCATTGCTTGTCCGTTGCCGAGGTAGATCGCGTTATGTGAGAATCCCATTCCGCCGTCGGCATAGTAGATAAAGTCGCCGGGTTCAGGCGTCGATACGGGAGTGGCGTAGGCCATCAAAGACTCGGGGGATTCATCGCCGACACCTTGAATTCCTGCCGCTCGCAGAGCCACTTCTCCCAGAACCGTGCAGTCCTGGGTGGCGCCGGTCTGGGCGAGAGCTGAGTTGAGGACCGTCTGGTTGATCGGAGACGGTGCCTTCTGGCCGCCGTCGGAGCTCGCCGGCACCACCGCCGAAGGCTGGTACGTTTCACCGGCGGATGCTGCAGGGGCGATCGGTGCCGGAACAGCTGCCGATTCCACGCCCGGGGTGCCTGCTGCCCCGGAAAGCGTTATGACATCTCCCGGATAGATGATGGAAGACATTTGAAGTCCGTTCAGCGACAGGATCGCGTCCAGGGAGACTCCGTTCAGCGCCCCAATCCGGCTGAGGGTCTCCCCGGCGTTGACGGTGTGGACGGACGCACCCCGGGCGGCCGCCTGGCCAGGAATGACTGCCGAGGAGGAGACAGCCCCCGGTGCAGTTCCACTCTGCGGGTCGGATGCGGTGGCTCCTGCCTGGGCAGGGGCGGCCATGCTCAGCACGAGCCCGGATCCCACGGCGACCAGGACGGCCTGGCGGCCGACCCTGCCCCTGTGGGTGGAGACGCTTCGAGAAATGGTGGACAGTCTGCTGCCGGTGGTGGCTCTGTGGCGGCCGTGGGTATTGTTGTTTGACATTGCTTAACCTCTCCCGATACCTGCGAGGTGAGCTGTCGGATGCGGATGGGAGTCACCCGGCCACCGGACGTTAGTGCCGGCGGCTTAACCCCAAGGATTCATTGAGAATCCATATTTGGTTCCCCCGCCCCTGCCGGAGCTATGTGGTGTAGGGACCTCGGCGGGCGGCAGGGTTAGGTAACAAGCCGAGTGTGCCGCGCCCAGTGGGCGGCACCGCCCTAATCTACACGCAAAATCACAAATGTATAAACATTTAGACTGTATCGTTGCGTCTAGGGGGCCGAAGGGATTTCTATCCGGTATTCGACGTTTCGCGGGGGACCCCTACCGCATAGGTGCCGGGCTGGTCGGTGGGGAACAAGGCGGTCCCGTCGGGGGGCATGGCCACGGGAAGGACATAATCGCCCGAGGTTGAGCTGGCGCCGGAATCGAGTTGGACCCTGGCGCCTGTGCCGTTGACATCCGCGTAGGCCATTCCCGGCCGCTGCGAAATCAGAAACACTGTGTGGGTGGAGTCATCCACGGTGGCCATGCCTGTTGGTGTTCCGTCGACTTTGCCCAGTGGCGGGCCGGTGGTGGGATCGGGAATGACATTAACGGCTGTCCCGGCAGGGTCGGTTCATTCCAGAATGATCACGCACCCGGTTGACGGTCCGTGAGCGCCCTCGTACCGGGCCTTCGTCCCGGACCCGGCAAGGGAAAGCGCGTTGGGAGTGTTGGCGAAGATCAGTCCGTTGCCGGGAGAGGGGCCCGGGACCTCTGTCGGTCCCCATAGGAGGTCCCCGTCCGCGGTCGAGAACGCCGTGGCAACAGTGATGCTGATCCGGTCTTTCGTGTCCTTCCTGGCGTCGGAATCGAGGAGGACAAGTGCCGCTTCCCCGCCGAACTGTGTGGGCGTGGAGTACCGCACGGGACGATGATGGCGCCGAAGGACACGTCTTTCGGCGCTTTCTTCATGGGCCGGGTCATTCTCTTGATTCCCTTGCCCGGCGGGAGGATCGTGGGCCCCGCGGCACGACGTCGTAACGAAGAAGCGCGTTCTCCGTACGCGTCGGTTGTCCATATTGGGAGGCACGATGGTGGCAGGGGCAGTTTTCCGGGTTGTAGTGGGGGTCGACGGGTCAGGCTCGTCGCTGGCAGCTCTTGAATGGGCCGTTGAAGAGGCCATCGGCAACGGTGGTTCGCGGAAGGGCGGCCGTGAGCTGCCAGCTCAGTCGCTGGACCATCCGCAGTTCTTGAACCTTTTAAGTAATTCCTCATTCCGGTATCGATGGCGTGCCGTTGATCCTGCGCTCATGCCGGGGGGCGTGGCTGGAAGTGGAGCGTTTCCAGATAGTTCTCGTCGTACCTCTCTTCCCTGGGTTCATCGTTGGGGTAACCACCGGGAAGTGCGCCCCGGTTCAGACCGGCCAGGAGTATATGCTCCAGCCCCGGCATGGTGGTCATCGTCGTTCTCTGCACAGTTCCGGTGGACAGGGCAGGCATTTTGGTGTTGGCCATATCATCGATTCCAGCCACGCCTGGTGCGACCAGGAGGAAGCCCGCGGCCGCTGCCAGGGCAGGAACCATTGCATTTCTCCATGCGCTCATGCCCTGATCCTTCGCTCCGCACATGGGAACAGGACATCCAAGGCCTGTGGAGAGGCTGTGAAAGCCAGCCCGCAGGGACGCTCCGGCACACCAGCCTCGGGAGAGATTCAACGCCACCATAATGCGCGGTGTTCGCGGTGACGTGCGCGGATATTGAGAGGGTGACGGGGTTTGTCATGAAAGCGCGGATTCTGGCAGTCCCCGGTGCCGTCCTCCATCGTCCCAACGCGGGATCATTTGGCGTATCTCCGGTGCGGTGGGATGGGCGCCAAATGATCCGCGTTGGTGCGGATCAGGCGAACAGGACGTCACCGACGAATCCGCCGTCACGGCACCCCGGCGGGATGGCGAACACAGCCGAGCCGACCGGCGTCGTCCATTGATTGAGCATGTCCATTTGATCGAGCCGGCGCTGGATCGGCGTGAACTGCTTGTCGACGTCGGCCTGGTAGGACACGAATATCAGTCCCGAGTCGGAGACCCCTCCGGCGCCTGGAGCGGCATCGTAGTTGTAGGCCCGGCGAAAGATCCGCTGGGAACCGTCCGCAGGCCGGGCCCGGCGCAGGTGCGAGACTTCCGAGATCACCGGGAACCCGAGCTTGGACACGGCCGCGAAGTCCGGCTCGTCGTGCTCGTGCGTCCCGGTCAGGGGCGCGCCGTTGGACAGCCGGCGGCCTACGGATTCCTCCCGGCCGATGCGGTCCGCTTCGTCCCACTTGTCCAGGTTCATCGCGATCCGGCGGACAACCACCGACGTGCCGTTCTTAATCCACGAGGGAATGTCTCCGCCGCCCCAGACCACCTGCTCGTAGTCCGTGCTGTCCGGGGCCGGGTTTGCGGTCCCGTCCACCTGGCCGAAGAGGTTCCGCATGGTGGTCCCGGATTTTTCGCTGCCATAGGAACGCCGGAAGCCGGCCTGAACCCAGCGGACGGTCGCGAAGCTCCGGCTGTCCTTCAGCAGCATCCGTTGGGCATGCGCCACGGTCAACGGATCATCCGCGCAGACCTGGAGCAGCAGATCACCGTCGGAGAACCCGGGCTGCAGCCGGTCGATGCTGAAGGCCGGCAGCGGTTTCAGCCACTCCGGTGCCTGTGCGGGGTCCACTGCGGCCACCAGGCCGGGGCCGACGCCGAACGTGACCGTCAGCCGGGCCGGCACCCGGGCAAGGTCACCCTCGGTGTCAGCCAGTGCCGGTCTTCCCGCGCAGAGGTCCGCGGCATCGTCACTGAGCAGCCGCAAGAGCGACCTGACGTCCGCTCGCGTCGTTCCGGGCCGCAAATCCAGGGCGACAAAAACACCGTGGGCCTGCGCCGCCGTCGTAATACCCGCCTGGCGGTCGCCGTGAAACGGAATCACGCCGCTGCCGTGGACGCTCTCCGCGGAGTCAACCGGTGCAGTAGTCGCCGCCCGCTGAACGCCCGCCCCGGCGAGCTGGGCGCCGGCCGCGGTCAGCGCCCCGAGCCCAGCGGCGGCGCCGCCGAAGAGCAGTCCGCGCCGTGGGAGCTTCCTCGGGACGCCCGGCCCGTCACTGCCCGCGAAGGAGCCTGCGGGCTGCTTATACCCGGCCATTACTTTGAGGTCGGCGACGGTGCGGAAGGGGTTGCGCTGCCGGCGGCGCCGGACGGCTGGCCATGCGACCTGCCGGCGCCCCCTTCATCGACATAATTCTCGTTGGCGCCGCTGAAGTCCTTCGCCACCGTGGTGAATTCGAAACTGCCGCCGCCCGCCAGCTCCAACGTGAACGTGACGTCGGAACCGGCCACGATGGGCGCGGTTAGCCCCATCAGCATCAGGTGGCTGGCGCCCGGCTCCAGTATCAGTTCGCCGCCGGCCGGGATGACAAAGCCGCCCTCTTTGGACCGCATCTGCATGGCGCCGTCGGGTCCCGCGACGGTTTCGTGCAGTTCGACCATCCGGGCCGCGGGGGTCGAGGCGCCGGTCACGGTGATGTCCGCGTCGGAGGTGTTTTTGATGACCCCGAAACCGCCGGTCATGCCGGAAGCGGCGGCTTTGACCCATGGCTGGTTGACCGCCAGCGCGGCGGAGGCACTGGCCGGGGTGGCGACGGCAGCAGACGCGGACGGTACCGGGGTTGCGGCTGAGGGCGAACAGCCGCTGAGGGCCAGGGACGCGGCGGCGAGAACGGAAAGGGCGGGGTACATGAGCTTCTTGGACATGATGGTGCTCCTGAATCGTGGCGGGCGGCCGCGGAGGGCCGGTCCGGAAAGTGTTATTCGCGGGGGGACTGTGTGTTGCGCTTGATGCGCCGGAGGCCTGCAATGACCAGATAGATGCCGAGACCTGCGGCGGCCGTGATTCCGGCCGCCGGCAGCCAGCCGGGCACACCGGCGCCGTCCCCGGTGCCGGCTGCCGCGTTTGGTTCAGCAGTGGCCGTGGGGTTGGCGGAGGCTGCGGGCGCAGCGGCGGCAGGATTGCCGACGTGGAACCGGTAGCCGCCACTGATCGGGTGACCGTCTGCGGAGACCACCCGCCAGCTGACCTGGTAGCCGCCGTCGGGAAGTTCCGGAAGCGCCTGGGTCAGCGTTTCCCGGCTGAGTACCGCGGCGCCGCTGACCCAGTTCTTGGCGTTGTCATCGACGACACGGACCTCGTGCCCGAGCGTGAGCAGGGGCGAACTGAAGGTCAGGGTGATGCTGGCAGCTGTCTTGTCCAGACGCTCATCGGGCGCCGGACTGGACGAAATCAGCTGGTCGTGGGCAAAGGCCGCCGGTGCTGCCGGAAGGCTGGCGCCTACGCAGAGCAAGAGGGCGGCGAGCAAGGTTGCTCCCAAACCAGGATTCCGCCATGTTTTCAAGGGTCTTCTTGTCATGACCGCTTCCCGCCCCGCCGCTGTCTTGACAGCCTGGCGGGGCTTTTCGGGTGGAAAGGCGACGGGCGCCTAGGACTCGAGCGGAAGCAGGGGAGGCCCGCGATAGCGCGTCACCAGCAGGGGCGCGCCAAGGTTGTGCAGCGGCATGACGGGCCGGTTGGCGGGCAGGGCGGCCGGCGCCGGACGCACCGGCAAGGGCAGCAGAAGCGGGAGGAAAGCCGTCACGCGCAGGCGGATGGCCTGAACCAACTGGGCGACGGCGAGCTCGCCGTGGCGCAGGATGGCCACGGTCAGGACGGCAGCTACTGCGTGACCCAGCCACATCAGTGGCGAGGCGTGGTCCGCCGCGGAGGAGAGGAGGGTACCGGAGGGTTCGAGCGCGGACGAGTGGGCATGGTGGCCGCCGGCCAAGGCGCTGGACGCATGCGGGGCCGCTGCTCCGCTGAACAGCCAGTGGAAGAGTCCCTGGCTCAGGGTCACGCCGGCCGAGAGTCGCCACAGGGACAGCCCGCGGCCCGTCAGCGCGGTGCAGGTCAGCCCGGACAGAGCCAGCGCCAGCAGGAGCAATGGAAGTTCCGGAGCGTTCCCGCCAGCCAGGAAATGCGACCCGGCGGCGATCGAGGTCGCGACGACGGCGCCGATCCAGCCGCGTACAAGGCGCAGGCCGCGTGCCGTCATTCGTCCTCCTCGCTCACGGTAATTCTACAGGCCGTCGAAGACGACTTCGCCGACTTTTGGGTCAGGGTCGTCACTGCCGTCGCAGGGGAACTGGAGTTGGTCAGAGATTGTCCGTTCAGCGCCCAGCGGCGACAGGGCCGGAGGCCAGTATCTCACATACCCTTGGGGGTATAAGAGTTGTTAGCCAAGAATCAGCTGCGTGCGGGGGGCGCCCGGCTCGGGTGCGAAATCGGCGGGATGCAGTAACGTCGTCATGCCAGCAATTTTATGGAGCAATCGGTCGGGAGCGTTGTGACGGATCAACAGGGGCCAGCATCAGCCCCGCGGGAGGCGGGTGCTGAGGAAAAGGCCAAAGGCAGCCCGCTGTGGAAGACCGTCAGCGCCGAACTCCTGCAGGAAGTCCTCGCCGGTGGATTTGCCGAAGGGTTCCCCGGCGAACTGGAACTCGCCCGTCGGTACGGAGTAAGCCGGGGCACGATCCGCGCCGCCCTGGCACCCCTGCGCGAGGCCGGGCACATCACAGCGCACCCCGGGAAGAAGCCGACCGTGGTGGCTGGGAGAAGTACGGCGTACGGGCCCATTTACAGCGTCCTGGCTTCCATCCGGGAATCGGGGATGGAACATCGCAGCGTGGTCCTGGATCAGCGCTCCGTGGTCAATGCGGAGGTGGCGGCCAAGCTCTCGCTCCCACCGGACGCTGAGCTCTTCCACCTCTCCAGGGTCCGCCTCGCTGACGGCGAGCCCATCGGCCTGGACCAGGTGTGGCTCCCGGCAGCGATTGCCGGGAAACTTCTGGAGGCTGATTTCCGCGATGCGTCGCTCTACGGAGAGCTGGACCGTCGGTGTGGCATTGTGCTCGACGGCGGGACGGAGCAGCTCACAGCGGTGCTCGCCACCCCCGCGCAGGCGGCCCTGCTCCGGGTTCCGGAGAGCTCCGCACTGTTGCTGATCGAACGGACCGGATGCCACCGGGCACGCGACCTCGAATTCCGTCGCAGCTACGTCCTGGGTGACCGGGTGGCGATCGCGACCGCCTTTGGCTGCAAGGACACCCCGCGCCGTAGAGGTTAAGGGGCCGCCGGCGGGCGAGGCACCGGGCATCGGTCTTCCGAGGTCGCCCTCTTCAGGAATGCCCACAAGAGCAGTGTGATGGAGACCGTAGCCAGCAGGGGCTGGATCGGTTCGAAATACTGCATGGCGCCGGACGTTCCGAGGGCCAGCAGAACCAGCTTGTTGCAGACCGGACAGCCGACGGCAAAGAAAGAGACGATCGTGCCGGCCGCCCCGAACCGGCCTCTGCCGTCCGATTCTCCGGGGCCGGCAGAGGTCCCGCCGGCCCCGCTTCCGGGTGCGGCTCCCAAAGAGACGTAGGTAGCCAGGAGTAATCCGGTCAGGACGGCCGTCACGCCGAGCACCGGGAAGGACCACCACGTCGGCGGGACTTCACGGCTGAACAGGGGAGTGTTGATCAGATCGGTCGGGACGGCCACCACGAGGTAGGTGACGGCCGCGGCAGCCGCAGCGGCCAGCCAGCGATGCGCCGGCCATTGCGCCAGGGCGGAGACCAGGGCCTCGTACTTACTGTGGATCATCCGCTGCCCCTGTCCTTGCTTCGGACCGATTCCGCCCAGTCACAGGCGATTCGCCGTTCCGGCTTCTGAAGTGCAGGGCCATGCCGAGGGCGAGGATGAAGGCGGCGAACCCTGCGACGATGAGGTCGGGGACGCCGGCGGCAACTTCCGTGGCAGCCGACTCTGCCTGGAACTGGTCTTCAACGGTTAGGACGCCGCCCAAACCGGCTGTGCCGTCGCTGGCGAGCAGGAGCACTCCGATGCCGACGGAAATCAGGCCGGAAATGATCATCAGCCAGGAGTTTGACCAGGACCCGATGGTGAGCGGGCGCGGGCGCAGCCAACGGCGGCCCGAAATTCCCAGCCGGTCCCAGACGAGGGCCAGGACGAAGAGCGGCAACGCCATGCCGAGCGCAAAAATCGCCAGGAGAACCCCGCCGTAAACAGCGCTGCTGCCCACGGCAGCGACGGTCAGGACGGAGCCCAGGATGGGCCCGGTGCAAACCCCTGCGACGCCGTAGACGGTTCCCAGGGCGAAGACGGACAGCCTGGAGGATCCCGTGCCGGCAACCGGGGCCAGGCCGGAGGGAAGCCGGACAGCGGCGATCTGGGCAACGCCCAGGAGGATCACCAGGACCGCCGAGACGCCAATCAGGACCGGCCGGTGCTGCGTGACGAGGGAACCGAGCACGCCGGCAAAGATGCCCAGCGGCACCAGGGTGGTCAGCAGGCCCAGATAGAACAACCCCGTCCGCGCCACAAGTTTGGTCCTGGTGGAAAAGGCGTAAGCAAAGAAGGCCGGCAACAGGAGGGCTGAGCAGGGGCTCAATAGGGTAAGGACCCCACCCAGAAAAGCGCCCGCGTAACCGATATCCATCAGTTGCTCTTGGCCGATTTCAGGGCAGCATCGATGGCCCGCTCGAAACTGGCCAGCGGTTGCGCGCCTACGAGTGGCGTGTCATTGACGAGGAAGGTGGGGGTGCCGGTTGCGCCTATGGATGCAGCCTCTTGGGCGTCTTTGGACACAGCGGCCTTCAGTTCTGGGGAATCCAGGTCCGCCTCGAACTTTCTCATGTCCGGCATTCCTGCGTCGCGGGCGAGTTCGATCAGCCGCTCCCGGGGCAACTCGGCATGACCGCGTTCCGGAGCGATGGCGTAGACCGCCTTATTGAATTCCCAGAAGCGCCCCTGCGCTCCGGCAGCCCGACCGGCAACTGCGGCGGCGTTTGACTGGGCACCAAAGACCGGCAGATCACGCCACTCGACTCTCAGGTCCCCGCGCTCAACATATTTCGCGACCAGTGGTGGCAGGGTGTCCCGGGAGAACAGTCCGCAGAAGGGGCAGCGGAAGTCGGCGTACTCCACCAGGACAACCGGCGCGTCCGGGCTTCCGATCGCGGTCGGGTCGTCAGCTATGCGCCGGGCCATGTCCAGCTTTTCGCCGGTGGTATTCTGCGGATCCCGGGACTGCTGGCCTTGATCAGCGGTGTTTTTCTGGGCCGACGCGCCCTGGTAGGAAACCAGTCCCACGAACAGAAGTAACACGGCAATGCCCAGCGTGGGCAGGAGAATTGATGCAGCACGGGGGCGGAACCTGCGGGCTGCAGGTTTGGATTTGGTCAAGGGGGGCATCCGGGCTCCTCGAACGTTCCGCTAAGGAACGAAATGTTTAGACATTTAGTAGTCTGCGACGCTACGTGACATCAGTACGGTTGTAAAACGCCCCCTGTTCCAAGCCCAAACCCAGGCCGCGCTACCGCCGCACCGCCGTGGACCGTCGCGTAACGAATGTTTGTACATTTGCCTCGTGCGGCCGCTAGCATGCAGGCACAGCCCGGCGCCGAATGGGCCGGCCCATTTACCTTAGAGGAGACCAAATGTCTGAATCCGCGTCCCGAAATTCAGTCGAGGACGTCCCCGGAACCGGCGGTACCCGGCCAGGGGAGGCGCCGGACCAGACCCTACGGGGACTTGTGGCCCATGCGGCCGGTCCCTTGCCGGACGGCGCCCTCGCGGGCGTCTTGCGGAGCGGCCAGAATGCAGTTGCGGCACTCGCGCCGGGCGTCTTCGTCGAGGTTGTTATCCAAGGCCCCGGGGTGTCACGACTGGCGCAGGGCTCGGAATCCGAGGGCGACGTTTCCATCGCCGTCGCCAGCGGCATCCGGGTCTTGGCTTGCGGGAACAGTCTGCGGTCAGCCGGGGTGCCTGCGGAAGGCCTGCTGCCCGGCGTCGAAGTAGTTCCGGCGGCCATCGCCCACCTCGCCGAACGTCAATGGAACGGTTGGGCTTACATCCGCCTTTAACCCGCGCTCGGCGGACGTGGCTGCGTCCTCAGTCCGGTGGCCGCAGTCTGGACTGAGGGAACGACGGAATATGGCCCACCTCCCGCCGGCGTCAGCGTGGGGCGGCAGGAACGGAGCGCTCCAAACTCGGCTTCCGGATGGCCGTGGCACCCCTTTCCGTCCGGCAGGTCCCAGGGACCTTAATCCCAAGCTCCGCCCCAGGCATTCCCGACAGGACCCTTATCCATAATGACTGCCAGTGATTCCTTCATTCCGTCCCCGACCGTCAGCGCCATTCATGTCGGCCCGCTGACCATCCACTTCTATGCCCTCTGCATCTTGGCCGGCATTCTGGCGGCCATCTGGCTGGGATCCCGGCGCTGGACGGCCCGCGGCGGCAGTCCGGGGGAGGTGATGGACATCTGTTTTTGGGCGGTCCCGGCGGGGATTATCGGCGGCCGAATGTACCATGTCATCACAGACCCCGAGCTCTACTTCATTCCCGGCAGGAATCCCTGGAACGCCTTCGCCATCTGGGACGGCGGCCTGGGCATTTGGGGCGCCGTCGCCGTTGGGGTTTTGGGGGCGTGGATAGGCTGCCGGAGGGCAAACGTCTCCCTGGTTGCCTTCCTGGACGCGGTGGCACCGGGTGTGCTCCTTGCCCAGGCGCTGGGCCGGTGGGGTAACTGGTTCAATAACGAGCTCTACGGGGACCCGACCACCCTCCCGTGGAAACTTCAGATCCACCAGATGGACAATGCCACTGGATCTGCGCTCACCGATGCCTCTGGCACCCCTGTTGTGCTGGGCTATTTCCAGCCCACGTTCCTGTACGAGTCCCTCTGGTGCGTGGCGGCCGGGTTCCTCATCCTATACTTGGACCGGCGTTTCAGTCTCGGCGCAGGCAGCGTCTTCGCACTCTACGTCGCCGGCTACACCGCCGGGCGGTTTGCCTTTGAACT
Source organism: Arthrobacter sp. MP_M4 (assembly GCF_035984855.1). Classification (NCBI taxonomy): domain Bacteria; kingdom Bacillati; phylum Actinomycetota; class Actinomycetes; order Micrococcales; family Micrococcaceae; genus Arthrobacter; species Arthrobacter sp. MP_M4. The sequence goes on from NZ_JAXCHX010000039.1 coordinate 11,996, forward strand.
GATGCGCTCCGACTACGCCAACCTTATCCTGGGGCTCAGAGTGAACACCTGGGTCGCGGCACTGATCTTCCTGGCAGGTGCCACCGGATTTGTCCTGTTGTTCCGCCGTGAGCGCTCCGTCGCCTTCAGCGCCGCCACGGCGCCCCATCACACGACGGCGCCCGGTCCGCGGGTACCGGCGAGAAGACAGAACACCCCGAAAGACGATGCCCGTTAGGCCACCACATGAGGGGAGGATCTTTGCCCTCGTTGCCGCAGGCGTGTTCCGCCATTGGTGACGCCTGATGAACGCGGCGGCGCCTCAGTGCTCCACCAAGGGGCTCTGTCCGTCTCTCAATCCCGGCTGCTCTCAAGATGGGGGTTGCCGGACGGGCCGGGTTTGGTGGGAAAGAGCGGACGGCAGGTAGTGCAAACTCCGCTTTCATCCCCGTCATCGGAGGACGTTACGGCGTTCCGCTCGAGTTCGAGGCGCTCCCGTAGCGCCCATCCCAGAAGGGCCAGTGCGAGAAGGGCGAAGGCAGGCTGAATCACCCCCGCCAGAACTGCGGGGGCGGCGCCGCTGAACAGATGAGTTGCCAGGGTATCCTGGCCGGTGGAGGTTGCAATCACCAGCCCGGTAAGACCGAGCACGGGCCAGCGGGTGTCGCAGACTGTGGCTTCGGCTCCGATGGGGGCGCCGACGTAGCTGCCGACTAGCAGGCCGGCCAGAATCGAACCTGCCGCTACGATCACGACGTTCCACCAGGCTGCACCGGCTCCCGCCATCATGCCGTTCACGGACACGACCACAGCCGCGGTGCCGGCAGCGGCGATACCTGCGGCGGCTATTCGGATCGGGCGCCAGCTTCGCAACAGACGCACGTCACCGCGCGGCGGATGCCTTACTCCGGCCTTTGCACGGCCACTGTCGCTCGCCGTTATTTCCTCGATCCGGCTGCTCGCATCCATGACCGTTCCTAGCAGTGCACGGGTTGTGGGGCCGAGGCGCGGCGCGCGTGCAGTGCGGTCCAGATGACAACGACTGCTACCAAGGCCATGGCGAGGAAACCCAGTCCGGAATAACCCATTGAGGCCAGGGCCGGGCCAGCCAGTGCTCCGCCGAGGGCGCCGGCGGCGTTCATGCTCAGGTCCGAGATGCCTTGGATGGCGGGACGGTCTTGGATGTGGACGGACTCGGCCACCATGGCCGAGCCGGCGACGACGGAAGCGGACCATCCGAGTCCGAGCAGCACGAGGCTGATGGTGACGGCGGTTCGGGAGTCCGCAGCGACACCGGCGATTATCAGGGAGGACAGGAGCAAGCCCTGACCCAGGAGTATGACCGGCAGTCTCCCGGTCTTGTCCGCCAGCCATCCGAACACGGGGGAGAGGGCGTACATCCCGGCGATGTGCAGACTGATGGTGAAACCCACGATGACCAGGCTTGCTCCGTGCTCGCGCAGGTGCACCGGTGTCATGGACATGAGTGCCACCATGGTGGCGTGGCTGAGTGCGACAGCGGCCACAGCGTAGCGCGCCTTCGCATTGCTGCGCAGTATCAGCGAACCGCTCCGGGGCCGGGGCGCCCCGGCGCTTGAGTCCCGCAGCGACATCGCCGCCAGCAGCGGGTCGGGGCGTAGCCCGGTGAGGTAGACCAGAGCGGCGGCCAGTTGCGCGGCCGCAGAGAAGGCGAAGGCGCCCGTCAGGGGCGGCAGTCCGACGGCGGCACCCACGGCCTCGCCCGGGCCGAAGAGGTTGGGGCCCAGTACCGCGCCGATGGTGGTGGACCAGACGACGACGGAGAGATCCCGCGCCCTGGTTCCGGGTTGGGCAAGGTCGGTGGCGGCAAACCTGGCCTGGAGGTTGACGGCGGAACCCGCCCCGAGCAGTATCAGTCCAAACAGCAGCAGGGGAAAGACCGACACCCACGCCGACGTAATCGCAATGACGGCACCGGTTCCGGCGATCAGTGCTCCGGTGGACAGCGAAATCCGCCGTCCCCGGGCGACCGCAAGCCGGGCCAAGGGTACGGCAGCCACGGCCGCCCCCAGAGTGCTCATGGTCGCTGCCATGCCGGACCACGCCGGCGATCCGGAAAGCTGTGCCGCGAGCAGGGAACCAAGCGACAAGGTCGCGCCCATGCCGATGCCGCCGAGGATCTGGCCGCCGACGAGCACGGAGACGACTTGGCGCTGCGGCGGGATACCGACGGCAGGGCTGGCTGGGGGCGTGAGGGGCCGTGGGCCTGCGGACCCGGGAATTGGTGGCATTATGCCAGTATCTCAGATACCCCAAGGGGTATGCAAAAGTTTCGCGCAGGGGTTGGCAAATAATACCCGTGGGGGTATCGTGGCTGGCGTAGCCACCCTATCTGAGGAGTCACAATGTGCAGTCCCGTCCGTTGCAGTAACTGTGGAAAAATCACTTGGGCCGGTTGCGGCGAGCACGTCGAATCGGTCATGGCCGACGTCCCGGCGGAACAGCGCTGCACCTGCTCCTGACCCGGTCACACAGGAACTGCCCCGTAGTACGTCCCCGGAGCCTGGGGACGTACTACGGGGCATTGTGTGAGCCGGGTGAAGCTGCGGAGTCATCTGATATGCCTTGGCGGGGATCGCCGGCGCATGTGCTTCCGCGATGACCACGGTCTGACTGAAGCCCGATCCAGGACGGACGCGGCCGAATACGATGGCTGCGTCCGGTCGTTATGGGGCAGCCCGGAGGTGAGGTTGTCCCTAGGCGCGCCGTATATGGCGCGGATGACGCGCCGTCTAAGCCGTGGGCTCCCGGGGTCTAGGGATTTGCGGTTGACTGTCCGGCGTCGCTGGCGAAGGCCACCGAGATCTCGGGGACAGCCATCAGCGTGTTGTGCACGGTGCAGTGGGAAGCTACGGCGAGGAGCGCCTCCCGGCGTTCGTCGGGCACGCCGGCGGGGATAGTGAGGAGCACATCGATCCGGGCGACGCGCGCAGGGCGTGAACCCATGTTGAATTCCGCCTCAATGGCCAGGCCATCGGTGGGCAGGTCGTGCCGGTCCAGGTAGCGGCGGGCGTAGAACGCGACGCAGCCGGCAAGGCTGGCAATGAACAGTTCCGTCGGGGTGGGGCCGGTGTCCTCCCCGCCGTCACCGACCGGCTGGTCGGTCCTGATGGCGTGACCCCGGACATTGATGTCAAAGCGGTCACCGCCCAGGTGCACGACGCGTACCGGCTGATGGCTGCCCGATGCGGGGCCATGCGCGGGCGTTGCGTTGCTTGAGGTTGTGGTTGGTTCGCTGCTCATGTGCGTGCTTCTCAATCCGTAGGTCGGGCATGCCCTGCGCCCGGACGGGCGCCGGGGGGCGGGTGCGTTCCTAGGATGCCGGGGCGGCTGCCATCTTCGCCCGGACCTCTTCCATGTCCAGCCCTTTGATGCCCGTGATGAGCTGTTCCAGCCCGCTGGCGTTCATGGCCCCCGGCTGGGAGAAGACGAGGATCCCTTCCCGGAAGGCCATCAGGGTGGGGATGGAGGTGATGTTGGCGGCAGCAGCGAGGCCGGGCTCGGCCTCGGTGTCCACCTTTGCGAAGACGATGTCGGCATGGTTATCGGAGGCTTTACTGAACGTGGGGGCGAACATCCGACACGGTCCGCACCAGGCCGCCCAGAAGTCCACCAGCACGATGTCGTTGCCGGTGATGGTGTCGTTGAATGTCTTTTCGGAAATATCGATGGTTGCCATGTAATGATTATATACCCAGGGGGGTATCCGGACAACAGCAGGCCGACGGGTCTGAGTTTGCATCAATACCCCCTGGGGTATCATGATGGAAGGGGTAAATACCTTCCCGCGCTCCCGGACATCGTGAAAGGACACCAGCATGAAGAGCATTTCAGTGGACGACCTGGCAGCACTCGGGTCTGATGTTTCCATCATCGACGTCCGGGAAGAAGAGGAGTACTCGCAGGCCTGGGTCCCGGGAACGCGGAACATTCCGCTTTCTCGATTCCTCCGGTCCCTCGGTGAGGTTCCAATCGGGCGAACAGTCTACGTGATGTGTGCTTCCGGCGGCCGCAGTTCCCAGGCCACGGCGGACCTCGCCGGGCAGGGCTACGACGCGGTGAATATCATGGGTGGCATCACCGAGTGGTACCGCAACGGGCACCCGGTCACCTACCGGGCGGGAGGCAAGTGAGCATGACCTCCACAGTCAGCCTCCATCAGCCCCTGCCCGGACCGGACGCCGGCAGCCGCCGCACCGTCAACCGCCTCAAGCGCGCCCGGGGACAACTCACGGCCCTGATTGACGCCGTCGAATCCGGGGCTGACTGCCGCAACGTCGTCACCCAGCTCTCGGCGGTCCGCGGAGCCCTGGACAAAGCCGGATTCGAACTGATCTCAACAGCGATGCGCGCCTGCCTGACCGAACCCGCGGACGTACTTACATCAGGCCGCGAACAGGATGGGATGCCGGGCCGGAAGCCCACCCTGGAGGAAATCCGCGCACTCTTCCTGCGCCTGACCTAGCCCGCCGCCGTCCTTTGTCCCGGAAAACCCCGCAGCCCACACTTATCAGCAACAGCCCCGAACCACCGAAAGGTCCAGCCCATGGAAATCACCCCACAGCAGCTCGCGGAACAGCTCAAGAGCGGCAGTGACGCCCAGATTGTGGATGTCCGCGAATCAGCTGAAGTCGCCGAGGGCATGATCCCCGGTGCCAGGCACGTCGCCCTTGGTGAGCTGGCCGGCCGGCTCCACGAACTGGACAAGGCCCGGCCCGTCATTGCCATCTGCCGCAGCGGGCGCCGCAGCGCCGCGGCCGCGGACCAATTGTCAGCCGCAGGCTTCACCGCCTACACCGTTCCCGGCGGAATGCTCGACTGGACCGCCGCGGGCTTCCCCGTTCGCTGACCCCACCAGACTGCCCGGGCGGCATGTCTTTCATGTGCCGCCCGGGCTTCCACCTGCCCGGACCGTGTCCTGACACAGTGAACCGGGCGGTGGAGGGCGGCTACCGCAACGCGGGGCCGCCAGCAGAAATGCTCCAAGATATACCAAAATTGTTCCAAGATATTCCGAAAGTGATGATGACTTCCTTGAAGACCACCCCCGTTGAAACCGCCCCGCAGTCCATTGACGCCACGACGCTGAAGGCGTGGGAAGAGAATCATGATGATTTGATGGTCATCGACGTGCGCAGTGGCGCGGAGTTCGATTCCCTGCATATCAAGGGTTCCTACCATGTGCCGCTGCCGATGCTCAGCGAGCACACGGAGGAATTCGCGGCGAAAATGGGCACCCGTGTGGTCCTGGTCTGCCAGTCAGGGAACCGGGCCGAGCAGGCCCGCAAACACCTGGACTCCGTCGGCCTGGCCAGTGCCAGCGTCCTGACCGGGGGAGTCCCCGCCTACGCCGCCGCGGGCGGCACCGTGGTCCGCGGACGCGGACCCTGGGCTATGGAACGCCAGGTCCGGATGACGGCGGGCTCCCTGGTGCTCGCCAGCATCGTCGCGTCGAAATTTCTCTCCCCGAAGCTCGGCCTGGTCGCCGGGGGCATCGGCGCAGGGCTGACGTTCTCCGCCGCGACCAACAGCTGCGCCATGGGCCAGGCGCTCTCAAAGATGCCGTGGAACCGCTCCGTCAACGAGCCCACCGCGCACCAGGCCCTGCAGAACCTGGACGCCAAGGCATGATCCTCACCGCGGCGGCGTTCGGGCTGATCGTCGGGGCCCTGCTGGGCCTGGTCGGAGGCGGCGGATCCATCCTCGCCGTCCCCGCCCTGGTCTACGGGGTCGGACTGCCGCTCGCCGCGGCAATCCCGACCTCACTGGTCGTCGTCGGCGCGTCCTCCGCCGTCGCGGTATTACCCCGGCTCCGGAACGGGGTGAACTGGCGGCTGGCGCTGATCATCGGCGCCGCGGGCACCGCCACCGCCTACCTCGGCGCGGCGGTCAACCGGCTCCTGGACCCGAAGATCCTGCTGTTGGCCTTCGCCGCGATCATGGTCTTCGCCGGCATCCGCATGCTGATGCCCTCCACAACCGCCGGCGGCGCCTGCGCACTGCCCGGCGGCGGGATCAACTGGCGCAGCTGCCTGCCCAAGGCCATCGCCACCGGCGCCGTCGTCGGGTTCCTCACCGGCCTGCTCGGCGTCGGCGGCGGCTTCCTGATCGTCCCCGCCCTCACCCTGGTCCTCGGGCTCCCAATGGCCCTGACCGTCGGAACCTCCCTGGTGATCATCGTCATCAACTCCGCCGCCGGCTTCGCCGCCCACCTCGGCGACCTCCAGATCGACTGGGCCGTCACCGCAGCCTTCGCGCTCACCGCGATGGTGGCCTCGCTCGCGGCCGGGCGGATCGGCACCAGCATCCCGGACAAGGCGCTCAAGCGCGGCTTCGGCATCCTCGTGCTGGTGATCGCCGTCTACGTCGCTGTTCAGGCGCTGCTCTCCTAGGGGGCCTGCACAGAAAACAGGGAAGCGCCGGAGGGTATGTCCTCCGGCGCTTTCCTTATGCCTCAAGCCGGTGCGTGTGCGCCGGCAGGGGGCCACCTATCGTCCGAACAGTTTCGCGAAGAAGCCCTTGTCGGCCGACTTCTCCTGCTCGTGCCCGCGGCACCGCTGGGAGGCCGGAACCCCGCGCATGACCTGGTCCACGTGCTGGCCGCAGCCCGCCCATGTCGTCTTCTGGCACTTCTTACATGTCACCGCACGGCACATCTGGTTGCTCCCTTGCCTGAATGGATCGTCACATCAGTATACCCCATGGGGTATTAGTGGTGGGAATGATGCCTCTTGGCAGACAGGTCAGCGGTCTGTTGAGGCGATGCGGACGGAACCGTCCGGGGACGTGGCCTTTTAGTGTCGGCTCTCTGCTGCGGCTGCCAGGGGGCGGGTCGTTCCCACGACATCCGCCCCCGGCAGCGGGATCCTCTTGATTCGACTGCGCATCGGGAGGATTGTGGGCCGTGCGGCACGACTCCTTGCCGTGAAGAGACAGTTTCCATGGCGGGAGGCAGGATGGCGGCAAAGGCGGTTTTCCGGATCGTTGTCGGGGTCGACGGGTCGGAGTTTTCGCTGGCAGCTCTGGACTGGGCCCTTGACGAGTCCCGGCTGAGAGCAGGGCAGGTTCACGTTGTCACCGCATGGCACTATCCCGTCATCGGGGATGCCGCCGGCAGGGCTGAGGACCACGAGATCTTCGGAGAGACTGCCCGGCACGCACACGATGACGCGGTGCGGCGTGCATCCGAGGCCGGGGTTGCGGTCACCGGCGAGGTGACGGAGGGTCATCCCGCGGAAGTTCTCCTCAAGGCCGCGGCCGGGGCCGATCTGCTGGTGGTTGGATCGCATGGTCATGGCGGGTTCGCTGGAATGCTTCTGGGCTCGGTATCGAGCCACGCGGTGCACCAAGCCCACTGTCCCGTGCTGGTCGTCCGCGCCGGCGCGGCACCAGCCCAAGGCTGAGGGCAGGTGCCCGGGCCTCAGGGGCTCTCACTTTAGGGGATTGTGGTCCATGTTGCGCATCCGGACGGCCACGAGGATTCCCGACAGGCCGGTGAGTGCGGCGACAACGGCGACTGCCGCGGGGATGCCGTAGGCGTCCGCGAGGATTCCGGCGAGGAGGGCACCGACGGCGAATCCGCCGTCGCGCCAGAGCCGGTAGATCCCGACTGAGCGTGCCCGCCAGGCCGGGTGGGCGACGTCGCCGATCGCGGCCAGCAGGGTGGGGTAGACCATGGCGGTTCCGGCGCCGAGCAGGACCGCTGCGGTCAGCCAGAATCCGAAACCTGTCCCGAGGGCGACCATTGCCAGTGCCACTGCCTGGACGAGCATGCCGCCGACGATCAGGGGCTTGCGGCCGTACTTGTCCGACAGGGCACCCGTGATGAGCTGGCCTGCGCCCCAGACGGCGGGGTAGACGGCGGCGAGGATGCCGATCTTTTCGATGCTCAGTCCGGCGGCGGCGAACAGGACCGGGAAAAGGCCCCAGGCGAGGCCGTCGTTGAGGTTGTTCACCATGCCTGCCTGGCTGACCGAGGACAGGGACTTGTCCCGGAAGCTGGTGAGGGTGAAAATTTCCCGGTTACTCAATTCTCCGTGGGCGGCGGCGTGGGCAGAGGTGTGGTTGGCGGCCTCGAGCTTGGCATGGTTATGGGTTTCCTTGACGGCGAAGACCGAGAGACCAAGGCCCAGGGCGATGTAGGCGGCGCCGAGCAGGAACGGTCCGGGCCGGAGCCCGTAGTTGGCGGCGATGTAGCCGGTGGCGAGGGCGGTGGCGGCGACGCCGAGGTAGCCGGCGGCCTCGTTCAGGCCCATGGCCAGGCCGCGGCGGGAGGGGCCGACGAGGTCCATCTTCATCATCACGGTGGTGGACCAGGTGAGGCCCTGGCTGATGCCAAGGACGATGTTGGCCGCGACGATCCAGCCCCAGGACGGTCCGAAAATCAGCAGCAGTGGAACAGGAAGGGCGGTGAGCCAGCCTGCGATGAGGACGGGTTTGCGGCCGTAGCGGTCCGAGAGGGTGCCGGCGAAGTAGTTGGTGGCGGCCTTGGCGAGGCCGAACGCCAGGATGTAGGTCAGGGCGGAGGTGTAGAGGTCCAGGTGGAAGACCTGTCCGGCCAGCAGCGGCAGTACCGTGCGTTCCTGGCCGAGGGTGCCCCCGACGAGGGCGTTAACGGTGACGAGGAGCATGAACTGGGCCAGGTTCTGCCGCAGCCCCAGCGAGAGGCCGGCGCGTCGCGGGTTCTCCCGCCGGACCGCACGGTCCTGCGGTGAACGGGCGTTACCGGGCGTCATCTGTTTACTCCACTTATTTTGGGACAGACGTTGGCGGCGGCCCGGTGTCCCGGACCGCCGCCAACGCATGTCAATCAATTACCTCGGGTCGTGCCGCGATCAGTTGCTGGAAACGGATTCGCGTGCCTGCTGCCAGGTGGCCCATCCGGCGTAGCTGCCGTCGAGTTCGACGACGTCGAAGCCCGCGCGGCGCAGCGCGCTGGCGGCGACGGAGTTCCGGACCCCGCTCTGGCAGTAGGACACGATGGTGCCTTCGGCGGGGAGTTCGTCGAGGTTCCACATGGCCCGGCCGCCGCTGAGCTGGTGGGAGCCGGGGATGTGTCCGGCGGCGTGCTCGGTGCGGTTGCGGACGTCCAGCACCATCGCGGCGTCGAAGCCTTCAAGTTCCTCAGGCTGGATCAGCTTCGGGATGCTGATGGGCAGACCCTCGAGGCTGGTGACGTATCCGGCGACCTTGTCGATGCCAACGCGGACCAGGTGGTCCCACATCTCCTGCGCGGCGGCCTGGTCCGGGGCCAGGAGCACGAGCGGGTTCGTGTCGGTTTCGGGGTTGATCACCCAGGCGCCGAAGCTGGCCGTGGATTTCCCGGCCGGGATGTTCACGGACCCGGTGACGGTGCCCTGGTGGACCTGGTCGTTGGGGCGGGTGTCGATGAACGTCACCTTGTCCGCACCGAGTTCTTCTGCGACGGTGGCGGGGTCGAGTTC
>NZ_JAXCHX010000040.1:0-20119 GCF_035984855.1 Arthrobacter sp. MP_M4
ACCCGTTACGACAAACTCGCACTGACCTACCGTGCCGGTGTTGTCCTCTACGCCGTCGTCATCTGGCTACGCCAATAAGGAGACACGCCCTAGCCGAGGGCGCTGCGGGACACTGAATATGACCCCGTCAGTCCTCGCGGCTGACGGGGTTTCCTCGTGGGCCGTCCCAGGGCCTGTTCAATTCTGTCCAATACGACGGCTTTGTCGCCGCTGCCACCAATGGTTGCGGTGCCTGACCCCAATGGGCACAATCCGGCAGGACGGTGCGCTGTGACTTTGTTTCGGGTGGTTGTACTGCCCGCGCGGCTCCGCACCGCGGGCATAAAACACGGCATTACAGGTTCGCCGGGTTCGCCTACGAAGATCTGGTTGACAAGAGGAAATGGTGCTCCTAGATTCTTCGTGTTCTAGGTCCGTTTCCGGGCCGGCCATGCTTCACATTCATGCTGTTGCTGTTTCATTTGGGCGGCGATGCCGCCAGGATGCAGGAGAACACGATGACGAAGACACCATTGGACGACTTCCTCCATGAATGCCTCGCTCCGGACCCTGACGGGGATGGTCTGGGCGTGGAGGAAGTGTATGGCTTGTACCTGAGCTGGTGCGGGCTCGAACGGTTTGCACCCGTTGGTGGCAGGGCGTTCAGAGCAGGTTTGCGCGCAGCCGATGTCCGCCTCGAGCACCATGGGAGCAAGTGCCCGGGCGTAAGAATGACCGGCCCGGCAGCGTGCGATTACCTTATCCACCGCGAACTCCCGCTCGCCGTGCTCGAAGCACCTGCCGGAGCTCTGCAACTAATCCCGCACATGGCCCCTGAACACGTCGCGCCGCTTCCCGGCCGGCCGGCCGCAGGAGTCCGCGCCGCCGCGCCGGCCGCCTGAGACCAACTCGTCGGGACACGTATCCGACGTGATCACCTGCTGGCAGCAGCCCGGGTTTCCACCGGGCGTATGACAAAAGCCCCCGCGCGAGTCCTTTGGACTCAAGCGCGGAGGCTCCCGGTTCGCCAAGTTCCGGTATACCGGGTCCAAGGTGCCGCCGGCTGCTTCCCGCCGGCGCTCCGAGAGCCACCGCGCCATCGACCGTTCACCCTTATCCTTTGACCGGTCACGCGGGAACCGGCCCCCAGCCGTAATCCAGGTGATGATCTCCTCCACTCGGGCAAGGTCCGCGGGGGGAGGGCCCGGCCTTGGCTGCCGTCACGGCTGCGGCGGCGTGGTGTTCGGTTTCGAGGCCCGGGTCCCGACGTCGGGCGATGACCCGGTGATACCCGACGACGGCGGGATGCACGCGCACCAGGGCGGCGATGCGCTGCCGGCTCAGTCCGAGCCGGTACATCAACACCCATTCCGCGTCCGGAGCGCGCCGTACACGCCTGTCCGTAATGAAGCCCATCCTGCCGCGACCAACCCCAGATACGGCGGCGTGGAGGGCAGCCCCGTGGACGCCCCGGCCACCGTCCCCGAGCTCCCGGGCTGCGGACGGACCCAAGGGGGCAGGCGAGGTTGGCGGCGGTATTGCCAGGTAATAGGAGGTTGTCGCCGTGGCGGTGAGTCTGAGAGACCGAGTGTTTGCTGCTGCGGAGCAGATCAGTGCCGAGCGCCGGCCTACCGTCTCGACGGTGCGGGCGGCCGTCTCGCCGCGACGCCGGCAGCGGTCTGGGCGCAGGAGAAGAACGACCTGGGCCTGGAGATCTCCGAACTCTTCGCTGACCTGGACAAGGTCACCGCCGAGAAAGATGCCGCCGTCACCGAACTCACCGCCCGGTTCACCACACTCGATACCCATGCTGCGGCAATCCAGGAGCAACTGGAGCAGGCGCGCGCCGCCGAACACCAGGTCAGCAACACCGCAGCCCATGCGGTGGCCAGGGTGGCCGCGGCCGAGGCCCGGGCCGAGACCTTACAAAAGGCGCACGACGCGCTCCTGCAGAGCATCGTGCCGGAAACTCCGGACAAGAACGACCAGGACCGACCGAACCGGCCGGTTCCCCCGGGGGTGTAAAGGCCAGCTGCAACCAACACCTAGTTCCGCCTCGACCGAGTCGGGCCAGAACTTTTCTCCCCTCGATCTTCATGCTTCCGAGCAGACATGGACGTCCGTCGTCGGGCAACCCGGCGGACCACTTCGTGGACAGCCCAGATGGCAGCCGTTCCGATGAAGCCGTAGAAGCTGAAGAGCAGTCCGAACAACGCAGACAGGCTGGTGTTGACCTCGGTCGTCCGGGTGCCGAGGGCTGTGCCTTCTGTCCTGACGGGTAGATCCGACTGAGCGGCATAGGCCCACCAGGACAGGGCGCAAATCACGGCAAAACCCAGCAAAGAGATGACGAAGACCCGACGCAGATCCGCTTTGCGGAAGACGAGGTACACGAGGACGAGGACGCCGGGCACCCAGAGGCCTATCGGCCAATATGACCATAATCTCTCAACCATCGGCGCCCTGTCTGTTCACTAGTCTCTGCAACCGGCAAAGGCCGGCCCACCATATCAAGGGCTCTGATTTCCGCTGCGCTCCAACCAGTTGGCGGGCGTCCGCTGGCGCGGCCGGCTGTGGGTCCAGTGCTGTCCGTCGCAGGGCCCCGGGGGCTTGAACGTCGGCCTAACCGAAAAGCTACCGCGTCCGGGGGCGTTGATGGTGAAGGTTTCGGGGGAAGCGCCCAGTCTTGCGGGTGAGCGACAGCAGGTGACGCCGTCCTGAATCGCTTGGCTGCCGGTTTGCTTTGCCGCGCTCGGGCTTCCCCGGGCAAGGGCGGAACGGTAGCGTGAACCGTGGTCACCGCAGACTCTCTACGGTGTGGACCCGAGGGGAACAAGATGGCTCAGTTCACGGACAAAGTGGCGCTCATTACCGGGGGAGGCTCAGGCCTCGGCGAAGCGATCAGTAAGGAGCTCGCTGGCAAAGGCGCGAGCGTGGTCGTCACAGACATCAATCTCGATGCCGCACAGCGCGTCGTCAAAGAAATTGTCGACGCAGGCGGGATTGCTTCAGCGGTTCAGCAGGACACCGCTAAGAAGGAGGATTCCGAGATGGCGGTACGTTACGCCGTCGATACCTATGGTGGCTTGCACCTCGCGGTCAACAATGCCGGAATCGGAGGCAAGTCCGCCCCGGCCGGCGAAACAGACTTGGACGAGTGGGACAAGGTTATCGGCATAAACCTCAACGGCGTACTCTACGGAATGCGCTACCAAATCCCGCAGATGCTCAAGGCCGGCGCCCGGAACTGCGCCATTGTGAACATGGCCTCGATCCACGGCACCGTAGCTGCCCCGGGCAACGGAGCATACACCGCCGCCAAACACGGCGTCGTCGGCATCACAAAAAACGCCGCTGCTGAATACGGACTCCAAGGCCTGCGGATCAACTCCGTTGGACCCGGGTATATCAGGACACCGCTTCTGGAAAACAACCTGACCCCGGAGGTGATGGATGCCCTCGCGGACAAGCATGCCCTCGGACGGCTCGGGACGTCCGAGGAGGTGTCCCACGTCGTCTGTTTCCTGCTCTCTGAAGAGGCGTCATTCGTCACCGGCAGCTACTATCTGATCGACGGGGGCTACACCGCCGTCTGACGAAACGGCAGCCGACCCTGTGCCCGGGTGACGTTCGTTGAAGGAGCGCCCGCCAAAGCGACGTCACGCCGGAGCTCGATAAGACTATTCCTTCAGATGCCGGGCAAAATGGTCTTCGATACGGCGCCAGGCCTCGGGGGACGACTGCGGATCCGGCCCGACGCCGAGGACGCGAAGCAACGGGCGCAGCGGCCTGGGCCCGGCTTCCTCATCGTTCAGGAAAGCGTGCCCTGCGGTCTCGAATTCCCGGACGTTGTGCTCAACACCCAGTTCTTCGAGTACCGAAGAAAGCTGTGCCGCTGCACCGCGAAGACCGCGGTCCTTGGCGCCGTAGTTGGCAACAATCGGGCAAGCGCCGGCCAAAGCGGATTCTGGGTCCTTGGGCAGCCGTCCGTAGTTCACAGCCGCGGCGTCGAAGCCGTCATTGGCCAGCAGCAGGGCAAAGCCGCCACCCATGCAAAAGCCGATGACGCCGACTTTTCCCGTGCTGCGGCCCGAATCCAACAGCCACTGCCGGGCCGTCGCCAGGTCGGTGAAGGCACGCCCTTCTCCGGCCGCCAGGGACCGCATGGTCGACACGAGGCAGCGGCGCGCCCCTCCGTCGCTGAACAGATCCACGGCCAAAGTCAGATACCCCGCAGCTGCCATCCGCCCGGCGTGACGGACTGTTATGTCGTCGAGGCCGAAGACCTCATGGACCATCAGCACCGCCGGGAATGGTCCCTCCCCTTCCGGCTCCGCCAAATACCCGCGGAGCCGGGGCGATCCGCCTGCGGCGACGCTGGCTTCGCTAAGGTCTACGTTGTGCCGGTCCATGTCCGGGCTGTGGCCCCGGCTCGCCGAATTCCTGGCCATGTGCACTCCTGGGTCATGGGTGTCGTGTCCCCATAGTCTTGCATCCGGGGACGCCAAAGGTGGCCCTTCTTGTCCTTGATCAGCGACTACTCGATGCTGACCCGGCGGCCGGTCTTGCGGTAGTACCCGTAGGCCCGGACGCGGCCGTGGCCACCGTGAAAGTTTCGGGCGGTCATGTCCACGAAGCGGCGGGAGGGGTGGTTACACTCGGCAACGGCCTCAGTACCCGGCGACCGCGTGCGGGACGTACGAGTTTTCCAACTCAGTCTTCTCCTCAGGGGTGAGCGTCAGTTCCAGCGAGGCGACGGCGTCCTGAAGGTGCCCCGGCTTGCTCGCACCGACAATCGGCGCGCTGACCACGCTGTTGGAGCGGACCCATGCCAGGGCCACCTGGGCGCGGGACACTCCGCGGCGCCCGGCGATGACGCGAACGGCTTCGGCTACCGCCCTGTCGCTACCCTCAGTGGTGTAGAGCGTCTTACCGAACTCATCCTTCTCCGAGCGGTTGGTTTTCTCGTCCCAGTCCCGGGTGAGCTTCCCGCGAGCCAGCGGACTCCAAGGCAGCACCCCGATCTTCTGGTCCGCGCAGAGGGGGAACATTTCGCGTTCCTCCTCCCGGTAAACCAGGTTGTAGTGGTCCTGCATGGTGACGAAACGGGTCCAGCCGTTTGATTGCTGCAGGTACAGCGCTTTGCTGAACTGCCAGGCGGCCATCGAGGATGCGCCGATGTAGCGGACCTTGCCGGCCTTAACGACGTCGTGAAGGGCTTCCAGAGTCTCCTCGATCGGCGTCGCGGGGTCCCAGCGGTGAATCTGGTACAGATCCACATAGTCCGTGGCCAGCCGGGTGAGGCTGGCATCAAGTTCGGCGAAGACGGCCTTGCGTGAGAGGCCCCGCCCGTTGGGGCCCGGCCGCATGGCGCCGTGCACCTTCGTGGCGATGACGGTTTCCTCCCGGCGGGTGAAATCGGCCAGGGCCCGGCCCATGATTTCCTCGCTCGAGCCGTTCGAATACACGTTGGCAGTGTCAAAGAAATTGATGCCCGCCTCCACGGCCTGGCGGATCAGCGGCCGGCTCTGGTCCTCCGGCAGCGTCCAGGGATGCGGGCCCCGTTCCGGGTCCCCATACGTCATGCATCCCAGTGCCAGCGGCGAGATGTCCATGCCGGTATTTCCGAGTTTGATGTAATCCACGTTCGTCCTCCGTCAGAAGTTACGGTCCCGGACCCGGCTGCGGCCCTCACCCCACGTTATGTGAGGATCGGCCAACTGTGAGCGCACACACAGGGTTCCGGCCGATCCCGCCGTCACTGCGGGTGGCTACTTTGCCGCCGGCCCGATCTGATCCAGTGTGTAGCCATCGGGGTAGGCGGACATCCGGCCGCCGGGGGTGAAGGATGGTTCGGTGGGCAACGGCGCGCGCCGTGCCCGAAGCGCCCTGATCCGCAGGACGGCATTGAAGGTGGCTTTCAACCACACCGGGGAGGGTTTAAGGCCCAGCGCCAGCGCCACCCTGGGCTTATCCATCATTAGGGCCAGAATGACCGGGGTCAGCGGCTGGAGGGGTTTCGCGATGCGGTTCTCGAGCGCAGCAACGGTGGCGCCGAGCAGCTCGGTTCCTTCCGGACTTGGCCCCAGATGGCGCTCCTCATAGTCGTCCAGGAAGGCGCCGGCTGCGGCGAGGGTGGCCGGTGCGGGGTCCAGGCCCATGCGCCGGCCCAGCTCGGCGTAGAACGCGACCGCGGCTTCTTCCTCCAGAGTGGTGAGTTTGCGCCATCCATGCTGGTCTGCCCAGCGTAACGGCAGAACCAGGAGCGTCATGAGGACGTAGAGGAAGTCCTCTCCGGAGCCCGGAACGCCGGCGTGGACCCGGCGCAGCAGCTCCGTCATGGCCTGGCCGCGTTCGCTGTCGAAACCGTTGGCGATGATCTCGTGGATGACGATGCCGGTGTCGTAGGAGCGCTTCAGCGGCCGGGCCTTCAGCTCACCGCGGGATGCCAGGGTCCGGGCGATGGAAGGGATCGCGAAGTTGCGGTAATACGAGACGAAGAAACCTGCATGGATTTCTTTCTGGAAGTCGTACAGGACCATGGTGCGGTAGATGCCGTACAGGTCATCCCCGGACGGCCGGGCCAGCCGGGTGGGATGAAGCGCAGTGTTCACGGGGTTCCTTCAAGTGCGAAGTTGGACTCGACCAGCAGCACGTACTCCCGGTCTTCGGGAGTCAGCACGGTCTTGCCTGCCCCGGCCGCGAGTTCTGCATCCCATATTTCCACGATCATGCGGTGCAGCCGCTCCTGCGGGGTAGCAAGTGCCGGGATTTTGAGGATGCGGTCCATGTCTGCACTCTGCAGTGACCGTTCCCGGATGGCAGAGACCCTGGCGACGGTTTCCTGGAGACGCAGGGCGCGCTGTGCGCGTTCCGCACGTCCCGTCAGGGCGGGGATCGTAAGGCCGAGCCCAACGAGAACGATGGCGAGCATCTCTGCCGGGGCGAACGGGAAGTTCTGGGTCCCGAAGACGGCCAGTGGGGTGACGAAGAGCGCGAGCACTTCCTGGATCATCTTCAGCATGACGAGGGTACTGATGAGGCTGCCCGCGCCGACCATGATGAAGCCGATCTTGAAGGATCGGCGCATCATCGGAATGTATCGGAAGCACGTCCCGGCGATCTCGGCGCAGGACCACGCGATGAAGACGATCATCGTCATGGAGAACAGCGCACCGGCAAAGCGGTCGTGGTATTGGTAGCCCCACTCAGTGGTCGACGTCGTCGGTCCGGTGAGGACGAAGAAGATGGCCTGGAGGATCAGCGCGGCGATGAGCGGCATCCGCGTCAGCCAGGGGGAGCGGGAGCTGGAGGCCGGGCTGACAGCATTCAGGACGGCGGCCCGCAGATACCAGAGGCCGACGATCATGAACGAGTTCAGCGCCAGTTTGGTCAGATTGATGCCACCGACCGCGAAGTCCACGACAAGGTAGACGGCCGGATGGATCAACACGGAGGAGACCCCGGCGAAAACGGCGGCCAGGAAGACAGTGTCGTGGCCATTGCGGCGGAGTGCCGAGATGCGGGCAGCTGCAAGGATGAACAGCGCTGCAGCCATGAGCAACTGAATCATCCGAAGACCGCACCGAAGTTGCCCGGCTGGACGCTGGGCCCTTTCCGGGAGCTCCGGATCCTGGCTGCCAGCCTGTCGGCGAGGATTTCGGCGGTGACTTCAAACTCGTCGAAGAAGTCTGTGCGTTTCAAGGCCGTCACGACGCGTTCCGGATCGAGGTCGGGGAAGAAAGCCCGGGCGTTGTCGTGGGGAACTTCCTCCTGGTCGTGGCGGAGGATCATGTGGGCGAATTCGTGCAGGATGATCTGTTGGCGGTGGATTTCCGAGGCCGCCCGTGCGTGGAGGATGAGGTCGACGTCGTCCAGGCCGAACCACAGCCCGCACACTTTATCCGTCGGCGTGTTCTTGATCGGTTCGATCAGGATCCTGCGGCCGCGGGAATCCTCGAGGTGCGCCTTGATCGAGCCCACCGAGACCGGCTCCGGGAGAGCGAGAAGCTCCTCCGCGGCCCGGGCGCGGGTACGCGCGGCACTGTAATCCATGCGAGAAATCCTTGGGTGGTTGGGTGGTCTTTGAAGGTCTCCGGCCTTCAGAGCTGGATCGTATCAGCCCGGCGGCTGAACGTGCTGTCAAGCGTCCGTTGAAGGGGGATTCGCTAGATGTTCGTCGATGAGGTCCCTGATTTGAAGCAGGGTTTCCGGGGAAAGTCCGTCGAGCTGACGTGCCGCGTAGTTGCGGACCTTTGCCGCTTTCATGCTGGCCAGGAGCTCGAGCTGAGCTTCGACCCGTTCAGGGAGTTCTTCCTGATCGGTTAGCAGGTAATCGCTGTTGACGCCGAAGAAGGCGGCGAGGTTCCGCAGGAGATCCGCCTTCTTGACTGCGGGGCCGGTCCCGGCGCGCATGTAATGCCAACGCGCCCGCGAAATGGGAGTGCCGGCGTCGGCCATGGCATCGCGCACGTCATTGAAGGTGATCCTGTGGCCTTCGGCCTCGGCCGAGTCGAGCAGGAGGTTCAGTTTACGAGCGAGGTCAGCGCCGGGAGGGGAGTCATTCGACGGTGTTGTGCTCACGTCGGCTCCTTTCAGGCTTGCTGGGCTGCGGATCGAAGCCGACTCTATCACTTGACTGGACATGTCTAACTTTCTTGCCTACTCTTCGAATGACGGAACTTGGACATGTCCAAAAATGCTCCCGGTTGAGCCGGGCCACTCTGCGCCGACGGCGCCACACCGGGAAGCAGGTGCTCGCAATGAGGAACCACGGTCGCAGCCGGCCTGCCGCTGGGATCCCGCGGGAGCTTCGGGGAACCCGCCTCACGGCATGGGTGGGTCTAGCCAGCTGACGGCGTTCTCCGGACAGCCATTGGGGGCGGTCCGGCGAAGCTATCAGCTACCAAGAAGGGCCCGGCAACTGGACTGCCGGGCCCTTCGTCTCGGCCGCCGGATCAGAGCGGCGATCGCTCCTGGTGGCCTCCGTGCTGCACCGCTGGGAAACGGAGCAACCCTGATTGCAGACGGACTGCCTAAAACTCAGAAGTGCCACGCAACCGGCGGGGCCGTCCGTCCGGGTCAACAATGAAGCGGCTGATGGGAACCGCCCACCGGCGTTGTCGGGCTGACACTGGCTCCGGAGTGTGGTGCCGCGCGTGTCCAGCGGGGCGGGGCGAGCTGCGGCCGGTGGCATGCCATCGGTCGAGAGCGTCGGCGGTGGCGTTCCAGAGTTCAAGCCCCTGCGCCGGGTCCTGGAGCCGCGGATCGTCCTGGTTCAGACCCAGATGTTCGGCCCAGAGTTGGAGCCGGAGCCCGTGGGCCAACGGCCGGGAGCCCCCGTGGCCCGTGTCCGCGCCGGGTGGTTCCTGGCTGTCGGCAGTGGTGTCGAATACGGCGCAGGTGAGCTCGCTGTCAGTGGTCCAGGAGCGGCGGTTGAAATTGTCCGAACCGCAGGTAAACCAGGTGTCGTCGATGATGCAGACCTTGGCGTGGACGTAGATCGGCGTTCCTGAGCGGTTCTCCAGGTCGAAGACGCCGACCCTGCCGGGTGCCACCCGGTGCAGCATCTTGATGGCACGCAGTTGCCCGATGCGGCTGGGCGGTCCGGCGAGAGGCCCATCAGAGTCAGGGTACCGGGGGACAACGGCGATCACCCTCAGTTCAGGATTCCGTTCGAGGGCTTCAGCGATGCCGGCTGCCACCTCTGTCGACCACAGGTACTGGTCCTCGATATAGATCAGCGAGCGGGCGCGGGCGAAGGCTTTCGCGTATCCGCGGGCGACGCTGCGCTCGCCCTCGGGTGCGAACGGGAACGGGGGATGTTTCATCCCGTAGGTGCGCAGTAGTTGCACGGCATGCGGGCCGGCCGGCGGCGGCGGCGGCGCAGTGGCCGGGAGCGGCTCAGGGTGCCGGGGCATTCGGGCGAGACGCTGCAGCAGCATCCGGTACGGAGTACGTCGGTCCAGGGGGTGGGGGTCGTTCCACCGCTCGGCGAACACCGCCAGCACATCCGCCACCACGGGGCCGCGGAGTTCGAGGGCGGCATCGTGCCAAGGGGGACGCTTCCCGTACCGGGGGTCCATGGTCACCGCTTGCGGGTCCCCCGCGTGCTCGGCGTCGTCCCGACGGCTGTGGCTCAAATCGAGCCCGCCAACGAAAGCGACGTCCTGCGAGGGATCGTCACGACGGCGGATGACAAAAAGTTTCTGATGATGGGAACCGAACAGGCGTACACGCTGATCCAGCAGCACCTCTCCGCCGGCGTCGTTGATCTGCCGGCTGAGGAGCTCGTTGGATCGTCCGCTGATCGGGGCAGAAACGCGTTCTCCGTGGGATCGCCAGACCAGGCCCCGCACTTCCACTCCCGCACGGGCCACCCCCGCAAGCAAGTCGCCGATCGATGGGCCATTCGGCAGCAGCAGCTCGTCGGCATCTCCGCGCCAGTCGGTAAACCACACACGGTCGCCGGCCTTCAGCACCGTCAGCTCCTCATGCAGCCGGGCGAAATACGCAGCGCCGTGAATCAGTGGCCGGACGAGGTTGCCCTCCGACCACGGCGGGGCCCCGGCGCCCCCGGTTTGCACGTTTGTGGCCGGATTTCCCCGCTCAGCGCGACTTAGAAACCACTTACCAGCGTCAGTGTCCACTGAATCCTACTTTCGGGGCCCGAGGACAGGCCGTTAGTGTCCGTTCTCCAAAGTAGCCTACGACCGTGCTGGCCTATGACGTCTGCCGGGCCACAAACGCCCGGTACCGGCGGATCGCCGAGCCGTGTTAACAGTCCGGTCTGCTGGTCGATCCGTGTACTGCAGTACTTGGGGCGACAGTGTCCAAGACGGCCGCCGTGACTTGACTTATATTGCCCAACCATGGCGAAATGACGCCCGGGAATAGCCGCCTGCGACGAGCACCTCGACAAGCGCGGCAGGTCGAGTTGGACACGCGTCGCGTTTCTCCGTACTAAACAGATTCTTTTCCGCCAGAATGATGGCGGCACGTGGATTCTTGGGGAAAGCCGTCGTTGATGGCGTTGCCGCCCTGACGCCGTGGGCTGCATCATCACTTCATCGAAAGGCCCCATCATGACCCAGCCCGACCACGACCCTCACGCTATTCCTCCGGAAGGCTACTATTCACCCGCGGAACCGCCGAAGCAAGGTCAGCAGGCGGGCTACCCGGCCGGCCCGCAGCAGCCGTACGGGGGTCAGCAGGCGGGCTACCCGGCCGGCCCGCAGCAGCCGTACGGGGGTCAGCAGCCGGGCTACCCGGCCGGCCCGCAGCAGCCGTACGGGGGTCAGCAGCCGTATCAGGGGTATCCGCCGTCGCCCCAGCAGTACCGGCCGGGGCCGCCGATGCCAAACCCGGCCTACGGGTATCCACAGCCGAAATCGAAGATCGTCGCGGGGCTCTTGGGAATTTTTCTTGGCGGTCTCGGAATTCACCGCTTCTATCTGGGCTTCACCAAGATCGCGGTCATTCAGCTCGTCCTGACGATCGTTCTGGGCGTCTTCACCTTCGGCCTCGTCGGGCTGTGGGGCGTTGTCGAAGGCATCATGATCATTGCGGGCTCAGCCTACTTCCGCGCTGACGCACACGGTATTCCGTTGCGCGACTAACCCCCACCAAACTGCATCCACGACCACGCGTACGATCTGATTCTTTGACATGTGGTGAACACTCAGTAGCACCCACCATCCAGAAGGGCGGCCGGATTCGTCCGGCCGCTCTTCTGCTGTTCAGAATGCCGACCCGTCTGAGGACTCCAGATGGATTCCGGGCTTGTCGCCCGCGCATCGAAGGTCAATACCCGGGTCTACGCAGGTTGGACAACATTTCCTGCGGGCAGAAAATGAGTGCGCCCGGGCGCTGAGAAGGCGATCAGCTCCCAGTGAGCCCGAGTCCCACGCTCAGCAGCTGCATTTCCTGGATGCCGTCGGTGCGACCGGCAACGATCATGACCAGGCCCTGACGCCTCCCGGGTGAACAGAACGGCAGATGTCATGATGGTGGCCATGGACATTGTTGAGTTTCTCGAAGCGCGCATCGCCGAGCAGGAATCAGCCCTTCGGGAAGGATCCTTCAGACCCGGAGGATCCGTTGGCCCTGAAAACGAAAACATGGACCAATCCTCCCTCCGTGCGCTCATGCTGGAAGAGTGCGCCCGTAAGCGGGCCATCATCGCCAGCTGGAAGGAAGCGGCTGACGCCGAAGGAATCAGTGATCCGGGCGAGGCGGAAGGGACGGTTGCCGTCGCCCGCCGGGCCATGTTGACCATTCTTGCCGGCTCCCACCGGGAGCACCCGGATTACGACGCCGGTTGGTCGCCTGAGCTGCCCAGCGATGTCTCCGATGAGTCTTTGCCTGAGTGACGTCCATAACCACCGCTGAGAGCGGCTGGCAAACCGGGGACGAAGCCACCGGAGCGAGGACTCAACGATTCTGTGTAGGCCACGCCGGGATTGATGTCCAGCAGCGTCGCCCTTCCGGCCTAGGATCAGGCAAATGATGCCGGAACGGATTGACGCTGCTGATGGGAAGAACTCCCTGACTGTCCGGGGAGGGATACTCGAAAGCTTCTGGCGTCCTGGTTCCTTCGTGGATGTAGACGACGCCAAGGACGCCATGCGTGCTGTGGACCGCATCACCGGCGGGCGCCCAATGCCGATGCTTTCTGAAATGACCGACGTCGAGTTCAGCGCCGCAGCCAGGTTTGAGTTCGCAAAAAGCACAGCTGTGCCGGCCATCGCAGTGCTCGGATCCAGTGCTGTCGATCGGGTCATTGCTGCCGCCACGAGCCGGCACACGCATTATCCGCACGAGTTTTTTACGTCCCGGACGGCCGCGATGTCCTGGTTGGCAGGTTTCGTCCGGGCTGATTAGCATCGTGAGGCCGGAGTCCGCCGCACGGGGGGACATGCCGTTGACGGGCAGAGCCGTTACCAACCGCCGCGCGTAGGCGTGTGTCCTTGTCGGGCGTCCTCGGGCATGGCCATTTCGGCCCGCAGGCCAAGGAGCCGGATGGGACGGCCCGCTTCCAGTGCGGCTGCGAGATCCAGGG
The DNA here is from genome assembly GCF_035984855.1 of Arthrobacter sp. MP_M4. NCBI lineage: Bacteria > Bacillati > Actinomycetota > Actinomycetes > Micrococcales > Micrococcaceae > Arthrobacter > Arthrobacter sp. MP_M4. The sequence continues at coordinate 13,040 of NZ_JAXCHX010000040.1, forward strand.
CCCGGTCCAGTATTTCGTTCCGGTCGAATGTTTCGGGAATCTTCCTCGCGTGGGTCTTGGTGAAGAACGGCGCGTACCGAACCTTGAGGGTCAGCCCGACGACGGGCCGTCCCTCCGCCATGACATCCTCAAGTACATGCGTTGTTGGTTCCCTTAGGGCGTCGTCCACTTGGGCGGGCTCCGTCAGATCCCGCTGGAAGGTGGTTTCCCGGCTGTGTCCGCGGGCAACCCATGGCGTGTCGTCCACGGTGCTGGCGCCGTCCCCGCGTCCCAGCTCCGCGTACCAGGGACCCATTTTGGGGCCGAACTCCGGGATGAGGTCCTGGGGGTCGGAGCCTGCGAGCTCGGCGACGGTATCGATGCCGAGTTTGGCGAGCCGGCCCGACACTTTGGTGCCGACGCCCCACAGGTCCTTCGTGGGCCTGCTGCCCATGACGTCGAGCCAGTTCCCGGCAGTCAGTCGGAACACGCCGGCCGGCTTGCCGAAACCCGTGGCGACCTTGGCCCGGACCAAGGTATCGCCGATGCCCACGCTGCAATGCAGCTGCGTTTGCGCCAGGACAGCGGCCTGCACCTGCCGGGCGTAGGCTTCCGGATTGTCTGTCTCGGTGCCGATAAAGGCTTCATCCCAGCCGAGCACCTGCACAGTGGCTCCGGGCTGCGCGCGCAGGGTTGCCATCACCGTTTCAGACGCCGCGAGGTACGCTTTCTGATCGACGGGCAGGATTACCGCGTCGGGCACTTTCCGGGCCGCGATGCGCAGCGGCATTCCGGACCCGACACCAAACGCCCTCGCTTCGTAGGATGCGGTGGACACCACAGCCCGTTCCGTGGGGTCGCCCCGGCCGCCGACAATGATCGGCTTGCCCGCAAGCTCCGGCCGCCGCAGCACTTCGACAGCCGCGATGAACTGGTCCAGATCGACATGCAACACCCATGGGATTGCGCTCACGCCACCAGTCTGCCCTAAACGTCCCTGGCAAGCATCGGCACTGGACGGCTCAACAAAAAACGGGCACGGTGGCCCGGCCGCCTCCATGAAGCGGTTGGCTTCGATTCCGCCTACGTGCCCTGCGAAAGTTCGGCTTCAAGTTCGCTGATGCTGGGCAACGTGGCAGCAAATTCCTCGGGGAGCGAGGCCACGATTTCGGATTCCCATTCGGCAATCCCAATCGGTTTCGAAAACCCCCGCAGGGAGTATTCAGCCACCACGTTGTTCTTGGTCTTGCACAGCAACAGTCCGATGGTGGGATGGTCGTCCGGATGGGCCAGCAGATCGTCGACGGCTGACATGTACATGTTGATCTGGCCCAGATACGCGGGTTTGAAGGCGGTGGCCTTGAGTTCCACCACCACAAAGCAACGCAGCCTGAAGTTGTAGAACAGCAGGTCCGCGAAGAATTCGTCCCCACGGATCGTCAATCGGAACTGCCGCCCCACGAAGGCGAAACCCTGCCCCAGTTCCAGGAGGAAGTTCTCGACGTGATCCACGAGTTGTCCCTCGAGTTCGCGCTCATTCCGTTTTCCCGTCATCGCCACAAAGTCGAAGACATACGGGTCTTTGAAAGACTGCCGGGCCAGTTCCGAGGCCGACGGCGGGAGAGTCGCCTTGAAGTTGTTGATGGCGTAGCCGGAGCGTTCGTGCAGCCGTGTTTCGATCTGGTGGGAGAGGACGTTGTGGGACCACCCCTCCTCCACAGCCGCAGCCATGTACCAGAGACGTTCGTCCGTGGTGGTGAGCTTCTCCAGCAGCAACACGTGGTGGCTCCAGGGCAATGTTGCAGACGCCGTCTGCAACATTGCCCTGTCAGGCCACGCGGCAGCAAAGGACTTCATGTAGCGCAAATTTCTGGGCGAGAAACCCCGTGACTCTGGAAACCGGTCGCGGAGATCAGCGGACAGCCGCGTGACAACCTTTGAGCCCCAGCCCTCCCGGGATTCGCGCGCCAAAAGTTCCTGCCCAATGGACCAGTACGACCGGACGAGTTCCTGATTGGCCGCCGCGACCGCACGCAACCGGCCGCCGTCGATCTGGTGGGCGATAGACGACAGCAGCTCCGGGTACCACTCCGGCATGCTCGACTTCGCCGGCGTTGATTCAAATGACGCAGGTGATGACATGTAAATACGTTCCTTTCCGGGCGGTCCGTTTTCCTGAACCTATCCGGAGGCACCGACGTTATCTTCAGAGGCCTCTTCGGCGCACCCGACGGCGGCCGTCACAGCCAGCTTCTTTGGTTCATCCAGCTTGCCGGTATCCAGGACCCACCAGGCACCGGCGAGCGTAGGGGATTTCGACCCTAATCTTCCTCACTGGCAGGCCTTAACCTGTGAGCTGGGGCGAGCATCACATCCGTTCTCAACCAGTCCATGTTCCACCCTGAACCGCAGATCAAGACGGAAGGCGGCATCGCCAGATGCACATTAAAGACTATTGGGACAGCCTGGACCCGGTGACGCAGAAGTGGTTGATGGAGAACCCCGGCTGCCAGATCCTCCCCAGAACCATCACCGCGGTTATCTCAAAGACGGCCGGTGAGGACCTTGGCAGCGGGCAGCACGGCGAGACGGTTCTGTCCCAGGAGGACCATGAGTTCATCCGTTCGAAGGTGACAGCGGTCTCGCACGCCTGATTCGGGAAAGAGCACCTACCTCTGACGCCGGCAGTCCGACACATTGACCCTCCGGGCGGGGGCGCACCTCTCCAGCAGAGGTGCGCCCCCGTCTGCGCCGGCGCAGTATCTCTTGAAAGCATTTTTGATCCTCTTCACGGCCCGCCTCAGACGCTGGCCGCCTCGCGGCCCGCCACGCGGCGCGAGAGGAAGTCCTCCACGACGTCGGCGAACTCGTCGGGCCGTTCTATCTGCGGCATGTGCCCCGTTCTCGGGAAAACATGCGACTCGGCGCCCGGCAGCGCCGCGGTCGCCGCCGCCAGGTGGGCGAACGGGAGGACGTGGTCGTGGTCGCCCCACACCACGAGGATGGGAACGTCCAGCGACGCCAGTGCCTCGACGAGTTCCGTCCGCCATTCCGCCCTGATGCCGGAGATGGTACCCAGATCGTGGGCGATGTCGACGACCGTCTGACGGTGCGCAGCCCGTAGCGAGAGCGCGAGTGCCTGGTCCACCCGGGCTTCGGTCACCAGCTCCTTGGTGTAGAAGATCGACTGGACTGTGCGGCGCGAAGCTGACGCCCCGGGTCGCATCAGGACTGCCGCGAGCGGCCTGACCGCGAGCAGTCGCAGCACCAGGGCCACCTCCTTGCCGAAGCCGGCGCTGTTCGCCAGCACCAGGGCCGACACGCGGCCGGGATGGCCGGCCGCGAGCTTCATGGCCACAGCGCCGCCCAGCGAGTTGCCCATCACCGGGAGTGGCCCCTGCACTCCCACCGCGTCGAGGAACGCAGGCAGGATGTCCGCGAGTTTCGCCAATGTTGCCGGTCCGGGGACCCGGCCGGAGTACGCAAACCCGGGAAGGTCCACGCTGTAGACCGTGTGGTGCCCTGAGAGCCGGTCGTGCTGTTCGTTCCAGTCCTCAAGGCTCTGGCCGATGCCGTGCAGAAGCAGCACGGGGTCCCCGGAGCCGGTCTTCCGGTAGCGCAGGCGAGTGCCCGCAGCGTTGATGAATCCGGTGCCGGGGAGATCGAGTGGATCCAAGGCCGCCGTCGCACGTTGCCCGGATGCCTGCACGCGCTGGCCCCGCCGTCCGAACCGGACGTGGTCGGTCAGCCTGCCGGCCCTGAGCAGGGCAAAGTCACGCACATAGTTCTGGTGCAGACGCCACGGTGAGCCCGCGCCCTGCCGGGGCAGGCGGTCGGCGTCGCGCAGGATGTAGCCGGCTTTAAGATCGATCAGCGACGTCAGCCCAGCGTCCTCAACACCGGCGGGTGCCTTGGGTGCCACCCATTGCAGGTTCCTGCGGTCCAGGTACTTCAGCACCCGGCAGATGTATCCCGCCACCAGATCCGCCTTCAGGGTCCAGGACGCGTTGGTGTAGCCGATGGTGAGCGCGAAATTGGGAACGCCCTCCAGCATCATGCCCTTGTAGGTCAGGGTCTTGCCTACGTCCACGGGCTCGCCGTCGACGGACAGCGTCATCCCGCCAATCACCAGCAGATTCAGCCCTGTCGCCGTGACGATCACGTCGGCCGGAATGGATTCGCCCGAGACCAGGTCAATCCCGCCCGGGGTGATCCGCGAGATGCCGTCGGTCACGATGCCGGCGGTGCCCGCACTGATGGCGCGGTAAAGGTCCCCGTTGGGGATCGCGCACAGCCGCTGGTCCCACGGCTCGTACGAGGGCGTCAGGTGTGTATCGACCGCAAAGCCCGCCGGGAGCTTGGCGATGGCGGATTTACGGAGGATAGCCTTCATCGTCTCGGGCCGGCGTCGGCTGAGCTGGTACGTGAACATGGAGAAGAGGATGTTCTTGGCCCGTACGACGTCGTACGCCAGTTGCGCGGGCAGCTTGCCGCGGAGCCGGTCGGCGAGGTGGTCCCGGGACGGCACGGGCGCGATGTAGGTGGGGGAGCGCTGCAGCATGGTGACCTTGGCCGCGGTCTTCGCCATTGACGGCACCAGCGTCACTGCAGTGGCACCGCTGCCGATGATCACCACCTGCTTGCCCTCGTAGTCCAGATCGGCAGGCCAGTGCTGCGGGTGCACGATGGTTCCCGCGAAGCTGTCAGCACCCTCGATGACCGGGGTGAAGCCTTCGTCGTAGCGGTAATAACCGGAGCAGACGGACAGGAAGGAGCAGGTGAAGGTGACCGTCTCGGCGGTCGACGCCGGATCGTCCTGCCGGTATTCGCCGCCGGACGTGCGGAGGGCCGTGACCGTCCACAATGCGGTGCCGCTGGACCATTCGGCCGATATCACCCGGTGATTGAGCCGGATTCGGGATTCCAGGCCTTCGTCCGCAACCGTTGCCTCGATGTAATCGCGGATTGAGTCGCCGTCGGCGATGGCCTTGGCGCCGGCCCAGGGCCGGAACGAGTAGCCGAGGGTATACATGTCGCTATCCGAGCGGATGCCCGGGTAGCGGAACAGATCCCAGGTGCCTCCCACCGCGCCGCGGGATTCAAGAATCGCGAAGCTCTTTTCGGGCAGATCGCGTTTGAGCCGGCTGGCGAAACCAATCCCGCTCAGCCCTGCACCGACAATTAACACATCCACGTGTTCGCTCATGTAGCCAAGTTATCGACATGGAGTTGACAGAGTCAACACAGCGTTGAAAGTGCGCGCTAGGATGGGCGCATGGCTCAACGAGGTAGACGCACAGCACGGGTCTCGGGGGACGAGCGCCAGGACGCCATTCTTGTCACGGCCGAGGCGCTTCTAGGCGAGCGTGGCTTCGACGACATATCCATCGAGGACCTGGCCCGGGGCGCCGGCATCTCGCGCCCCACCTTCTACTTTTATTTCGCCTCCAAGGACGAGGTGCTGCTGGCGCTTCTGGACCGGGTGATCACCGAGGTGGAACACGGGGTGGGTGACCTGCCGCGCGACTTCGACAGTGATCCTGCAGGGGCGTGGACACGGTCCATCGGCATGTTCGTCGACGTATTCGTGGCCCACCGCGGCGTCGCCACCGCGGCTATCGCAGCACGCGCCCGCAACGATGAGGTGCGGGCGCTTTGGTCCAAATCCATGCAATCCTGGGCCGACTTCTCCACCGACGTCATACGGGCCGAACAGGCCCGGGGTGCCGCCCCCGCCGGCATCGACCCGCACGACCTCGCAGTGAGCCTGAACCTGATGAATGAGCGGGTGATCACCGCGGTCCTGAACCAGGAAAGTCCCGCCATCGCGGAATCCCGCGCATTGGACGTGTTATCAACCATTTGGATCCGCAGTATTTACGGGTCCGTCAACCCCGGCCGCCCCTAGCGCCCGCGTCGAAAGGAAAAACGCAGATGACCGACATCAAAACGCTGACTGTGCTCGGAACCGGAGTGCTTGGATCCCAGATCGCCTACCAGGCAGCTTTCCATGGTTTCGCCGTCACGGCCTATGACATTGACGACGCAGCCCTGGACAAGGCCAGGGCCCGTTTTGCCCAGCTCGCCGGTATTTACCGGACACAAGTTGCCGGCGCCGACGAAGGCAAGACGGAAGCAGCCCTCGCCAACCTGCACCTCACTGCGGACCTGGGCGCCGCCGTCGCCGACGCCGACCTCGTGATCGAAGCCGTGCCCGAGCTGCTGGCGCTCAAGCAGGACACGTACCGCAAGCTCGCGGACCTGGCCCCCGCCAAGACCATCTTCGCCACGAACTCCTCTACCCTGCTGCCCAGCGACCTGAAGGACTCCACCGGCCGGCCCGATCGCTTCCTCGCCATCCACTACGCCAACAACATCTGGGCGCAGAACATTGCCGAAGTTATGGGCACCGCCGACACCGATCCGGCGGTGTTCGACGCCGTCGTCGAGTTCGCCCGAAACAGCGGGCTGGAGCCCATCGAGATCAAAAAGGAGAAGGCGGGATACGTGCTGAACTCACTCCTGGTCCCGCTCCTGAACGCGGCAGCCGGCCTGCTGCTGCAGGGCATTGCCAGCCCGGAGACGATCGACAAAACGTGGCGCATCGCCACGGGGGCGCCGAGCGGACCGTTCCAGATCTACGACGTCGTAGGGCTCGGTACCGCCTACAACATCGCCGCATCCTCCCGGGATGCCGGGTCCCAAGCGTTCGCCGCGTACCTGAAGGACAACTACATCGACCAGGGCAAGCTTGGCGTCACCACGGGCGAGGGCTTTTACAAATACTGAGCCCGCCCGCTCAGTCCCCGCCACCGGGCGGGAGGGGCCGGGAACTGAGCGGCGCGTCTACGCAGCCGAAAACAAGTCCGGGAAAGGGCCTTCGGGCAGGTCAAGATCGAAATCCTGGCCGGTGGCGTCGTCGGGAGTTAGATCCGGATCGAACTCAGGTTCTTGGTCCGGGGGAGGTTCGACGTCGAATATCAGGTCCTGGGTCAGGACGGGCCCGGGCCATCGTGGTGGTTCCCAGTCCTGGGATTCGCTGGGGTACCGCCGTCCCATCGGTGAGGTCCATCCGGGTGGGTGGTCTTTGCTGGCCCCGGT
>NZ_JAXCHX010000041.1:0-17819 GCF_035984855.1 Arthrobacter sp. MP_M4
CAGGTTGAATGCGTAGTAACACTCATCCCAGCAGGACCACGAGTCCTCTTCTAGCTACAACACGAACCTATTTCCCCGGGAACCTTGAAGAGCCCCCGTAGGTCCTGGGTACAAGGGATACAAGGAAGGCATGCAAACGGCACCCAATTGACCTGCGGAGTTGCACCTTGCAAGTTGACGGGTGAGTAGCGGTCAAGGTGGACGAATACGCTCCGGGCCTGCCCCTGAGCCGTAGTCAGTCTTTGGCGTAGTACTGATCAGGAGTAACGCCCGTTGGGTTTCCCGTTGAGGACCTGATGAATAAATTGACCTCGAGATTGACCCGGAGCTGTGAACTCCTCCCAAACGTCTGGCGTGCACCCTCCATACCACCACTGAACCCCACCTTTAGGGAATTCCACATAGATCATCTCGACGTCAGGGTCATATCCCTCCGCCACAATGCGTGTCGATGCCACGGGCTGCCATTTAAAGGTCATTGTTTCTCCATCTCATAGATACCCCGCCATCTGGCCAGGGCAGGCGCAATATCCCGTGTTCCGTGACTATTCCGCCAAGAATCCAAGGACGGATCTTCAGCCAACGGTAGTGGGTCCGGGCGATCCAACAAAGCTCGGGTGGGCAGAACGAGACCTTCTCCACTTATTATTGCTTCACCTGTTCGAAGGGATGGAAGCGTCTCTGCTAATCCGGCCACACTGTCCGGCAAAGCCATGCGAATCTTGCCCTGATCGGCGCTGTTGCTCAGTCGCAGTGCAATAATCGTCCCGCACTGAGCCAATGCTGTATCGGGGAGGTCTGAGGGCCTCTGAGTGACGAGCATCAAACCAATGCCATATTTGCGCCCCTCGCGTGCGATCTTATTCGCCGCATTCCTAGCAATGGGGGCCGCGCCATCTCCTAGGTATCGATGAGCCTCCTCAAGCACGATCAGGACTGGATTTGGGCGTCCGATTCCCACAGATCCATTCGGCGTGCGGATTGCTACATCAAAGAGCAGCTTTAATATGACCCCGATAGCAAGTTCGGCGGCGTCATCGGGCACACCATTGAAATCAAGAACGGACACGGGCTTAGACCCCCCGATCCAGGAATCGACCGCATACACCAAAGGGTCGGGACCTTCCGGAGTACCTGAGGGCTCCAGAAGGAACGCTAGGCGTGGATCCAGCAGCCCGAGCCTCAGTAGCTCAGGAGTGCTCCCATGTGTTCCGAACATGGGGTTCTGCATCGGTGGTTTTCCGCCAGGACCATTGGGAAGGTATGCGTTAGGGGTGAGTGTTTCTGCGCTCCCCATTTTCTCCACGCAAACCGTCGACGGGTCTTGCTTGTCTCGACGAGTCTCACGATTCTCGGAATCAAGCCGGAGCCATGCTTTCCGAATGTCAAAAGGCACTGGAGTGTCAGCAGTCACGGCACTCGGATTCAGGTGGAGCCACGATGCACTAATCACAAATTCGCGTCTCGCATCTGCCACTAATGTTGTCCAGGTTTTCTGAGTGGTCGGCCCACCTGAGGACCCGGCAAAAACCCGAAGAATATCTACTGCGGGGAGAGCCCAAAAGGGGACGTGCAGTCGCGATTCCCCGCTGCCGAGTACTGATCGTATGGAGGCATGGTGTGCCAGAGCGTGTCCATACTCACCGTGACTGTCAATAACAACAATGTTTGCAGCCGGCCAGTGTCCGTTTGAGAAACCTTGGAGCAAAGATGCGACGGCACTGGTTTTTCCTGACCCAGTCGAACCAACGACGGCAGAGTGGCGCACGACGAGCTTGTTGACGTCAAGGGCGACAGGAATCGCCTGAGAAGACGATAGGCGACCAACCCGGATGTGGGTAGTAGACGGGTTGGGATAGACGGCTTCAAGTTCTTCTGTCCGCGCGAAATGTACTTGATCGTCAAGCCCGGGGTACGAACCGACGCCGCGGCGAAACTGTCGTGTGCCTCGGTCGATTTCACCCAAAAGCTGTACTTGTAACCATCTCTCACCCACGGGCGACGATTCCCGAGGACCAAGACCAAGCGTTAGTTCTGAGATACCCACAAGAGTTACGGTGGCAATGAGGTCAACCATTCCTTGTGGGAGGCGGACGAGCGAGCCGATTTGACCTATTTGTTGAAGCTGCCCCTTATAGATTGGGGCAATGCCCGCTAAGTCAGGATCCAGAGCTACTGTAATCTGCGAGCCGAGTACGTGACGTACGCGTCCAATATAGGTTTCATCTTTAGCTCCCATTGAGCCCACCAGCATCCGTCAGCTGCGTACTGGCTGCCCGGGCGGATGAACTCCGCGCAAGGAAGGTTGCCAGCTGGGCGAAATCGCCCAGATGGCATCGGTCGTCGTTCCAGACATCTGCCGGCAGCATCGCGGTCGATTCTGGACTGGACCACGGCGCTCGGATCCCGCCAATAATGGCCTCTTTCTGAGTTATCACTTGGAGGTTGGGGGTTTTGAGAGCCATGTCTCCAAGGGTAGGAGGTATCTCGGCATAGCAGAAAGCCACAACCTCCGACCGAGGCCGACGAGCCACAGCATCAAAGATCAGTTCGTTAAGGTGATCGTCGGCCCACGAGTAGCCTGACACCAGAAACAGTGTCTCGGGCTCGTTCAACGCGCGCCGCATTCGGTCTTGAAGAACCACGAAAGGCATTCGGCGGGATTCCTCGTACTTCGCATCCGAAGGAAAAATGGCAGCTAGTTCGCCAGCAGGAATGGCCGATCCCAACCTGACAACTTGGTCCATCGGACCTTCCGTGTCCCAGGTCCAGTTCACGGATCCGTGAAGCTTCCACAGGCGTGCATAGAAGGAAGGAAGCCACACGTCAGTGTCTCCGGGCGCAGCCTCTACCATGTCCGTTCGGAAGCGGGCTTTGAGGGAACCAACGAAGCCATCGAAGTAAGGAACGCCCTGCGCCTCAAGAGCTTGTTCAAGCAGCGAATCATAATTCACGGTGAAAAGCTCGATCGGCTTCACATAATCTGCTCTTGCAACCCAGGCTGCCAAGTTACGAACCGGATTAAGGTCAACCTTTGTCGTCGACAGCTCAGAAATAATTAGTCGACAGATAGCCGTATCTAAATCTTTGGCCTGACTCCCGGTCAAACCATCGACGACATCATCGGATTCAACCACGGCTTGAATCCTTCGGAGGCGGCTGAGTGCCTGTTCAAGATTTCTCGTTGAAGTGATTCGATTGAATGCTGCCAACTCAGCGCCCTTTAGCTGTGCCTTTATCCGCGCCTGCAGTGTGGCTACATCTGGCAAACCGCAAGCTTTCGAGGTTCCAGCGCCTAAAAAGCCGCAAACATGGCGTGATCGAGTTGCGAGTTTAGCGCTCAAACCGCCTGCAAATAGGGCAGGGTCATGGGTAGTCATGATGCTGACAGTAACGAACTTTTTCCTGGAGCTCGGTCATTTGTCGGGAGCCGGGCAAGTCTAGAAGCTGGAAGTAACTTTTCACCCGTGAACTCGGTACAGTGCGTCGCCACGTATCAGCTTCAAATCGATTCCGGGACGGCCAGAACCTTTCTGTGATCCTTCCGCGGCCCAGGACCTCATCGTGATGGTCGGGCGCGCAGGCGAGAAAATCGGAGTCCCATCACCGCGGATCGTATCCGCGCCAGAGGGATGATTCCAGCGCGCGCAGCAGGGGAGCGGGGCCGACTTTCAGGAGGTCGACGGGGCGAGATCCGGTAAAGGCCTTGGAGGGGGTGACCATCAAGAGGGTGGAGTAGTTGTGTGGGAGGTCCAGCTCCATGGCTCTCCGAAAAAGCACTGTGACGGTTGGCTGAAGTTGTCCACCGGGAAGGAACTGGAATCCGGGGCAGAAGGTACCGTCGTCAATGATCTGTTTACCGGACTAAGTTGACGGTTCACAGTGCGTGTCGTCGGCTGGGACGAACCTCGTCAGCGTCATGCTTTGGTCATGGATCTCTCGGATCGCAGTTGGGATCGGCATCGGGCGGAGGGGCTGACTGTCGCAAACGTCGGACGGGTGATTGCTCGCTCCGGTGTTCCTGGGTTCGTTATCCTCGACGCGGTGGGAGAGGAGTTCGCTCCTGCGACGGAGTATCTGCTTGAGCTGGCAGCGTCGGATCGTTCGCCTCAGACGGTACGAACCTATGCCTTGTCGTTGCTTCGGTTCCTTCGATTTTTGTGGGCCATCGGTGTCAGCTGGGAGCAGGCAACGTCCCTTGAAGCGCGCGACTTCGTGTTGTGGGCGCGCCAGACCGAGAAGTTCGTCGGGAATCGTAACGTCCCGCAGCGGCGGGGGAGCCGGAACCTTGTCACGGGAAAGAAGCATCTCGGAATGCGTTACTCACCCTCGACGATCAACCACACGACGACGGTGTGTAAGGAGTTTTTCGCTTTCCAGCTTCGGGTGGGTGACGGGCCCATCGTGAATCCTTTCGAGCGGCGCCGCGGGCGAGCCCATGCGCACCATGATCCTCAGCGGGAGTTTGCCCCGGTGCGGCGACAACCCTTGCGTCAGCGCGAGGCGCACCGGGTGCCAAGATCAATCCCGGATGGAAAGTTTAACGATCTGTTCCGGCGTTTGCGGTCCAACAGGGACCGGGCGTTGGTGGCGTTTTATGTCAGCAGCGGTGCACGGGCGAGCGAGCTTCTCGGGATCACGGGCGACAGGGTCAACGTGGGTGACCAGCTGATCGGCGTTTACCGCAAAGGCGGCCAGCTGCAATGGTTGCCCGCGGCGCCTGATGCTTTCGTATGGCTTCGGCTCTATCAGCTCGAAGGAGGCGTTGCTGGCCCGGATGCACCGGTTTGGCTCACGCTGCGGGGCGAGCCCCGTCCTCTGACATACGAAGCTATGCGCGCCGTCCTGAGACGCTGCAACGACCTGCTCGGTTCGAACTGGACGCTGCACGATCTGCGGCACACGTTCGCGATCCGAGCGCTCGAGGGCGGGATGGGCCTTCACGAAGTCCAGGAGTTACTGGGTCACCAGTCGCTGACTACGACCACGGTTTATGCGGTTCCGCATATGGAGGAGGTCATCGAGCATTACCGGGCCCATCTGAGCAGCAGGACTTCCCCTGCCGCTGACAGTTCACCGACCGGTCAGCCCTATAACCCCGATGAGTTGCGCGTGCTTTGGGGGAACCAGTGACAACTCCGCCCATCAATAAGATCCAGACCGCACGACGAAGCTGGAATGACCACACGCCGCCACCACAGGAACAACAACCGCCTGCACTGCCGCCCATCCCTCCTGGACCGCTGACCAGCGCCAGCATTGAGGACATCATCAACCGTCTTGAGGACTGCAGCCAGTACTGGCCACAGCTGCATGAGCACAGGGCGCGCATTCGGCGCTTACTCGGTCATTTGAGGCAGTTGCCGGGTGAAACCTGGCAGGACCGCTGGGCGCTGTTCGAGGGCCAGGTAGGGCATGACGCTCTGACGTGGCGGCTCAGAATAGCCGGCGGTTCAAGCAAGAACACGAAGAATCGCAACGAGGTCGAAGGACTCAATGCGGCGATGGGACCGCTGCTGGCTCTGGACGTCATGCGCCCGTCCCACCGGTGGATCGCGGGTCAGCGCTTTGCCTTCTGGAAAGCACTCAGCCGGTTCCGGGATCCCGCCCACACAGCTGAACTCGAAAACGCCCTCGTCCGTGCGAAGGCTTCACCGGCCCAGGCCACTAGCGGGATCCTCACCTTAGGTCGCATTCAGGCCCATACAGGCAAATCGATCCGCCAGCTCACAGCCGAAGACATCCTCGACCTGACTACCCAGCTTCCCGGGAAGCTGATCGACGTCAGCCGCAGCGGGCTGACCGCCGTATGGCCCGTGCTGCACGGGCTGGGATGGATCAGACACGATTCCGGGACCATGCCCACACGGCTCCGCGTCGGACCGAAAACGGTGGATGAGATGGTCGACTACTACGACATCACCGGCCCCTGCCGGGAACCACTCATACGCTATCTTCAGGTCCGGTCGGCTGGCCTCGACTACGCCTCGCTCTGTGCTTTGGGAAGGTATCTGGCCGGCCTCTTCTTCGCCGACATCGTCAAGCACTACCCAGGCCAACGCAGCTTCGCGCTGACTCCGAAGCAGGCTGCTGGCTGGAAAGCCAGAGTCAAAGTTAAGGCCGACGGCTCGCCGCGCCGGGAAGTCTACAGCGTCTTCTTCTCCGTCCGGGCGTTCTATCTCGACATCAGCCAATGGGCACTCGAAGATGCCTTCTGGGCGCAATGGGTCGCCCCAAGCCCCGTAACCTTCGCGGAAACCCGTGGTTACGTGAAGCACCGGCGCGCGACCATCGCAACGATGCAACAGCGCACCCGTGAGCTGGCTCCCGTGTTGCCCCGTCTGGTGGAGGCTGCCGAACAGGCCCTCCGCGCCGCAGAAGCAACCCTGGCGGATGCCAAGACGGCCGGCGCCGGCCAAACTATCGACATGGACGGCGAGGCTTGGGAAGTCTTCCAGAGCAGTGAACATGCGCATGTCCGGATTCGGCGCAATGGAAAAGACCGGGACCTGTCCTTTGAAGAGGACAACGCCTTCTGGACTTGGGCGCTTGTTGAGACACTTCGACACACCGGTGCACGGATCGAAGAAGTCCTCGAGTTGGTGCACATGAGCATCCAGCCCTACAAGGTTCCAGGGACCGGGGAGACCATACCGCTGCTGCACTTCGCTCCGAGCAAGACCGACACAGAGCGTCTGATGGTGGCAGGCCCCGAGCTCGTGCACGCGCTCTACCGAGTGCTCTCTCGTATCACCAAGGACACGGGTGGTGCACCGCTGACACAGCGATGGGACTCAGCCGAGAAAGTGCTGAGCTCACCCCTTCCGCACCTGTTCGTCCGCCGCCGTGGCGCCGGACCGCCGAACGTGATGACGACGGCCACCGTCTCCACGCTGCTCAATGACTTGGCAGGACGCGCACAGATCAAGGTCAGCGGTGCCGAGGTGAGGTTCACCCCGCACGATTTCCGTCGCATCTTCGCGACCGAGGCACTTGCCAGCGGCCTGCCTCCACACATCGTGCAGGTGCTGATGGGGCACGCCAGTCTGGCGACGACTCAGGGATACGCAGGGATTTATCCCAGGGACATCATCCGGCACCACCGCACCTTCATCGTAAAGCGACGGGTCATTCGGCCCACCGAAGAATACCGCGAACCAACCGCCGCCGAATGGGACGAATTCGAAGCCCATTTCGTGCAACGCAAACTCAGCCTAGGCAGCTGCGGCCGAGCGTATGGCACAGGCTGCCAACATGAACATGCCTGCGTTCGCTGTGCCCTTCTCCGTCCGGATCCCAGCCAGATCGACCGGCTTCAGGACATCATCGATAACCTCGGGGAACGCATTACCGAAGCCGAACAGCATGGCTGGATCGGCGACGTCGAAGGCCTGCGCGTCACTCTTAACAGCGCTGAACTGAAGCTCGCACAGATGTATAAACTTCAAAGCCGCAATGACCGAGAATTCGTCGACCTCGAAACCCCACGAGTCAGGAATCTAAAGGAAGCCAACGACCGCTGACGAGAACGGCACGACAGGCTTTGTCATTTCTCGCTCAAGACTTCTTCTTGGCCCTGCGGTTCAGCGCAAAGGCCAGTGCCCCAAAGAAAACGCTCAGGAGGCAAATGGCAACAGAGACGTAGTCACCACGGATGAGTTGTATCAATGCCAGTATGGCCAGCAATCCTGTCCCGACCATAAGGAGAATCAGCCCAGTTTTTTCGCTCAAAGTAGTTCCCTTCCACTGCCGACGAGAAGGGCGGCCTACTTCAGCGCCTCCCACAGGAGAGTCTCTTCCACCTACCGTATTGGCTTCCCACTCCAAGGCCAAGGTATGAGCGATGACTGGTTGGAGCACTGGAGGCTGAATCGGGGGACGTCCCCAGCCTCAGTAGTCCGGATAAGAATACCCGGACGAACTGCCGCATCACGGTTTCGGGGTCTTCCATGAGCTCGGAGAGCTGACGCCGAACCAATTCCAGGGGCGGCAGCGTGAACTCCGCCCGAATCGCCGCCCACGTCTGACTGGTGATCAGTCGCCCGTTCACTCTTCTTCGGTTGTTTCGTCGGCGTCGCTGATGCTCTCCAGCACCCAGTGCGTTGTGAGCGGATTCCGGCGGATTATGACGGTCCGGAGGATCGAGTTCGTGCCTGAGCGGACCTGAAGGCGCCAGAACTCAATGCTGACGAGGTCACCGCTGCCGACGGCCGCGCTACGCCGCGTATCCCACCAGGTGTCTCGTCCGAACCAGTGCTGAGAGTCGATATCGGGATCGACAAGCCAGATCCGTCCGTCGTGGCGGATGGCCAGGGGTTTGCCTGCCGGGCCGGTGCGGACCTGGACGTCGTGGGTCTGCGAGGCGGCTTCGGCGATGGTGCTGGTCATGGTGTTGCGTTCTTTCGTGGTGCGGTCGTGCGGGCGTCTTTGGGTTAGGCGGCTTTGACGAGGGGGAGTTCGTCCCAGTGCGTGGTGTACCGGGGGGATAGCATGTCCCGTTTCATGGTCCAGTCCGGCCCGCCCCGGATTCCGCCGTGGCCCAAGCCGATGGAACCGCGCCCGTACCGGCGGGTGATGTCTTCCAGGAGGGTTCCGACGTGGCGTTCCTCGTGCTGGTTTTCGAACAGGGCCAGGGGTGCCTGGTTGCCGGAGGGCCTCAGGTCGGTGACCATGATGCCGGCCCTGGCGTACCGGATGCCCTCGCAGATGCGGGGCAGGAGTGCGTAGGCTGCCTTGGTGAGCAGCACCGGGTCCGCGGTCGGCATCGGCAGCGGCACGTACACGGAGGGGTAGGAGGTGTCGTTGGGGTTGAAGTGTGAGGTGCCGGCGAACGCGGTGAGGACTTTGGCCTGGAGCCCGTGTTTCGCCAGCCGCGCGGAGGCCTGCTGGCCGTAGACGCTCATAACCTGCCGGATGCCGGCGGAGGTGGTGATGGGGGTGGCGAAGGAGCGGGAGAAGATGAGCTGGTCCCGGCCGATCCGTTCTTCCTCCATCGGGATGCAGGGGGTGCCTTGGAGTTCCAGGACGGTGCGCATCATGACGACGGAGAAGCGGTCCCGGATCATCACCGGATCGGCCCGGGACAGATCAAGGATGGAATGGATTCCCAGGGCGTTGAGGCGTTTGGTCAGCCGCGTGGCGACACCCCAGATCTCGACGACCGACAGGCGGCGCATCAGCGATTCCCTGTCCGCGGCGGGAACCGAGTCCCAGTTGCAGACCCCGTCGAACGCGGGGTTGTTCTTAGCCCATTTGTTCGCCAGCTTCGCCAGGGTCTTCGTGGGCGCGATCCCGACGCAGACCGGCACGCCGACGTTCCGCCGTACGGCAGCCTTCATGGACCGGCCCAGGGCCAGGAGCTCCTCCGGGGTGCCTTTGACGCCGAGGAACGCCTCGTCAATGCTGTAAACCTCCAGCCAGGCGGAGTAGCGGCCCAGTAGTTCCATCACGCGGGCGCTGATGTCGCCGTAGAGCTCGTAGTTGCTCGAAAGGCCGACGAGTCCCCATTCCTTGGCGCGCGGGGCGAGTTTGAACCACGGCTCACCCATGGCGATGCCGAGGGCTTTGGCCTCCGGCGACCGGGTGACGGCGCAGCCATCGTTGTTGGACAAAACGACGACGGGGCGGCCCTCCAAGGACGGATTGAACGCACGCTCGGCCGAGGCATAGAAGCAGTTCACATCCACGTGGGCGATCTGCGCCATATGATGCATGAGAGCCGGCTTAGACATTGCTTGCCCCGTTCCGGCAAAGCTCCCGTTTGACGCAATAGCGCATCTTACACATGGTGCAGGCACCGGGTGGCGACGCCCCAGATGACCAGGTCCGACACCGAGGGCACCCGGATATCCGGGTAGGCCGGGTTCTCTGCCTGCAGCACCACCCCGGTTCCCGTGATCCGCAGCCGTTTGATGGTCAGCTCTCCATCCAGGACCGCGACGACAACGGACCCGTCCCGTGGTTCTAGGGCCCGGTTGACGATCAGTTCGTCGCCGTCGCTGATGCCGGCGCCTTCCATCGAATCCCCGGAGACCCGCACGACGTAGGTGCTGGTGATGTCCTTGATCAGATGTTCGTTCAGGTCGATCCGGCCGTCAAAGTAGTCCTGCGCCGGCGAGGGATACCCGGCCGCGACAGGGACCGGAGAGATCAGAACCGACAACAGCGACATACCCGCGTTTATCACACGGGGACCGACAACAACGCCCACAACACACCCTTGATTCGAATATATGTTCGATTGATTCAGTGTAGCCCGCCCGGCCGACAAAAAGTTGTTCCCTGCGGAGTGGCATCCGATGCAGGATGCCCAAGGGGGTGCGAATCCGTCCCGGGCAGCAAGACCAGTCATGTCGCCGCACCCGGCCGCCTCCATGAAGTCGTGAGCCCAAACCCCTCATTCCATTCGAAGACGATAGATGGAGCGCCCGATGTTGCTGGCAGCTGTGGATCCCGGAATCACCCCCAACGCCAACTTCCCCTTTCTCGAATCGCTGAAACAGATCGGCGGCGGCATCCTCGTCGGCGCCTTTATCGTGATCGCCATTGTCGCGATCATCGGAGCCGCGATGCTCTTGGCAGGCAAGCTGAGCCAATCGTCACGGCTGGCGTCGGGCGGCGGCATGATCCTGCTCTGGACTGGGCCCGTGGCCGCGATCCTGGGCGGCATTAACGGCTACATTCTTTGGTCCCAGTCGGCGTTCAATCTCGGATTCTAGGTCCGACTAGTCATGCCGGTTCAGTGTGATCTGAACGGATGGTGGCCGCCGGGATGTGGTCTCGTCTCCCAGGCCAACGACGGCGTTCAAAGTGCCATAACGTCGTTCTTCGCAAACATTCTCCAAAACATCGCCTCCTGGATCTGGTCATTCATCACCGGCGCGTTCAGCTTCTCAGACGTGGATGAATCGCAGTGGACCGCCGTCGAAGGGCTCACGAGCTGGTGGGTCGTCGTCATGATGACGCCCCTCGTCGTGGCCATGATCCTTCAGCTGCTGTCCGGTCTAATCAGCCAACAACCCCGCCGTCTTGTGCGGGCCCTGGTAGGCGGGGCCGCCGCTGTCCCGATGGTGGCAGGTGCGGTGTACTTGGTCCGCCAGCTCACCAAAGTCAGTGATGCGGCGTCGACGGCGCTTCTCGGCTCCATGGGAACGGATCCCTACGTGCTGTTCATGCGGCTCTTCGGCTTCGAAAAAGCTCCGGCCGGCGCCGGCAGAGAGTGGAACGTCGTCTCTCTGGCTCCCGGGTCCACGGGAGGCGCGGCCGGAGCGGTAGTCGTCACCGCCATGGCAGTCATCGTTGTCTGGGTTCTGGCGTTCATCCTGATGTGTTCAATGATTTTTCGATCCTTTGCGCTCCTCGTGCTTGCCGCAGTCGCCCCGGTCGCTCTCATGCTCATGCCGTGGGAGAAGACTCAAACATGGGCTCGGCGGTGGTGCGAGATCGTCGTCGCGTTGCTTCTCGCCAAGCCGTTGGCCGCGACCGTGCTGGCCGTGGCCATCAAGCTCTTTGCCGAGGCGAAGTCATTCGCCGGATTGGCAGCCGGCGTGGTCGGCATGGCCTTGGCTTGTGGTGCCCCGCTGATGGCGTTACGCCTTGTTAGTTTCGCCGGTGGTGAGCTTGCAGCAGCCGCGCAAACTGCGGGCGGCGGACACGTACTCTCTCGAAGCTCTGGCGTTGCCGCCAGGCAGATCAGCCGACAGACTGGCGGCCGCTTCACGCTCGCGGGCCTGGCATCGCACTCAACTGCGAATCGTCCGATCCAGTCGAGCCGACCGCAGTTTCCCACTCGCGTGCTGCCGCCCCGGGCTCCACTGCCGCAATCGCTGACAGGAACGACCTCGCCCCAGACTCCTGAGGGTAATGACACCGCGTTGATGCTCGACACCGGCGCCACGGCCACCGGGCGACCGTCGCCCCGGGCGCGCGGCAACCGGTGCGGGTCGGATTCGAGTCCGGGCGCACCGCGCACCGGGCCGGGCACGCGTGCAATCGGCGAGCAGCCCCCGGCGCCGAGGCAGCCGGCTGATCCGGCGGCTCCTCGACCGGCACCACCGCCACCGGCCTCTCGCACCGCACCACCGCCACCGGCTCCTCGACCGGCACCGCAGCCGGTCACCCCGCCGGGGCCGCCGATGGCAACCCCAGGCCCGCCCATCCGACAGCAACCAGTCGTCCAGTCCCCGAAGGATGGTGACACCCATGTCTGAAAATTCACGCGCTCTCGAGGCTGTCAAATTCCCCCGGTACGAGCGTCGCGGTTTGTTCATGGGTTTGAAGTGGTATCAGTTGCTGCTGCTGGCGGCCGGGGTCCTTGTAGCCAGCACGGCATCGGCAATCAGCGGGCCAGTCGGCCTCTTCGCATCCGGGCCATTGTGGCTGTCGCTCATCCTGCTCGGGTTGCTCCAGTATTCGAGGATTCCCTACCCGGTGTGGGCCGGGCATGCTGCCCTGTTCTTTTACCGGTTGGCCGCCAAGCAAACCCGCTTCCTTATCAGGCCGGAGCGCGCAGCCTTGGCAGGCCGACTGGCGCTTCCGGGCGGATTGGGCAACCTGGAATTGCGTCGTACCTCAAACGGTGAGTCGTTTATTGTGGACGCCCGGGGCAGGGAGGCGATCGCCGTGCTGCGCTGCAGCACCAGATCATTTGCGCTCCTTGACTCTGACGATAAGGCGTGGGCGGTTCAGGCCTGGTCCCGGGTGCAGGCAGGCATGGCCCAGCGCAGCAGCGTCGCCAGAATCGCAGTCCAGGATTACACCGTCCCGTATCCCTCGTCGGCCCTGCGCGATTTCTATGAACGCACTGCCCCAGAGCGGGCAAGCACCCCTGAAGAACTCACCTGGGGCCAGCGCGCCTACGAGGATCTGATCGCTGCGGCAGGGTCGGCGATGAGCCACGATCTCTTGCTCGCACTCGTGGTGGACACCGGCAAAGCGCGACGCCGAATCAGGGAGTCAGGCGGGGGACTGGTCGGCGTCGAACAGGTGCTGCGGCTGGAGGTCGAGGCCATGACCACCGCGTTGGGCACGCATAGCGTCAGGGTGGAGGAGTGGCTTCCGGAGACAAGCCTTCTCGACGTCGTCCGTGGCGCCTTCGATCCGGCCGCGCCGGCAGCCCCGGTCCGACAGCCCGCAGTCAGCACGATGGCGCCGGGGCCCCAGAACGAAGAGCCCCAGGCGCCCAGCGTCACTGCCGGGCCAATGGCGGTCGAGGAGCACTGGACCTATGTGCGGACTGACTCCGGTTTTCATCAAACGTTCTGGATTGCCGAATGGCCGCGGCAGAAGGTCTTTCCGGGCTTCCTCCACCCCTTGATCTATGTCGGCGATTTCCGCCATACGGTGACTGAGGTGATCCGGGCTGTGCCGACAACTGAGGCGCTGCGGGACATTCGCTCCGCCCAGGAAGCCCATGAAACCAGGCGGCGGATCAACACGCGCTTCGACAGGCCGCTCACCCGGGAGCAACGGGCAGAGGAAGAAGAGGTGACCCAGCGCGAGGAAGAGATCGTCGCCGGTCACGGAGACGTGCGGCCGGCCGCGTACGTGACCATCACGGCGGGCACCCTCGAAGACCTAGCTCGACACAGGCAGGAGCTCGAGTCGGCGGCGGCGGGAGCCTTTGTCGAACTGCGGCTGCTGGCCGGGCAGCAGTGGGCTGGGTTCGTCGCTGGTGCGCTCCCGTTTGGGCGGGGACTGCGATGAAGAGGACAAGCCAATCGGTTCACTACGTGCCGGCGGGTGGGAACCGCCAGGAGCGGAAGGACCGACGCCGGGGCTCGGCTGCCGCGGACGGCAAACCGTGGGAGGGGATGCTCCAGCGAGTCGGAGAGACTATCGGCGCCGGGCTCGACAGAAGGGAGCGCGGCGGCGACTGGGGGAGCGGTGAACCGAATTCTCTGCGCGGCCCGCACCGCCTGCGCCCGGCACCGCACCGGGCGTCCACTATGACCTTTGCCGCTGCCTACCCGTTTATCACCGAATCGGGCCTGGGCCACGAGGGAACATACATTGGCACAGACGTCTTCGGCTCGGGAGCGTTCTCCTACGATCCATGGATTCTCTATGACAAGGGCGTCATCAGTGGCCCTTCGATTGTTGTTATCGGCACCGTGGGGACAGGGAAGTCTATGTGCGGAAAGTCCCTGGTGGCCAGGTCGGTCACGCTGGGTCGGAAGGCTGCTGTCGCTTCCGACCCCAAGGGTGAGTGGGTTGCCGTCGCCAACGCCGTTGGCGGGAAGGTTATCTCTGTGGGGCCCGGCCGGGCTGCCCGGGTCAATCCGCTCGACGCCGGTCCGCGGTCCAGTGCGCTGAGCGAGGCGCATTGGCAGGCAGTGGTCCGCCAGCGACGCCGCTATCTGCTGGTGGCGCTGGTGTCGCTCATGCGACAGGGGATGCCGCTGCGTCCGGTCGAGCACACAGCCCTGGACATGGCGCTCATGGAGACCGTGGCCCAGAACTCGAATCCCACGCTGCCCATGGTCCTGGACCACTTATTGAACCCGTCGAAAGAAACGATCGGGCTGGTCGGCAAGGACGGGGGACAGGCAGTCAGCCACTCCCTCCGGCGCACGGTCTCGGGCGACCTCGAAGGCATGTTTGATGCACCCTCCACCGTCTCCTTCGACGCCGACGCGCCCATGATGGTCATGGACACGTCCGCGCTGATCGGTGCCTCGGAGCAGGCGCTGTCCCTCGCCGCGGCGTGCGGCGCCACCTGGCTGGAAGCCGCCGTCACCAATCCCGACGGCGGCAAACGGCTGGTGGTCTACGACGAAGGCTGGCGCATGCTGGCGGACCCCTACATGCTCGCCAAAATGAGCGAGCAATGGCGGCTGGCCCGCACCTACGGCATCGCGAATCTGCTGATCATGCACAAAGTGGCCGACCTCAACGAAATCGGCGACAGCACCAGCGGGCACCGCCAAAAGGCACTCGGCCTGCTCACCGAAGCCGACACCAGGATCATCTACCGGCAAAAGCACGATGCCATGCGCCTGACCAAAGAAGCCCTGGGGCTATCAGAGGCCGAATGCGAGCACGTGGAGAACCTCCCCAAAGGCGTCGGGCTCTGGAAAGTCGGGAACCGGTCCTTCATCGTGGCGAACAGGGTCACCACAGATGAACTGGCAGTCTTCGGCACCGACGACCGGATGATCTGAAAGCCGCCATGAACCGGCGGGCGGGAGACAATACTCCACTGGTCACGGCCGGGCTTATCGCTACGGCCGGCTATGTTTGCTTGTGCTTCCTCGTCCAGGGCGCAGCACATCTCCTGATGCTCTGGCGCTGCGGCGGCGGTCCGCCGTCGCCCTTCAACCCGGCCGCCGCCGTCGGGCTCCTAATCGGCCGGATCGATTGGATCGTCCGTCAACCACAAGGATGCGACGTCGGCACCGGCGCAGTCTGGTGGGTGGTCGGCCCGGTGCTATTCCTGACAGTCACGCTCGCCATCGGGTCTGTCCTGGTCTGGCGGAGGTGGAAGCAATCAGGTGCGTGGCTGCGCCAGGACATCCTGAACCGCGAGGGGATCGCCCGGCGCGCGGAAATCCTCCACGACTTCGGAGCCAGGGCCGTCCGAAGGCGAGGAAAGTTCACAAGGCCAGGCTTAGCCAACCCCCGGATCGAGGACGTGGCGTGGACTTTGGGACGTTCTCGCGGCGTCACGATCCACGTCTCCACCGAGGAATCCATGGTCATCCAAGGCGCGCCGCGCTCAGGCAAGGGCCTGTACGTGGTCATCAACGCGATCCTCGACGCGCCGGGCGCTTTGGTCACCACGTCCACCCGGTCCGACAATCTGGTGGTCACGATGAAGGCCCGCGCCACCGGCAGCAGGCCGGTAACAGTGTTCGATCCACAGGGCATGTCCGGGCTGCCTTCAACGCTTCGATGGTCTCCCGTCCGCGGCTGCCAGGACCCGGACACCGCCACCCGCCGCGCCCTCGTCATCACCGCAGACACGGAGATGAAGGGCGAAAACGCGGCCTGGCAAAAGCGCTCGCTGATCATCCTGCAATGCCTCCTCCACGCTGCGGCATTGTCCGGGGAAGGCGTCCGCGCGTTTCGCCGCTGGTCCTCGAGCCCTGTCCTGGCGCGTGAGGCGCTGGAGGTACTTAGCCGGCCCGAGTCTGCGCTGGGGTGGCATGCCGATCTCATGGGCATCCTTGAGGATGACCCCAGGAACACGTCGAACTCCTGGATCGGCGTCTCGGCTGCTGTTGCGCCGCTGTCATCGCCGAAAGTACTCGCCGCGCTGGACCCACTGGACGAATCCGAAGAATTCGATCCAAAAGCATTCATCCGTGACTGCGGAACCTTGTATCTGATCGGGACCCGCGCCGGAGCCGCGGCAGCAGGTCCGTACCTTTCGGCCCTGATCGATGACATCGACAATGCTGCCCGCGAGATGGCCTTTGTCGCCCCTGGAGGCAGGTTGGATCCGCCCCTGTCCCTGATCCTGGACGAGATTGCGAACCTGGCACCTTGGCCGGGGCTGCCCATCGCCCTCTCTGACGGCGGCGGCATCGGCATTTCCACTCTTGTGGTCCTTCAGTCGCTGTCCCAGGCGCGGACCGGCTGGTCTATCGATGAGGCTGCAACCATCTGGGACTCGGCCATCATCAAGGTGATCTTCGGCGGCGGCTCTGACGAGCGTGACCTTCGTTCGCTCGCCGGGCTGCTGGGGGAGCGGAGCCTGACCCTGAACACCCGTTCCTGGTCAGCGCAGGGCCGCCAGGACGGCGAACAGATCAGGGAGAGCCCGGTCTTGCCGCTCGATGAGATCCGGCGCCTGCCGACCGGCACAGCACTCATGCTGGGGCGTCGAACCCGCCCCATCCTGTTGGACCTGCGTGAATGGCACAAGCGCAAGGACGCCGCCGAACTTGGCCGGTCGAAGCTTGAGCTTGAACAAGCCCTGGCGGACGGGCACCGCCTGCGGCAGCAAGCAACCGTGGAGGCGAGCGATGGTGAGCCGTGATGACACCGAACGCTTTGAGATTCCCTCAGCAGGAGGAGACGACGACGACCTGACGGCCGAGCTTTTCCGATCCGCATTCCGGCCGCCCGGGAGGGCGACCGGCGTGACGTACCGTTGGCGGGAACTGACGGCGGTGCAGGCCGGGACCGTGTGGGGCGACCTGGCGGTGTGGGTCAGATGGCTTGTCGCCACGTACCAGCTGACGACGTCGGTGGTTCCGGATTGCTGGTGGCGACACACCGAGATCGTTGCCGAGCTGTACGCGCTGCACCGGGCGGAACTGGCCTCCTATGCCAGCGATGATCCCGGTTTCGGGCCGCTCGCCTTTCACGAGCGGCTGCCACACGCCGTCGAGCGTCTGCGGACCCATACCCGCACGGCCGGCTGTGTGAGCCTGCAAGCGCACAAGGAGCCCGCGTTGAGAATCCTCCGGTTGAACGCGCCGGGCTTCGTTGATTGGCAGGCGGCTTCCCACCAGGCCGGTGACGACTTCTGAAGTCATGCGGTCCGCGCCTGGCCGGACTTGAATCCTTGTCCACGGGGTAGGGCGGTTTCAAGTGGTCGTTGCAACGATGGGCTGTTCTGGGTTTGAGAGTAGTCGTTGCAGGGCTTGAGCGGGGGTGATTCCGCCGAGTTTTTTGCGGGGCCGGTTGTTGAGTTCGGTGGCGACTTCGAGCAGCCGACCGGGTGAGTGCTCGGAGAGGTCGGTGCCTTTCGGGAAGTACTGGCGGAGCAGCCCGTTTGACGCTCCTATGTTTGTCAACCGTGTTCGGGCGCCGAGGACTTGGCCGTGGACTCCATAACGCGGTAAAGGTGTCGGGCGAGGGTGCGCTTGAGG
>NZ_JAXCHX010000042.1:0-13551 GCF_035984855.1 Arthrobacter sp. MP_M4
CACCAACCCGCCGCCGGTACGGCACAATAGAACGAACAACAAGTGGCCCTGTTTTCAAATGGCACTAATGGCCCTGTTTTGGGTTGGCGTTAACAACCAGCCGCCGCGTGAGAATTTACATACGTTCAGATCTATCGATGAGGGCTACACTGCTGTCGATAGAATCCTGGATTGTGAAGCTGATCCTGCTGGTGAGCCAGTTGTTCCTATGGGTGATGGCGTCCCGCTGACGTCGGCACAGAAACTGTGCTTCGAAAATGTTCAGTTGGACTTCTACCCGAACCAGGATGCCCTTCAGGAAAGCTACCAACTCTTGTCTGACTCGCAGCAGGGCAAAATCCATCTCGTACAGGGCGTGAATTGGATGGTCGTGGACTTCAGTCAAATGGCAACGGGCCAACCCTCGACGCGGAACATCGAACGCCTGGCGAATGAACTAAACGGCGAATACGTCGTTGTCGGCGTCTAATTGGTAGGAATCGGAATTACTTCCGAAGGGCGCACTCGGATTGAGAACGCCCCCGAGAGCTGTCAGGTCCGAGGCGTCCGGTGAAGGATCCTTTTGGGAACCACCTACACAACCACTTTCATCATGCGCCTCCGTCGGCCACAGCCCCGCGAGCTTCGCCAGCAGCCAAAACATCGGGGGAGAAGGGGAAGCTGGCCGGTCACCTAAACCGCCCCACCCACCGGCAATAACTTGGTTACCGCCCGCACCCGTTTCCAACGGCTTGACAGACATAGAAGCGTCGGGGGAGAGGGAAGCTGGCCGGTCACCTAAGCCGCCCCACCCACCTGGAAGTAACACAACCATGACCGACAAGAAGTCCTGCAAGCCCTACCCGGGAACACCGAGCGGGCGGGGGCCGCCCCCAACTGACCCGTAGGAGTCCATTGACAACATCATTGAAATTCCTTCTGAGCTCGCTGAGGATGTCCGCGATGTCCGCGATGTTCGGCACGGAGCCTGGAGATAGGCGCCACTGGCTCGTACCCGCGTCCGTCGCCGCCGACTACGGTGACGGGGCGGTTTTGCGTCCGCCACCGTTCACGGCAAGGATGGGCCGATGACTTCCACCGCTCTGATTACCGGCGCCTCCTCGGGCCTCGGCGCCGAGTTCGCCCGCCAACTCGCCGCCCGCGGCCATCACCTCGTCCTGGTCGCCCGAGACACGGCCAGGTTGCAGGAGCGGGCCATTGAGCTCACTGCCGGATATGGAATCGGCGTGGAGATCCTGACAGCTGACCTGTTGACCGACGGCGGGGTGTCCCTGGTCGCGGCACGGCTTGAAACCGATGACCGGCCGGTGGACGTGCTGGTCAACAACGCCGGCTTCGGGCTGGCCGGCTGGTTCACCGACAACACGCTCGGCCAGGAGCGGAACCACCTGCGGATCCTCGTGCAGACCCCTATGGATCTGTCCCATGCCGCACTGACCGCCATGGTCCGACGCGGCGGCGGCCGTGTAATCAACGTCTCCTCCGTCGCCGGCTTTACCCCACGCGGGACGTACTCGGCAGCCAAGGCCTGGGTCATCAACTTCAGCCGCTGGGCCAACGCGTTCTACTCAGCCAAAGGCGTGAGCGTGACGGCAATCTGCCCCGGGTTTGTCCGCACCGAATTTCACGGTCGGATGGGGGCCGACACAACCAGCATCAAGGACTGGATGTGGCTGGAGCCGCAACGGGTCGTGGCCGAAGGCCTTCGGGACGCGTTCGCCGGAAAGGCTGTCTCCGTTCCGAGCAAACGCTACAAAGTGCTGACCAGACTCACTGCGGCGATCCCCGACGCTCTGGCTATGAAGCTCGCTGCACGCGGCCGGTAGACCGCCGAGGCCATGGGCGTGGTCCCGGCGGGCAGCATGTTCCGCCGAAGCTGAGGTTGAAGAGAGGGAAGACCGTCACCCGCATCGGTGGGCGCAACGGCCTTCCCCATCCTCGGTCACTGCCGGAGGACTCCGACCTTTTCCTGCGCTTTAGTTGCTAATCGCGCAGGAACTGCCGGTCCCCGAAATGCTAGGCGGCTCGCTTTGGCCTGCGGCGAGTCTAGACTTCTGGACGTTCCCTGATCAAGGCTCCCGACAAAACTATTTAAGCTATTTGGTTCACGTCGCGGTAGAGACCTCCACGTCGGTGCCCAGTAGATCAGCAACCGCGGCACCGGACGGATACTCGACCCATTCGGGTGGCTCGTTCAGGTCCAACCGGTGGTCCAGGTCTTCTTCGGGGAGGGGAGGAGACGCTCGCGCATAGCAGCACCGGCCCGTTACCGACGGCCGGTAACTCCGGCAGTTCGCGCGGCAAGAACTACCTTGGCAGCGAAGACCACTCCGGCAAGAAGGAGGACGACGGCCGTCACCACCTGGTACCACGTGCCGTCGACGTCAGTGCGGTGTATACGCCGGTGAGAGAGAACATCATCGCCGCCAGCGAGCGAGTGAGCGTTGCCCTCTTTGTGTTTTCCGTGCGCCCAGCCTAGGCCACGATCTAAACGGGGCGGCCGCAGCGTCACTCACGCCCCGGTGTCCGGGGGCTTATGGCCCGTGACAGTGGAATCTCCGGCCAGGAGAATTGCCCGATGACAAAGACGCGAAACTTGAGTCAGGCTTTTATGCTTGCGGCCGTGTCCGCCGGGCTGGTCACTTCGGGCTTTCTGTTCCGGCGCTTCCAACTGCGCTGGGGTGCCACCGCCGCCGAAGCCGACGGCGGGCTCCCGGGCGACCACTTCCTACCAGTTGCCGATCTGCAGTCAACGCGCGCGATCACCATCGCGGCTCCGATGGATAGCGTGTGGCCCTGGTTGGCGCAGCTGGGGCAAGGGCGCGGCGGACTCTACAGCTACGACGTCCTTGAAAACCTCGCGGGCCTGGACATCCACAGCGCTGATCGTGTCCACCCGGAGTGGCAAGACATCAAGGTAGGGGATCACTTCCACTTGGCCCCGGCTGCGTACGCTGACCTGGAGGTGGGGTTGGTGGAGGAAGGCCATGCTCTCGTGCTGCGCGTTCCTCCGGGTTCCCCGCCCGGGCCGTTCGATTTCTCCTGGGCCTTTGTCTTGCGGCCACAACCCGACGGCGCAACCCGGCTCGTGGTGCGCGAGCGGTATGCATACCGGCAGTGGTGGGCCGGGTGCTTGGTGGAGGCGGTGGAGGTTGCCAGTTTCATCATGTCCCGGCGAATGCTCCATGGGATCAGGACCCGCGCGGAAGGCAAGTTTCAGTAGCCCTGCCCATGCCTGCCGCGGCGCACCTGGACACTCCGATTAGGTGCACCGATCCGCCCGGGCGCTGGGTGAGAGGCGTCATGTGGCGCCCCTGCGAGCCCGCTCAAGCCAGTCACCAAGCAGTGCAGCGAGAAGCCCAAACTGCTCATGCATGAGTGCATGGCCCGCGCCGTGTGTTACTGACCGCGGCGTTGCTCAGGCTCGAGTTCATCGTACGCGTCGGCGTCCTGAGAATTCACCCGATGGTCCGGGACGTGCTGCGAGCGCTCCGCGGCGGGGCGTGGCAGCAGCGATCGTCGCTGCCAAGGAAGTCCCACTCCCGGGGACGCTGTCCGTTGCCGCCCTGGGGCCAGAGGTGTATATGTGGCTGTAACGCTTGCGCGCTTGCTTCTGGCTGAGATGCAGTTCAGCCGCTGGATGGTTAGGCGCGTGGAAAAGGTGAGTTTCGATCAGGACCGCAACGTGACGCGCCGCCTTACAATCGACTTCAATGTTCGCGACGACGCGCCCATCGTCACGGACAAGGTGGGCGACCGGTTCTGGATCGTCTCGATAGCGCTGATGAGACGGCGCACATTAGTGAACATGCGGATTACTGACGAGATCCGCCATGTCCTGCCGACACCGGGGATCCGTTTCACGCAGCAACTTGACGAATCCCTTCTGCTTGCCGCCACAGCCACTGTTGTGCCCGATCCGGCAGACCATGACCTTCGCGGCTTCATCCGCGAGCTCGTCGCGGGGTCGAAGAAGGAGTTGAAGGACGCTTTGGCACGCTTCGAGGCTGCAAACAGCGAAGTATCCTCCGGCTTGGTGCCACTCGCCGAGAGTTCCGTCGTGCGGGCCGTCGTCTATCTGCTCCGCAGGAACTTTTCCCTTCACGTATTCCGCCCCGCTGACACCCCGTCTGAACCGGAAAGGCGGCATCGGCTCCTCAACCTTGAGTTCAGCGAGCCCACAGGGTGGAACCGCATGACCCCGAGCATGCAGCAGATCAAGGGGGCCTTGCAGTACGAGCATGACCACCGGGCCGCTGCTGGCACCGGATTCTTCGCTAGGCATACGTGGAGACTCCGGCAGGTGTGGCGGAAAGTCCGGACGAGTGTTCCTGCCGCCTTGGGGCTGAAGCCAACGAGCATGCGGTTGCAAGTACCTGGGGCCGAAAACGCCGCGAGTGATCATCTCGAGCTCACTGCCCCCGCAGGGGTCGAAGTGGTTCGGGCCCGCCTGCTCGCCGGCCGGCCCAACGAGGACGGCCCCCACTTCACGAACGACCCCGTCGTCGGCCACACGGCAACGGTCGGCCTCCACGGAGTAGAGATACCCAACGGCCCGCTCTGCCTGGCACAAGTCGACTTCAGAGTCACCTCGCGGGGGTGGCTGACCAACGCTGTTTTTTCGTGCGCGCTAGTTACCGCGGGTCTGCTATGGCTCTCAATCCTGGCTTCGCGGCATTCCATCACACGGTCGGCGGCGCAGGTTACAAACATCATCGCTGTGCTCATCACTACGGTTGCAGCAGTGGGCGCTACGATCGCACATTCAACATTTACGGGAGTGGCGGCGCGCATGGTGGCCCGTCTTCGCGGCCTCGCAGCCGTGGCGGTCGCGCAGCCGATCATAGCGGCTGGGGCGCTGGCGTTTGCAGATGAGACCAACAGCGCCACCCCCGTGGTCCAGTTGCGCCAAGGTACCCTCATCACTCTATGGACAGCTATGTATGTCGCTCTAACTGTTTTTTTGCTCTTCGGCGGGGCGCTGGGCCGAGGGCTGGCACGAGCGGTACGGGTGGACCAATGAGAAACAGGAAGCGGCGGTCCATGCGCTTCTAAGGCCAGCCGCGGGCTTAGCTCGTAGACCCTCCACATGCGACCGAGGACAAACGGTATGCGCCACTCAACATTTGTGCCCCTACGAAATACTCCGCCCAGACGCGCGAAGCGTCCCGAACTGAAGCTTTAATTCGCGCCTCTGTTGCCAAGGACTTGCCTTAGCGGCGCGCACGAGCCAAGTGTTCACCACCCGGCCGTGCCCGGGCCACCCTTGAACGGACCAACGATTCGTGTGGTGATCCAACCGCCGTAAAAGTCGCCGTCTTGGAAGGTGACCTGTTCGCCGTCGACCTCGCAGGAGTCCATGTGACCGGGGTAAAGCGCGACCCGGGTCCTGAGCGCCTCGAAACCCCGAGCGGGTTCCGGGTAGGTCCACCCGGCACGGGAACCAATCACTCCGCCGGCGACGACGTCGAAGTAGTGCGCTTCGCCCTTAAACTCGCAGAAGCTGGTGCCCTCCACTGGAACGAGTACCCCGGCGGGGAATGAGTCCAACGGCAAGTAATAGACGGGCGGATGACTCGTCTCCAGGACGCGCACAGCGTCAGTGGTGTCGGCGATCACCTGCCCGCCAAGCCGAACGATGACCCGTTCAGATCGTGGCTCCACCCTCGGTGGGCGCGGGTAGTCCCACACCGATTCCTGACCGGGCTTGGGTTTGATGGGCTGGGGACGCCGGAAGAAACCGGAAAATCCGTCGGCAGGAGTCATGCTTCCATGGTGCCACCTTCTGCTGGGATGCCAGCATGAACGCCGTGGGGAGCCCGGAGGGCAGCTATGGCGGAAACCCACCTCAAGGGCAGGGCCTTGTGGCCCAGGATTAAACCGAAGGCTCCTCCGCGTCGAGCACCCGCTCCTGGGACATGCGACAGCAGGCCATCGACGTTATTGTGACTCTCTTGGCCGTGTCCAATCCACAGGGTATGAATGAACGGGGCTCCGGGTATCCGCGGGAGGTCCTCCCGGACACCTGGAAGCAGCGCTGGCCAACAGCTTGTTGGCCCGTGTTTGAAGGGGCCCGGGCAACTAAACCTGACCCACGAACGAGGGGACGACCGATGAACACGCAATGCAAAGTGGCGGTGCTGGGCGCAGGCATCATGGGGGCAGCAATGGCCCGGAACCTGCTGAGGGCCGGACATGAGGTCCAGGTGTGGAACCGCGACCACGCCAAGACGGGACCTCTCGCCGACGCCGGCGCCCGGGTGGCTTCCTCCCCGGCCGAAGCCGTCGCCGGCGTGGACGTGGTGGTCACAATGCTCTACGACGCTGCCGCGGTGACCGAAGTGATGAGGCAGGCAGCCCCGGGAATCCGGCCGGGCACTGCGTGGGTCCAGTCAACGACCGTCGGGGTTAACGACGCCGCTGCCCTTGCCGAGCTAGCCGACCAGGTCGGCGTCGACCTGGTCGAAGCGCCCGTTTCCGGCACCCGTGAGCCCGCTGAGGCAGGCCAGCTCCTCGTCATCGCCGCCGGACCCGAGGCAGTGCGTGAGCGTGTGGCACCGGTTCTGGACGCAATCGGCGCACGCACGGTCTGGACTGGTCAGGATCCCGCTGAGGGCTCGGCAACCCGGCTCAAACTTGTTGTCAACAGCTGGGTCATCGCTGCGTCGAATGCCGCGGGCGAGATTCTGGCCCTCGCCGAGGCCCTCGGGGTGGATCCCCAGCAGTTCTTCAACCTCATCGACGGCGGCGGTCTCGATCTGCCGTTCCTGCGGACAAAGGCCGCCCTTATCCTTGAGGACCGGTTGGAGCCGGCATCCTTCGCGGTCGATACCTCGCTGAAAGACGCCCACCTTATCCTCGACACGGCCCGCGAATACGGTCTGCGGCTCGACGGCGCCGAGGCGTCAGCAGCACGTCTCGGACGGGTCGCCTCTCAAGGCCGCTCCAAGCAGGACATGGCCGCCGCTTACTACGCCAGCACTCCATAAGATCCAGAATGGTCGGAAAACCTCGTCGACGCATGGAATGAGTCAGGATTGCCCTGTTGGTTTATTTTCAGTGACCGAGCCCGCCAGCGAAGGCTACCGAGACGTCGGGGGCTGACGTCAGGGAATTGTGCACGGTGCAGTGGGATGCGACAGCAAGGAGAGGCCCGCGGCGCTCGACGGGGACGCCGGCCGGGACGGTGATACGCACCTCGATACGGGCAACGCGTGCAGGGCGTGAGCCCATGGCGAACTCCGCTTCCACGGCCAAGCCGTCGGTGGGCAGCCCATGCCGTTCCAGATAGCGGCGTGCGTAGAATGCCACGCAACCGGTGAGGCTTGCAACGAACAGTTCTGTCGGAGTAGGGCCGGTGTCCTCGCCGCCGTCGCTGGCTGGCTGGTCTGTTCGGATGACGTGACCGCGGACATTGATGTCAAAGCGGTCGCCACCCAGGTGCACGGCGCGTACCGGCTGGACTGCTCCGACGGCGGCACTGAGGGGCGGCGAGGCACTGCCTGAGGTGGTGACTGGGTCGCTGCGCATGTGTCCTTCTGGATCTGTCGGTTCGGCATAGCTGTGGCCCCGGGACGGGTCCACTGAGTACTTACGATGCGGGGGCGGTGGCCATTTTCGCCCGGACCTCTTCCATGTCCAGCTCCTTGATGCCTGTGATCAGCTGCTCCAACGCGGTCGCGTTCATCGCTCCCGGCTGGGACAAGACGAGGATGCCGTCGCGGAAGGCCATAAGGGTGGGGATGGAGGTGATGCGGGCGGCGGCGGAGAGTCCGGCCTCCGCCTCAGTGTCCACTTTCGCGAACACGATATCGGTGTGGGTCTCGGAAGCCTTAGTGAACGTGGGGGCAAACATCCGGCAGGGGCCGCACCAGGCAGCCCAGAAGTCCACCAGCACGATGCTGTTGCCGGTAATGGTGTCGTTAAAGGTCTTGTCTGAAACATCAATGGTTGCCATGGCTAAATCGTATACCCCCTGGGGTATCAGGTCAACGGACATAGGCAGGTCCTCAGTTTGCATTTATACCCCCGGGGGTACCAAGATGGAGGAGTAATCACCCACCCGGCTTGCCGTTTGAATGTGAAAGGCAACCAGCACGACGGGGTACTCCTTGGACGAACCTTGGCCCCTGTGATGCGGTGGATGGGGAAGGGTGCCATGGAGGGGCAGGACTCGAACTCATCTTGCCGGTCCTGCCCCCGTCCGAAATCCCCGTAATTCTCGATCCAGCAGTGTTAGCGCCCCGTCCAGCGAAAGGTCCAGCCCATGGAAATCACCCCGCAGCACCTTGCCGAACAGCTCAAGAGCGGCGGTGGAGTCCAGCTTATTGATGTCCGAGAATCAGCTGAAGTTGCCGAGGGGATGATCCCCGGCGCCGCGCATATAGCTCTCGGTGAACTGGGCAGCCGCCTCAACGAGCTCGACAAGTCCCGCACCGTCATCGCCATCTGCCGCAGCGGACGCCGCAGCGCAGCGGCCGCGGACCAGCTCACGGCCGCGGGCTTCACCGCCTACACCGTGCCTGGCGGAATGCTCGATTGGACGGCCGCAGGCTTTCCCACCGTTTGACCCCCTGGGTCCGGGCGGCATGTCTTTCATGTGCTGCCCGGGCTTCCACGTGCCCGGTCCGTAATTTCTCTGCGGCTTACGGGCGGTGGATGGCAGCCTCGCGCTCACGCGGTGCCGCCAAGACATGTTCCACGATATATCGAAAGTGATGATGACTTCCTTGAATACGACCACCTCCGTTGCCTCCGCCCCGCAGTCCATTGACGCCACGACGCTGAAGGCGTGGGAAGAGAATCATGATGATTTGATGGTCATCGACGTGCGCAGTGGCGCGGAGTTCGATTCCCTGCATATCAAGGGTTCCTACCATGTGCCGCTTCCCATGCTCAGCGAGCACACCGAAGAATTCGCGGCAAAAATGGGCACCCGCGTGGTCCTGGTCTGCCAGTCAGGGAACCGGGCCGAGCAGGCCCGCAAACACCTGGACTCCGTCGGCCTGGCCAGTGCCAGCGTCCTGACCGGGGGAGTCCCCGCCTACGCCGCCGCCGGCGGCACCGTGGTCCGCGGACGCGGACCCTGGGCCATGGAACGCCAGGTCCGGATGACCGCGGGCTCCCTCGTGCTCGCCAGCATCGTCGCGTCGAAACTCCTCTCCCCGAAGCTCGGCCTGGTCGCCGGGGGCATCGGCGCAGGGCTGACGTTCTCCGCCGCGACCAACAGCTGCGCCATGGGCCAGGCGCTCTCAAAGATGCCGTGGAACCGCTCCGTCAACGAGCCCACCGCACACCAGGCCCTGCAGAACCTGGACGCCAAGGCATGATCCTCACCGCGGCGGCGTTCGGGCTGATCGTCGGGGCCCTGCTGGGCCTGGTCGGAGGCGGCGGATCCATCCTCGCCGTCCCCGCCCTGGTCTACGGGGTCGGACTGCCGCTCGCCGCGGCAATCCCGACCTCACTGGTCGTCGTCGGCGCGTCCTCCGCCGTCGCGGTATTACCCCGGCTGAAGAACGGGGTGAACTGGCGGCTCGCGCTGATCATCGGCGCCGCGGGCACCGCCACCGCCTACCTCGGCGCCATGGTCAACCGCCTCCTGGACCCGAAGATCCTGCTCCTAGCCTTCGCCGCGATCATGGTCTTCGCCGGCATCCGCATGCTGATGCCCTCCACAACCGCCGGCGGCGCCTGCGCCCTGCCCGGCGGCGGGATCAACTGGCGCAGCTGCCTGCCCAAAGCCATCGCCACCGGCGCCGTCGTCGGGTTCCTCACCGGCCTGCTCGGCGTCGGCGGCGGCTTCCTGATCGTCCCCGCCCTCACCCTGATCCTCGGGCTCCCAATGGCCCTGACCGTCGGAACCTCCCTGGTGATCATCGTCATCAACTCCGCCGCCGGCTTCGCCGCCCACCTCGGCGACCTCCAAATCGACTGGGCCGTCACCGCAGCCTTCGCCGGGACCGCGATGATCGCCTCCCTCGCAGCCGGGCGCATCGGCACCAACATCCCCGACAAGGCCCTCAAACGCGGCTTCGGCATCCTCGTCCTCGTCATCGCCGCCTACGTCGCCGTACAGGCACTCCTCACCTAAAGGCAACGGCAAGAACAGGGAAGCTCCGGAAGATCAAACTGAACTGCTCCCCGAAAGTTGGACTGAGAAATCAGTTCTGCTCTTGGGGAGCAGTTTTATGCATGGAAGAAGTTCGTTGTCCGAGGACCAGCGCGACGCCGCGGTAGCGTTGTTTGAAGCGGGTTGGGGTGCTTTGGCCGTAGCGACCCGACTCGGAGTAGGTAGAGGTCCGAAGCAGGAAGCGGTACAACTCCTACCAGGGTGAGCAGGGCATCGTGGCGCCGAACCTGCTG
The DNA here is from genome assembly GCF_035984855.1 of Arthrobacter sp. MP_M4. Lineage (NCBI taxonomy): Bacteria > Bacillati > Actinomycetota > Actinomycetes > Micrococcales > Micrococcaceae > Arthrobacter > Arthrobacter sp. MP_M4. Next base: position 10,363 of record NZ_JAXCHX010000042.1, read on the forward strand.
AAGCGCCAGTGCGAAGTCGATGCCCCGAATCTGAAGTGGGTGACCGATGTGACCGAGTTCAGCGGGGGTGACCGGAAGCTCTACCTCTCACCGGTCATGAAATTCTCTGACCGGCAGATCATCTCCTATGCCCTTGGCATGTCGGCCAATCGGGAGCTGGCCAACGCCGGGCTGCGCTGTGCCCTGGCCACGCTGGAAAACGGGCGGAAACCACTCGTGCACTCCGATCAAAGATTTCCCGTATCAGTACAACGTCTGGCGCACACTCCTGGAGGACGCCGGCGCGGTCCAATCGATGTCCCGCGAAGCCAACTGCTACGACGATGCCGTCATGGAGAACTTCTTCGGACATTTCAAGGAAGAGCTCTTCCACCGCGTCCGGGGCCTCAACAGCGACGCACTCGCATCAGCGCTGCACGAGTACATCCACTGGTACAACACCGAAAGAATCTCCACAAAGCTCAAGAGTCTAAGCCCTGTTCAATACCGGGCAATGGCCCTGGTGGCTTAGGCCCCGAAGCGAAACTACCCCCCGAATAATTGCTTTGGTCTCCCTGAGGTCTCGGGGTTTGGCTTTCCGAAGGCTTTCTCCACCCCATGGCCAGTACCATGAGCCCCATGCAGACGGCTTTGATACTCGTAATTACTGGTGTCTTGCTTGGGATGCCGACGGCCATATACGCCTACAACAATCCGCGGCGGAAAGGCGAACCGCTGGGCGCCCAGCGGACAGCGTTTCTTGGCCTCAGTGCCCTTGGATTAGGCTGCCTCCTTGTCGGAGCCGCCATTTTCTCATCAGTCCGTCAGTAGGAATACGACACAACAGTGTCCGTCATCATGCTCTTCGAAAGCGTCCCTTGACGGTGGCTCATTTCTCACACTGAGAAAGAACCGATCACTGTCGGCTAAAGCCTCACAAATTCGCAAGTCCAACTTTCGGGGACCAGTTCAAACCCCTCCGGCGCTTCCCAGTTCCATAAACGGACTGTACCCGGGCATCACCTGGGCTAGGTCCCCGGAATGGCCGGCCATCAAGCGGTCCCGGCGGCCCGGTATGCGGGCGCCCACACGCTGTGGGTCGCCGTTTATGTACCGGAACCTGAGTCCAAAGGCCGGGCAAGAGCAGGACCTGGAGCGATCGGAGCTCCGGCGGGCCTACCGGGCCAGAACGCCGGTCCCCGGTCATCAATGATGGTCGGTGTTGCGCATCCGGACAGCCACGATGAGTCCCGATACTGCGGTGAGGACACCCACGACGGCGACCGCAGCGGGGATCCCGTAGGCATCAGCGAGGATTCCGGCGAGGAGGGCACCGACGGCGAATCCGCCGTCGCGCCAGAGCCGGTAGATCCCGACTGAGCGTGCCCGCCAGGCCGGGTGCGCGACGTCGCCGATGGCGGCCAGCAGGGTGGGGTAGACCATGGCGGTTCCGGCACCGAGCAGGACCGCTGCGGTCAGCCAGATCCCGAAACCTGTCCCGAGGGCGACCATCCCCAGTGCCACTGCCTGGACGAGCATGCCGCCGACGATCAGGGGCTTGCGGCCGTACTTGTCCGACAGGGCCCCGGTGACGAGCTGGCCTGCGCCCCAGACGGCGGGGTAGACGGCGGCGAGGATGCCGATCTTTTCGATGCTCAGTCCGGCGGCGGCGAAGAGCACGGGGAAAAGGCCCCAGGCGAGGCCGTCGTTGAGGTTGTTCACCATGCCTGCCTGGCTGACCGAGGACAGGGACTTGTCCCGGAAACTGGTCAACGTGAAAATTTGCCGGTTGCTCAGCTCGGCATGGGTTCCGGCGTGGGCAGAGGTGTGGTTGGCGGCCTCGAGCTTGGCATGGTTATGGGTTTCCTTGACGGCGAAGACCGAGAGACCAAGGCCCAGGGCGATGTAGGCGGCGCCGAGCAGGAACGGTCCGGGCCGGAGCCCGTAGTTGGCGGCGATGTAGCCGGTGGCGAGGGCGGTGGCGGCGACGCCGAGGTAGCCGGCGGCCTCGTTCAGGCCCATGGCCAGGCCGCGGCGGGAGGGGCCGACGAGGTCCATCTTCATCATCACGGTGGTGGACCAGGTGAGGCCCTGGCTGATGCCAAGGACGATGTTGGCCGCGACGATCCAGCCCCAGGACGGTCCGAAAATCAGCAGTAGTGGAACTGGAAGTGCGGTGAGCCAGCCGGCCACGAGGACGGGCTTGCGGCCGTAGCGGTCCGAGAGCGTTCCGGCGAAATAGTTGGTGGCCGCCTTGGCCAGCCCGAACGCCAGAATGTACGTCAGGGCGGAGGTGTAGAGATCCAGGTGGAAGACCTGCCCGGCCAGCAGGGGCAGGACTGTGCGTTCCTGGCCGAGGGTGCCGCCGACGAGGGCGTTGACGGCGACGAGGAGCATGAACTGGGCCAGGTTCTGCCGCAGGCCCAGCGAGATGGCCTTCCGCGTGCGTCGGGTTCCCCCGCGGGCTCCGAGGTCCTGCGGTGAACGGGCGTTACCGGGCGTCATCTGTGTACTCCACTTATTTTGGGGCAGACGTTGGCGGCGGCCCGGTGTCCCGGACCGCCGCCAACGCATGTCAATCAATCACTTCAGATGGTGCCTGGATCAGTTGCTGGCGAGGGACCCCAGCGGCTGCCGGTCTTCCCAGGCGGCGTAGCTGCCTTCGAGTTCGACGACGTCGTAGCCGGCGCGGCGCAGCGCGCTGGCTGCGACGGAGTTCCGGACACCGCTCTGGCAGTAGGACACGATGGTGCCTCCGGTGGGGAGTTCGTCGAGGTTCCACATGACCCGGCCGCCGCTGAGCTGGTGGGAGCCGGGGATGTGTCCGGCGGCGTGTTCGGTGCGGTTGCGGACGTCCAGGACCATGGCGGCGTCGAAGCCGGCGAGGTCCTCGGGGGCGATGAGCTTCGGGGTGCTGACGGGCAGGCCCTGAAGGCCGGTGAGGTAGCCGGCGACGTTGTCGATGCCGACGCGGACCAGGTGGTCCCACATGTCCTGCGCGGCTGCCTGGTCCGGGGCGAGGAGTACGAGGGGGTTCGTGTCGGTTTCGGGGTTGATCACCCAGGCGCCGAAACTGGCAACGGATTTGCCGGCGGGAACGTTCAGCGATCCGGTCACGGTGCCCTGGTGGACCTGGTCGTTGGGGCGGGTGTCGATGAACGTCACCTTGTCCGCACCGAGTTCTTCTGCGACGGTGGCGGGGTCGAGTTC
>NZ_JAXCHX010000043.1:0-13033 GCF_035984855.1 Arthrobacter sp. MP_M4
CAAGCGCACCCTCGCCCGACACCTTTACCGCGTTATGGAGTCCACGGCCAAGTCCTCGGCGCCCGAACACGGTTGACAAACATAGGAGCGTCCAATGGCCTGCTGCGGCAGTACTTCCCGAAAGGCACGGACCTGAGCATCCACAGCGCCGAAGACCTCGACTGGGTCGCACAGGAACTCAACGACCGGCCACGCAAAAGACTAGAGTTCAAGAAGCCGATCGAATTGATCGAAGGACTTCTGTTGCAATGACCGCCTGAATCCGCCGATCCCTCAACGGGCGTCGGCGTGGTCCTCATCCCGCTTCATTTCGATGAGCTGAATGAGGTTGCCGCACGTGTCATCAAAGACGGCCACGACAGCGGTGCCGATGTCAGTCGGCGGCTGCGTGAACACCACGCCCTTGCTGGTCAGTCTGGCGTGCTCGGCCTCGATGTCCCCGACAGCGAATTGAGCGAGTGGGATGCCGTCTTCGACAAGGGCATCCCGATACGGCTTTACTGCAGGGTGGCCCGATGGTTCCAGAAGCAGCTCAGGACCGTCAGGCGATTCGGGTGATACAACGGTGAGCCAGAAGTCATCGCCGAGGGGGATGTCATGGCGCTTCGTGAAACCGAGCACGTCTGTGTAGAAGGCGAGGGCCGCTCGCTGGTCGTCGACGAACAGGCTCGTCAGGGCAATTTTCATTGTTCGGTCCTCTTTCTGGTGGGCCATCGTCCGGTGATCTCAGCGATTGGCTCGGGGTTGAAGTAGTGGAATTTGGAACGTCCGCGCCGCTCCGTTACGACCAGGCCAGCCGACTCGAGTACCCCGAGGTGCTGCGAGATCGCCTGTCGGGTGAGGCTGAGGCCATGCCGCAACGTGAGCACGGAACAGATCTCGAACAGGGTCTGTCCGTCGCGCACTGACAGTTCGTCAAGGACGGTGCGCCTCGTCTCATCGTCGAGAGCTCGGAAGACATCAACCATGGATACACTATAGGCAAGTCGCAGCTTGCATATCAAGGTAAGGGCCGGCTCCTCAAACGGGACGGCCGCAGCGCCAGCCAATGCTGCGATTTACCTGCCCAGTCAGCTCTGCGATCCACACCATGAATCGATTTGTCTCGAGCGTCCCGTCTTGCATCCCTGGGGATTCGAGACACATTGGTTATGAGACACCGGTGCCCCGCGAGGGGATCCCTCAGCGGGCGAATTTCGGTCGTCGTGACCGAATGTGCCCTTTGACCGGACGATCAATGGAGATTCGCCGCGCCCGTGCTTTCGACAGAGTTTTCCAGCGGGATCAGCGGATCGGACCATTAGTCAGGCTTGTCGAATACGCTCTGGATGAACACCGTGCGCCCGGCGTCGGTGTTGCGCCCGGAGTTACTCGTCTTGACGGCTGCCTGTTCTCCCAGCACGAGATGCATTCCAAGCGGAGGAGGGGCGCTGGAGCCGCTCGCACCCGACGCTTGCGCCTTCGCCTGCTGTGCCTTGCGCGCCGCCACGATGTCGGCGGTAATGTCGCGCCAGGTGCGCTCCAGGAGACCTGCACCGCGGATCAACCCGCGGAGGGATTCCGCATCGGCCAGATGGCTCTGGTTGGGGCGGCTCGCCCATGGGACCGGAAGCTCGATCGGCTCGCCGTTCCCCGCGCAGATTTCCTGGCAGACGAACAGCCCGCCCGGCCTGAGTACCCGGGCGATTCCGGAATACAGGCGGCGCTTGTCCCGGATGTTCATCTGCATTTGTATCGTCCACACCACGTCGAAGCTGGACGCGGTGAACGGAAGCTCCAGGGCATCACCCGCCTGAAAGCGGGTGCGATCGGACAACCGCGTCATCCGAGAAAGGGCGTTGGCCACCCCGCAGAATTCAGGCGAGAGATCGATGCCTGTCACGTCGCAACCCAAAGTTGCGGCGAGGTAACGCGCCGGGCCGCCCAACCCGCTTCCCACGTCGAGCACTCGCGATCCTGGCGGAATCTTTGCAAGCTCCACCAATGCGCGCGTGGCCGAACGTCCCGCGGAGTGAAACTCGTCGGCCGGCGCGAGATCTTCGTACGTGACCGAGTCCAGGTCCTTGCCGAGAGCTTGCAACCCCGCCACGATTCGCGGCAGAAGTCCGCCCGGCTCGTAGTGACGAAGCATTTCCTCGTGCGAGTCGCCCATGGACGCAAATCCTGCGCTGATTTCGGGGAGCCGTCAAGTAAGCGCTTGCTCCCACCACCCCGTCACCTGCCCTCCTCCGGCAGGAGGGAGGGTCTGGCCTGTGCCCTCACGAGGTCTCCACTCGACGCAGAACGGCATCGCAGACCCCCCTGACCAGCAAACGATCTCTGTCCTCCTAAACGACATCGGAAGGGTCGCGGTCGTGCAATTCTCCCTTCGTCCCAAGGGTCCGTGGGTGGCTGACAACCTGGATCAGCGGATAGCTCGCCTCCCCGCAATCGCTTACGGCTTCGTCGTCCGCTGGACCGTTCGCGAGATGCGATCCATGGCGCAATTCCTACTGGTGCTGTCAGGCGTCTTGCTCGGCGCCGCAGCAACGCTTCTTATCGAATTTCTCCTGCCCCGCCGTGCGGCAGAGAAGGCAGAGGCGGCGACGGATGCGTCGCGAGAAATTCAAGAGACGTCGCTAGAACTTCTTCGCGAGACTCAACTCCTGCTCGCCCACGCGCAGGCCGAGTTGCGTCAACGACCCTGGTGGCGACGGCGGCCGAAAGGTTCAAGGCGATACAAATAGGAACCTTATCTACCTCGACCCTGTCGTCTCGCGGAGGCCAACATCGTCGCTCAGCGATCACAGCGAGCCACCAGCGTTCGTAAGCCGGTGGTCAAGAGGGGCGCTTCCGCGTTCGGTAGGGGATCCTTTACCGGGATAAGGGGAGCATCTTGAGATTCGGGCTCAGATCCGTACGCAGTCGCGCGTGGGTCTCGACGTCGAAGCGTTCAGTACCGTACAGCAGCTTCTGGCGCTCGAGACCTTCGGGGACGAAGCCGGCACCGGTGGCGACCTTGCACGATGCGGGATTGTTGACGCGATGGCCCAGCTCGAGGCGGAAGAGGCCGTCCTCAAAGGCTGCGGCGGCGATCGTTGCGAGGGCTCGCACTGCATAGCCGCGACCACGAACTGCAGAGGTGAGCCAGTAGTACGTCCAGGCAGTTCCGTGGCGCCGGTCAATGGATGACAGTCCTACATTGCCCGCAGCGACACCGTCGATCGTGATAGCCCAGGTGCGCCTAGACGCAGTCAACGGAAGTTGGGCGCCGATATAGTCATCCGCCTGGTCGACGGTGGCCAGGTCCGCACCGCCAAATTGCGTCTCAAGGTCTGGGCTTTGCCGGTAGGCAGCCCACAGCGCGGGCGCGTCCTCCAGCGTCCAGGGGCGAAGTTCGACGGTCATAGCTCTTATCGTGCCCGACGAAAGGCGGGCGCCATGAATTTGCCCGAAAGCGGATCCCTCATCGGACGTTCCACGAGCGAATGGATCAGAGGTTCAGCGCGGCCAACACTTTTGTGCGAAGCAGCTGGTACTCGCTGACGTACGCTCGTGGCCCTCCAGGGGGTCGAACGACGACGCGGGGCTCCCCGATGATGCGGTGACTTCTGAATTGCTCTCGGGTGAGGTCGATTTCGAGGCCACCGGGGAACCGGTTCCAGTAGTGGACTTCGTCCTCTTCGTTGCCGCCGCTGACGTCTGCGATGAGGAGGTCACCGCCGAGCAGGTCTTGAACGATGAGAGCTGTGGGTCCGCATTGGCCGTGCGCCGCATTGCCGGGGTGCCATTTCGCGAGGCTTTTGGCGTCGAGACACGTCGTCTCTGCACTCCACGACAGACGGAAGGCGCGTTCGAGCTCGAGCAACGTATGGGTCATGGCGACAGCGTAGCAAGGGACCTGCTGAACGGTAACGGATCCCTGACCGGACGCCAGATTGTCCCGATGATCCACCGGATCACGGGCATTCCGACATCGATTTACTGCCCAGATTCGAGCGCGCCGTAGGTCGGCGCCACTCTCATGCGGAACCCGGCCTGCGCCGGCTAGGGGCGCAGTGCGGCCCGGCGGCTACTGCGGGGCTTCAGCTGGGAGCTGTTGAAGTATTTTTCTGAATGAAGGCGTGGACCATGGGCAGGAATCCCGGTGCCAGTTGAGAGGCCCTGTCTATGGCCGGATCGGGGGCTTCCGTAAACAGGCCGTGTCCGGCACCGGGGAACACAGCTATGCCATGTGGATTGCCGGGCAATTGAGGGAGGAGCGAAGAGAAAGCCGCCAGGCTCTCGGGGACTGGAATCAGAGCATCGGATGCTCCCAACAGGGCAAGAACCGGGCACTGGATCTTGGGGAGAATCAATGCGGGATCAAAGGGGAGAACTCCCCGCAGGAATCCCAGCATCTCCACGGTGTCGAAGTAGCGCGTCGCGATTTCGTACCAGGTTCTGTCCCTGAAGCTTTCTTGGCGGGTTAGGACTTCATCGAGCGTCGGCCCGGAGAGCAGCAGGTCTGCACGATCATCGAGCCACCGCCCGGCTTCCATCAGCGCGATGTCATCCTGGGCAGCCTGCCGGAGTTCGTTCAGGATCCTAAAACGGTCCTGGAACGCAGGCGATACCCCGGGCCCCGAGTTAGAGACTACGAAGCGGATCCTGGCATCGATGGCCGCAGCGATGAGCGCCACCCATCCGCCTTGGCTCACGCCGTACATGCCACATTCCATGCCCGCCGCCGCCGGGTGGGATCCCAGCAGCGCCGCAGCCGCAAGGGATTCTTCCGCCCGGTCGGTCAGGGATTGAGTCCTCCAGTCACCGGAGGAGCCTCCGCAGCCGGGCTTGTCGTGTGTGAGGACAACCGCCCCGCATGAGACCAGCAGATCCACCGCACCTCCCCAGCCATCCGCGGTGCCGTCTCCGGACCCGTCGACCAGGACCAGTCCCGGCTGGGGGAACGGCGAAGGACGGTAGTGAATCAGAGCCTCGAGGTCGCCACCGGCGGTCCTGACTCGGGTGCGCTCCCTGACGATCGGTTCCATAGCCCGGACTGTACCTCACCGCACCCCTTAATCCGGTGCGCCGAGGAGGCTGGTCGGCGAGGCTGGAATGTCGCCTCTGGGCGCACTTAAAGCGGGTTGGTGACCCATGGAACTGCCACGGGTTTGTTGACTCGGTCACCCAGTACACTGGGTGGCCACAGCGCCTGCTATACGGTCCTTCAGCGGGCAGCCGAGGGTCAGCTAAGCGACCGGCTCACGGGGCAGCATCCGGCGATTGGGAAGCGCGCGCCGCATTCACTCCGTCCCCTGTTCACACCCGATAATTGAGTCATGCAGCGTGGGAGGGTACATGTGATGGGGGCGAGCGGTAGCGGAACGACGACGCTGGGACAGGCGTTGGCTGACCATTGGTCGGTTCCTCACGCGGACGCCGACGACTATTTTTGGGTGCCCACCGCTCCGCCGTACATCGAGAAGCGTCCTGAGGACGCTCGGCGGGCTCTCATGCGCGACGTTTTCGTCCCGCGGGAGGGCTGGGTCTTGTCCGGGTCAATGGTTGGCTGGGGCGAGAGCATCGTTGAAGAGTGCGACGCTGTGGTCTTTTTGACGCTCGACTCTCGTGAGCGACTGCGTCGTCTGGAGGCCCGTGAGGTTCATCGCCGGGCTGGCCGAGACTTTGATGAGGCAGCGTGGTCCGACTTCCTGGACTGGGCAAGGGGTTACGACGACCCGGCGTTCGACGGTAGAAGCCGCGCAGCTCACGAGGCATGGCTTGACCATCTTGATCTGCCGGTTCTGCGTCTGGGCAGCGAGAGGCCGATAGCCGAACTCCGCGACGCCGTGTTGAATTGGGACCCTTGTATGCCGCCGGGAGACTGAACCGTCCGTTAGGGGACCATCTTGCGGGCAGCGCGAAAAGTTGCACTGACGGCCATCGCGCCTCTTGGTAGCAGGCGGGCATGCCAATCAAATTAGAGAACGTTGGAATTGCGGTCCGCGACATCGAAGCGACGATCTCGTTCTTCACCGACCTGGGCCTGGAAGTCGTCGGCCGCGACACAATCAGCGGAGACTGGGCCGACACCGCTGTCGGACTCGACGGCAACCACGCCAATAACGCCGTGCTCAAAACGCCGGATGGTCACGGTCAAATCGAGCTCTTCGAGTACCTTCACCCCGACGCGATCGAGACGCAGCCCACGCTCCCCAACGAGATTGGCATGCATCGCGTCGCGTTCTCTGTTGACGACATCGACACAGCGCTTGAAATCGCAGCGCGGCACGACTGCCATCCAATTGGCGGAGTGGGGACATACCTGGATGTCTACAGGCTCACGTACCTGCGCGGGCCTAGCGGCATCCTCGTGATGCTTGCCCAGGATTTGAAGAAGGACTGACCGCCCGTCGCCCGATCAACGCGAAACCAATCTGAGGTCGGGGGCTCGACCATACGGCCGGACCCAGACTCCGATCGGGGTTTCTGCTTGTCCACCCTCACTGCTACTTTGTGATCATCTTGTCGCAAAGGAGGAACGAGTCATGAAGCTCACCATCAGCCTGCAGATCACCCTTGATGGAGTCGCCCAGGCCAACGGCGGCAACAATGAAGAATTGGACCCCGGGTTTACTCGCGGCGGCTGGGCAGTCTCGCTCAACGACGGTGACGCCGCTCAGTACATCCTCGACACCTGGAGACGCCCCGACGCGTTCCTTCTCGGACGGAAGACCTACGGACTGTTCGAGACCTACTGGGGTGCCCGCAGCGACGACGGCGCCTTCGGCGAGGCAATCAGCTCGAAGCCGAAGTACGTCGTCTCGACCACCCTGGCTGACCCGAACTGGGAACAGACGACGGTGATTACCGATGCCCTCCCCACCCGTGTGCACGAACTCAAGGCGCAGCCTGGCGGCGAGCTGCTCGTCGTTGGCAGCGTCTCACTGGCACGATGGCTGCTCGAGAACGAACTGGTCGACGAACTTAATCTGATCCAGTTTCCCGTCATCGTCGGCGAAGGCGAACGAGTCTTTCCCCACCACGGGCTCGATTTCAACCTCCAGCTCAGGGACTCTCGCGTCTTCGGGAGCGGAATCGTGGGCCTCACCTACCGAGTGGGCGGACGCCCCGAGTACGCCTGACACATGCACCGGGTCGCCGCGCGAGCAACGTGCTACCGGCCGGGATCAACGGGCGCTGCCGTGTCCGGTAGGGGATCCTCAACCGGGCGCGTGGGACGTCCGTTGGGCGACCGTCTATCGGACGCTGCTGGTGTCCGCCGGGGGGGAACGCCCGTCAGTCGACCCCGCGGACACGACGGTCAGCAGGTGCCGACGCTACCTAGGCGTCTTGAGCGCGAACGGCAGTGTCGTGCCAGTGCCGGTCCGCGTCGGCGAGGTGCGGGTATACGTGCAGCATCTCCACCGGGGCGACCTCCCACGAATCGCGGTCCCACTCGCGGTACATGTCCTCGACCCTGGCGCGGTACTCCGGCGAATCGTTCGGAGACCCGCCGGTGCGCCCCTCTGCAGCACGTTCATTCTCACCGGACCGAACGAGCTCGTTTCGCTGCTCGTCGGTCAGCGTCCGGAGCGCCCCATGGTTGGCGAGCCAGTCCACCACCTCCTGCATCTGGGCCTTACTGGGACCGCGGCCCTTTGTGTCGTCCGTGAGCGAAGCGTGTATCCGCCAGGGCTGGATGAGCCACGGGGCGACGAACGTGAGGTCGCCGCGGGCGTTCACGTGCCTGGCCCAGCTGCCAGCGTGCACGATCTCGCGTAGGAGGTACTCCTCGCATTCTGCGAACGCGTGCCGTTGACCCCGCTTGAACGGCGGGTACGGCACCGCGGCGCGGCCCGGGTCCGTCGGGTAGGGGACTGGCTTCGCATTGAACCCGTGCCACCATTGGCGCAGACGGCCACCCCTTGTCGTTTCCTTGCTCATTCGCTCCCCCTCTGCCCGCTGTACTGACGACGATACCGAGATCACCGGCTCCCGATCCGCGTCCGCCACTTACCACCGCCGCGCGCCATCAGGGACTTGTCCCAGCAGACGATGCCGCTGCGAGTTGAGGCAGGCGACAAGTAACGTTGTGAAAACGCCCTCACAGATAGCCGAAGGTCACCGTATTTCGCCTAGAGGACCGCGACCATCATCGACGTCAGAACCATCGCGATCAGCGGTACCCAGAACCCGATCCGGTGCTTGGAGAGCATTACTATCGTGGCTATTGCCGCCGCCAGTGGGACGCTGAGAATCAGGACATAGGCAGACGATGCCGCCCAATGCGGTGTCGGTTGGCTCCCGTTGTGCCAATTTGACGCGCCGAGGGCTACCAGCAAATACTGCGCGACGGCGGCAAACGGCTGAGCGACCAGGAAGATGACTGAGAAGACGCGGTCGATGATCAATGAAGCCTTGGTACTTCGTTCGTCGCCCTGTGGTCTTATGTCCACATTCAGTCCTGATACACGCTCTTCCGCCGCCATGGGCACAGTCTAGGGCCCGCAGATTACAGTGTGCGCTGAAGGATCCCTTACCGGACGCTTCGTTTGTCTGGTGCCGCTGGAGGCCCCCTTTGCGTTCGCGCCCTATGGAATTATCGTGATGGACTCCTGCGGCATTGCGCACGATGCGAGTGTGAAGGCAGCGGCTTTTGCGTCTGCTCTGTTGTTCCGACCGGTGTCGTCGCACCAGTCGATGTCATAGGGGTAAGCGGAGATCGAGCCTTCTCCTATGGCCGTTTTGGCTGGCACGATCAAGGTGTACGTGAATCCGCCGGCATCATTCATCGGGGCTGTCGTATCGATGACTTTGCCACCGCTGGAGTCCGTGAAAGTGATCTTGATGCGTGCGTTCTGCCCGTAACGTGGATTGCATTGTGCGTCGGAGGCAGACACTGTGACTTGGTCACCGATCCTGGCACTCGATGGATTGGCTGAGAACTTAGGGGGAAAGCATGGCGGCTCGCCCGTGGAGGAGGAGTTACATCCTGCTAGGGCGGCGGCAATGGAGATTACAGCAGTCAAGCCGATGGGCAAGAATGATCTGCTCCTTGATGCTTTCTGCCACATCCAAGCCATAATTGCCCCCATCCAACATAGCCTCGGCCGCCCTCGGATTCAGCATTGCACCGCAATTGATGCTTTGTATATGCGCTTGGCAATTGTCCGAGCAAGGTCATCCTGGCCTCCCGGGCTGTCGTCGAGCCAAGGCCCGGAAAGCAGAGCTACATCGTCCGGTAAAGGACCCAGCTCTTCATGGCGTCCGGGGAAGGATCGGTTTACGGCGCTACTAGCCCTAGGCCAGATTCCTAGGCGTATCGACTCGGGCGGCTAAGATGCTCAGCGCGCCGCTAAGTAGAACGCTCAGAGCAAGTACGACAAGGCCGCAAGCAACGGCTATCCCGAAGGAATCGGGTTCGGCGACAGAGTCAATGACAGGCTCTAGGTAGTACCAGATCGTGTACCACGCGTTCATTCCGAAGAGGCCGATGAGTACAGTCACGATCCAAGAAACGACTGCCAGATGCCAAACTTTCATGCTTCCCCCAAGTACTAGCTTCCGACAAAGCCTAGCCGTAGCTAGAGAGTCGTCCGGCCGGCCTCCACGGCGTCCGTTCAGGCATCCTTTACCGGACACCTTGCACTCTAAGCAGAGGTCGACCGCTGGGAGCCGAGGTCGACTGTTTCGGCTCGATGATCATCAGATCCCTCCTGTCAACGCACCGCGAAGAACGTCCGTACTGCCGTGATCAAAAGTGGAAGCCGGCGGCGCCCTGTCACCCCCGATTTACTGACAGGACGCCGCCGATTTTTTGCCGTGCCGCTCTATTTCGATGCAACGACATTCAGTGTTGCCGCGTTCGCGTCGGCGGTCCGGCGAATCTCTTTGACCTTGGAAATCTGCGGGGCGAGTTCCTGCATGCGGGTTGTCAGGTACTTGTCGAGGACTTTGTCCAGCGCGGCGTGGAACCCGGTCTTGTCTCGGCAGACTGCGTCGGTGACGGCGATTTTGAACTCTTCCTGGCCGCCTGCAGCTTGTCCCGCGTCTGATGCCTGCTGCGGGTTCGCAAAGGAGGCGTAGGGGGTGTCTTTCATGCAGGCCGCCCAGTCGGTGACGGCTTTGGTTATGCCTGGGTCGCCGGAGGCGGACAGGCTGGCCGGGAGGACTGAGTTGTAGGCGATGCCGGTGGCGAGCATGTAATTTTCCGCGCTGCCGTAGATCTGTGTCATGGCTTCCCCGCGGCATCCGCCGGAGGACGTTCCCATACCGCCCACCGTGGTCATTGGCGCGGTTTCTGCGGGGCCGGTGAGTGCCTTGGTGAAGGCTGGGTTGGCGAAGAGTGTGCCGTCCGCGGACTCGGGAGCCGGCTCGCGGTGTCCTTGTGGTCCGGTGCTGGCGTAGCCGCTGGACTTGGCGGCGTCGACTGTGAGTCGTTTGAATCCGATGGCTCCGTTGAGGTCCATCGTCATCTGGGAGCTGGGCGGCGTGTAGTCGAAGCCGGCCTTGGCCATGCAGAGCCGGACAACCTCCTGCATGCCCTTTTCGGCGATCGGATCGGCGGAGGCGTAGGCCTCTGCCTGGCGGATGATCCCTGGGACGGGCTCCGGGGACGCAGTAACCGACGCGGCCGGGATGGCGGCAGCGGCCAGCGCGGCACCGGTGCCTACGATCAGCACGGCAGCGCCGAAGATCTTCTTTTTCATGGTGGCTCCTTCGGTTGTTTTGGGCAAAGCGGTGGCTGGCCTTCCCCAAATGGGAGGGCCTCGGCGGATGGGAAGGTGCTGCTGTGGGGGCTAGTTGAGGACGTTGTTTTCGTAGGCGAAGGCGACGAGCTGGATGCGGTTCTTCAGCTTGAGTTTTGCCAGGATGCTGCCTACGTGGGATTTCACTGTGGCTTCGCTGAGCACCAGGGATGCGGCGATTTCGGCGTTTCCCAGCCCTTTGGCCGTCAGGAGAAACACGTCGCGTTCCCTTCCGGACAGGTCTGCCAGTGCGGCGTCGTTTCCGGAGGAGGGCGTGGTGTAGTCGCGCAGCAGCTCGTTGGTGATGGCCGGGGCGATGACTGAGTGGCCCGAGTGAACCGTCCGTATGGCGGCCAGCAGGAAGTCGGGGGTAGTGTCTTTGGTGAGGAAACCGGCGGCACCGGCCTGAATGGCACGGACGACGGCCTCGTCGTGCTGGATGGTTGTCAGAACGATGATCTTGGTGGCAGCTCCGCTGGACGATTCCAGGATCGTTCGTGTGGCGGTGATTCCGTCCATGAGAGGCATCCGGATGTCCATCAGGAGCACATCGGGGCCCGTCGACTGCACGAGCGCGACGGCAGCCTCGCCATTCACCGCTTCTCCGACGAGCTCCATATCGGGTTGGCTGCGCAAGATCATCTTGAGCCCGGCACTGAACAGCGACTGGTCATCGGCCATCGCAATTCGGATTGGTGAAGCGGTCATGACGGTGCCCCTTCCAAGGCGCGGAGGCGGGACTTGCTCGAAGCTGCTGCCTGCTCGCCGGGGCCCGCCGCGGGGAGGAACGCCAGCACTTCGAAGCTCTCTTCGCCCCGGATTGTTTCCACCCATCCGCCGGCGGCTGCGGCGCGGGCCCTCATTCCTGCCAGTCCGCGACCGGATGGGGGCGCCTTCGAGGTCGCGGCCGGGCTGGTGATCAGCGATGATCTGCTGCGGAGTTCGAGGGATTCCGCGGTCCAGATCAGGTGCAGGTGCGCGCCCTGGCTCCGGTCCCCGTGCTTGAAGGCGTTCGTCAGGCTTTCCTGCACCAGACGGTAGACCGTCAGCTCCTGGACGGCGGTCAAGTCCCACGGCTCGCCCGTCGTTTTGATCGTGACCGGCATGCCACTGGAGCTCAGACGGTCGGCAAGAGTTACCAGGTCTTCAACCTTGTGAATCGGGTGGTTGCTTAGCTCCGTGGAGAAGCCTTCGATCAGCCGGCGCGTTTCGACCAGTGCGGTCCTTGCTGATTCGGCGATGACCTTGGATGCTTCCTCGACGGATTCAGGTTCCGCGCGGTGGATGAAGCGTATTCCGTCGGCCTGCGCCACGATGACGGTCAGCGAATGCGCCAGGACATCATGCAGCTCCCTGGCGATTCTGTTGCGTTCCTGTTCGACGGCAAGTTCGGTCGTCGTTTCCCGCAGTCGGGTTTCCGCCGTGAGCTGCGCCCTCCGGCTCCTCGAGGCATTGTTTACTGCCACACCGACGGCCCAGGCGGCAAGGTTCAGCGCGGCGAAAGCCCCGAAGATCAGAAAAGCGTAGGTGAAGGTTCGCAGTAATCCCCTGCCGTATATCTGGTTGCCGAAGATGAAGTTGATCCAGGTCTGGTCGGTGAACCAGTTCACGGTGATTATGCCGGCGAATACGACAGCAGCAACGGGGAGGACCCACCGGTTCCGGGTTTTCCAGCCGATGACGGCGAAGAAGATGACCACTGGAACGGCGGCGTAGCTCAGCACGCCCGACAGAAGGATCAGTGGAAAGATCTTGACGCCCTGCAGAACGAGCGCGACGAAGACCAGCCCCAGAGCGGCCGCCGGCAGGATCTCGGCCACGGCGACACCCGTTAGAAGCGCCAACAGCAGGGCGCTCTTTTGGTCGAAGTGGCGTTCCTCCAGGATGAGGAGCGTCCCCAGGAGCATCACGGCGGTGGCCGGCGCCGCGAGAAGCCTCAGAGACTGGATCGTTTTGAACATGCCTTCACCCTAAGCGGGCTCCCGCAACACAGAGTCCCCATTTGAGTGAGTTCCAACCCGATGATGAGGAAGTTCCAACTCGTGGATGACTGATCCGCCGACGGACTACCTCATGGCCCTGGGTCTCAGCTTGCTCCTGGCCCTCGGAGCAGTCACCGCGGCCTTCGACCTCATTCAGAGCAATACGGCAATGCCGGCAACCGCTTCGAGTGACACACGCGCCTAAGACGAGCCAGTGAAGCGCCCGGTAAGGATCGGTCAGCCGGAATTTTTCAAGCTGAACGGTACCAACGGGAGTTAGGCGGCTGACTGTTCGGTGTTTTCCTTGGGTTGGTTGATCCATGAGGGCCCGGGCAG
>NZ_JAXCHX010000044.1:0-12984 GCF_035984855.1 Arthrobacter sp. MP_M4
ATTTTTCTCGATTTCAGGCCTCTGGCCGTTCTGCCATCCATGTTGACCTCTCTTTGTTCACTTCACAATAATTTTACTGTACGATCGTCCGTATATTTTATGCCTGCCCAAATCGCCTGTGCAGCCTCGCCCGTGGGTGGACCTGGAGTGCCGGACGCACGTTCAAATTCAAGATACTAAGGACGACCATGCAGACAACCCTGACGCTATTGTCGCGGCCGGAGTAGCGGTGGCCGAAGTGTTCTTCCATCTCCGCTTCCAGAGCGATCTCTAGTACGTTTTCCGTCGACCGATTAAACAGCCCGTCCGGACGGATCACCTCGATTCCCTGCTCCGTGGCCTGGGCCAGGGGCTGCTGCGCTAACTCTTGCCGATCCATTTCAGCAAACCATGGGCTCCCATGGTTTCGCTCATGATCAGTCCTCCCCGCCAGGCACCGCCCGGCGTGTCAGGCCGACCCCGGTTTCACCGTTCCTAAGACACATCCTCGGCAACTCGCGCACGGGTTCTTGATTCAATCTGGGCCACGGGCGTACTGCTGGTTGATTTGGCGTGTCCCTCATGTCTAAGCGCCATCGAGTTTGGTCTTGGATGCGGATAAACACAAGCGGTCTTTTGACCATGTGTGCACCTGAGACTGCCGCCGAACCCCGCATCTATTCCGCAGATTCGATGACAACGGACGAAAGCGGATGGCGGCAGAAAACAGCCTTGACCTGAGACGACCGAATATGTTGACAGCCCGCCGAAACCCCCGAAAGAGCCGTACTCTTACTCGTGGGTTTCGGCGATCATGCTGGATCGGACATGCTTCAATACTGAAAGGGCTGCTGGGAGATGGCAAAGACGCCGCCAACCGAACGTCAACTTGAGGTCTTGCATTGGATTGCCGATGGCTGCCCGGCGGGGACCTTGACGGACCCGAAATACAAAGTCAGCGCCTACGCGCTGGAACGTCGCAATCTTGTCCGAGTGAAGCGCCGCAAGAATCCATGGCTAGCGGAAATTACCGATGCAGGCTCGCAGCTACTTGCTAGTGGTGGAGCCGCCTCCATGACCGCAGCCGAGCCAGCAACGTCGACCTCGAACGCTTTCCAAACGCGTGCCGAGGCGCCAGAGTTATCGATCCCCTCAAACCAGCCCGTGCAGGTGCCGGTCAGGGCGCGCGCCGTTCCTGCCCAGAGTGCTACGCAAAAGATGATGGACCGCCTGGTGGTGGAACGTGTTCTTGAATTCACGAATGCGGAAACCGGAAGGTACAGGCAGCTCGTCACGGTCGCTCGGCGGAAGAAGTTGTTCCCAGACGACATGGAGCTCGTCGTCAACAGTAATTGGAACAAGCCATGCACCGTTGAGTTGAGACGCCGTCCAGAGTGGCAGTTGGTGACTCTTGCTCCAGTAGACGTGCCTGCAGTCATTCGGACGCCCCACGGCGTCGTTGCCAAGCTGAAACAGCTGCGGACAGACCGTCTTGGCATGGACGCGCCCCGGTGGAACTGGACGTTACGCATTGTCCAGGGACTCGTTATGGAAGCTGAACGACTGGGGTACGGAGTAGCGGCAGTACCTGTGGCTAAGCCGGACTACTATGGTCGCGTTAGCCGCGAAGAACGGAATAACGGTCATCTCAAAGTTGGAATCGGTGAAGACGAGGTCCATCTGCTTTTCAGTCAGGCTACGGAGCGAGTGCCGCATCTACTCACGGCGTCCGAACTTCGCCGACAAGCACATGGATATTCGGTTCCGACCGAGGAAGTTGCAAAAACGGACTTCCTCTCCATCCGTCTCTCGGGTTTGGAGCCACCGTTCTGGCAATCTGAGTGGACCGAAAATGACACGACACGCGCCGATTCGCTGTTGCCACGAATTATCCAAGAGATTGAACTGCGAGCCGCACGTGCGGTCGAGGTGCGGCTCGAAGGGCAGCGCCGTGACGATGAAAAGCGCCGGCAATGGGAAGGGGCTCGAGAACAGGCGATCCGACGCCTCAATGAGATGCATCGTGCCAGCGCCCTACTTGACCAAGCCGAGCGATTCCAACGGGTGCAGCTGCTGGGCGACTACATCGCCGCATTGAGGATCCACATCGATTCAATGAATCCGCTGGATGCGGGCGCTGCCACTGACTGGCTGCGCTGGGCACAAACCCATGCCAGGACGATCAGCCCGTTGCTCGGCGAGATTCGCATGCCGGACGATCCCGAGCCAACTGCCGACGCGATCAAGCCGTATATGAAGGGCTGGAGCCCGTATGGTCCCGATTTGGGGATGTGGAGATGAATCAAGCTGACGGTTCCTGGCTCCCGAATCGTTCGAGTGCATCGGTGAGATCAGGGGATTCCGTAGCTTTCGCTATGTAGTGCTTTTCTGTGATGGCTGTTCCCGAGTGACCGAGCTGTGCCGCGGCGTGCTTTGAGCTGTACTCCTGGTCAATCAGCGTGGCAACCGATTTGCGGAAGACGTGTGGGGTTACCCATTCGTAGGCGGATCCGGTACGCGCATCACGCCACTGCCTACGGAAGTTGTGCGGGCTCCGCACGGTCCCTGCGGAGGATGGGAACAACATGACTTCGGGATTGGGCTGCTCGGCTGCAAACTTGCGATGGAGAGTTTGCGCGGCGAAGGGTGGCACCTTCATCGTCCTGAATCCGGCCTTTGTCTTGGGATGGTCCTGCCGGTATGCGCCGCGCCCCCGTTCCATGACTACTGTGCCGGAAATGGTAATGGTCGGTGGCTCTGCTTGAAGATCAATATCCTGCCAACGGATGGCCAGCACCTCGCCTATTCGGGCACCGGTGGCAAGGAAAATGTCGAGAACGTCTAGTAGGTCTGTTACACGTGGCCGGCCTTGGTGTGTGGGGTCCTCCTGCCACCTGCCGATGACAGTTCGGAGCTTCTGAACGTCTTTGACCGATAGAGCCTTGACGTCCTTCTTTGCGAGTTTGATGGGTCCCACATCCCGGATTGGATTGCTGGGCAGGGCGTCGTGGCGTACAGCCAATCCAATGATTCCGGTGAGAACTATTTTTGAGTGCCGGGCGGTGGCTGGATGATCGACGGCAACGTTCTTCAAGAACCGGTCGAGCCTGCCAGTCGTAAGTTCGTTGAGCCGCAGTCCCGAAAGGGCGGGTGAGATGACTCGGTTGTAAGTATCCTTGTAGCCATCGATTGTCCGGCGGCCAGCGCGGCCGTTACTTTCGATTTCGGCGAACCAGAGCGTGCTGAGCTCAGAAAGTCGCATGCTGCGGGCAATCTCGGATTGGACTGGAGTTTGACGATCCTTCAGCATCGTCACCAAGGCTCGCTCCGCGCCGGCTCCGGTGTCACCCCAAGCTTCAGCTGCGCGAGTTATGCCGTCTGTATCCCGGTATCTGGCAGTGGCGCGCCACCGGCCGCTAGAGACTTTCTGACGGCGGATCTTCCCCCATGTACCGAGCGGCAGCGGAGGTCTTGGCGACATCTAGGCTTCCAGTCGAGAGGACAACCAGGAATCGTAGTCGGTCCGGCTGATTCGCAAATGCCTGCCGATTCGGTAGGCGCGGGGGCCGAGGTGCTTGACCCGCCATTGGTAGAACGTCTGCTCTGGAATCTGTAGCTGGGTGCAGATGTCCTTCGGGGTCAGCCACTGACCGTCGGCAGTGTCTGCAGTGTTGCTGCTTTTTGGGGTGGTAGCCATGAGGTTCTCCATCGTAGTTGCCGGCCCAAGGGCAAGGTCTGTTCCTATCTCATGGGACCGGGGCACTGGGACGGCATGACGGTGATCTGAAAACTCGCTTCCAGAGCCGCGGCGTGGAGCTGCACCTGATCGGCCGAGGCACTGAACTGAGTCGATGAGCGCTGCACCAGACCGGCATCGAGGAGTAGGCCGAGTTGCCTGCCGACGGCCGAGGGCGAAGCGCCGAGTTCGGTGCCGATTTGGCCACAGGTTGATGGCCCGTTCCTGAGAAGGAAGCGGATAATTCGGCTTCGCGTTCGGTTCATCAAAATGCTCGACATGAAGACCACAACCCGGGGAATGGTGAAGGACTGCTTCTGTAGACGGGTCTACAGAAGCAGGCTACTCCGGTTGAAGTCATGTTGGAAGGACCAAAGCGCGTAAATGAATCCTCAACGGGATCGAGGATGAGACCATGCAAGACCACCCACAGATCAGGGCCTTCACCGAGGCGGCCCTACTGCTTCGTGCTGAGCGGTACTGGCATCTCGGCTCAATTGGCGAGCAGACCGAGTTCCTGCGTGCTCTGAGTGATGTGCTGACCGAGGTCTGCTACCACCTGGACGCAAATGACGTGCTCCCGCTGGAGCTCCTCAAAGCCGGTCAGGACCTGGCGGCGCCGGCGATACGGAACCTGCCCCTGCGTCCGTCGGCCCAGCTTGTCCTGATGTCCCACCTGGACCGCCGAATCGAGCAGTTGATTGCCGCGCCGGATGACTCGCGCAATACTGGGGCGAAGGGGAGTCGTAGCGCCTGACCGGGCTGCCGGCCCCGATCGGATGGAGGGTGGGCACTGCGGATGGACGAGGCAGGTCGCGGTAACATGTTGTCTCCCCAGGCCCAGTTGGCTCGTCGTCTCAATCTGCTGCTCGACGTCGTGGTTGCCGAACGTGGGAAGCCCGTAACGTTCCGCGAGGTCCAGGCCGATCTCTTGGCTAGGGGTATCAAGTTGTCCCGCGCGCGCTGGTTCTATATGAAAGAGGGGACTGGTCGTCTGGTCAGCGATCCGGCGCTATTGGCCGAGCTGTGCAAGATCTTCAACGTTGACCCCTCTTACCTTATCGGCGACAGCGCCGACTTGCCCGAGCGGATCGATTCACAACTCGAGTTTGTGAAGTCGCTTCGTGCGGCCAGGGTGAAGACCTTTGCGGCGCGGACGTTGGGTGACGTCTCTCCGGAGACGCTGAGGGCCATCTCCGAATACCTCAACAAGGACATTGATCGCCATCCTGGAGCGGAAGAGGCAGCAGCTAATCCTCCAGAAGATACTGAAGATGAGCCGCCAGCAACTCCTTGATCCGAGCGGGGTTGGCTGAATAGCGCGGCGAGCGGCCATGACGTCGGCCCGGCTCAAGGTCCACCGCGATGGCGCCGGTCTCCTCGAGTGCAAGCAGGTGCTTGGCTACGCTCGGCTCACCGGCGCTCACTGCTTCCACGATGTCGCCGCGGGTCGCCGGACCATGTGCGGAAAGGTAGCGGAGGATCTCATTCCGGGACCTGTTGCCAAACGTCGCAACGGCTGCTTCGACGTCGGGGGACCAGGCGACGTCGTCAGGCTGCGTAATCCTTGGCATGCAACCATTCTTGCCGAACGCCAGCAAATACGTAAGACCAGGAGTCTTGACGCTAGTTTAATTATCTTTGACAATAGTTTGTATAGCCTTCTCGTAGTCGTGGTTGGCCCTTGCTGCGGCTGCCACTCTTGAGGTTGCCTGCCAAGCTGGCGCCGGACGTATTGGAATCGTTCAATTCAAAGCGGTGAGACGATGCGAGTCGAAACCCGGGCGGATCACGCCCAAAACGAAGAAGCAAGTGCAGGATATATCGACGTCTCATTGCGCCGTGCGCCGGAGCCGGCCGAGGTTTCAGTCCCGGTAGATCAAATCATGATCGCCGTCGACGGCGTACAGCGATACGTGGTTTCGCATCTCGCGCGGATCGGCAGATCCTGCGACGTGGACGACGTTATGCAGGACATCCGGGTCGCGGTGTGGGATGGGGTGAGCCGGGGACGCTACCGACAGCTCCCCGGTATTCCCTTTGGCGCCTGGGTTCAGGGGGTGTGTGCGAACGTGTGCGCCGCGCACGTCCGTCGGGAGCTGAGCCATCAGACGCTCCCGCTGCTCATGGATCCCGGGACTGACGGGCCGGCGTCGTTCGATGCCCTGGCGGTGCTGGGCATGGACTGGAGCGGGGATCAAAGTACAGAGAAGATCATTGACCAGCAGTGGGCACGAATGATCATTGAACTGACCCGGGCCAGCGTCCCAGCGGGAGTCTGGAATCTTGCCGTCGGCAGTCTCTCCGGGCCTCGACATTACGGTCCGCCGTCGCCGCAGGACCGCCGTCGCTGGCACGCGGTGACCGTGGTGCGCCAGACGGCGAAAACCGTTCAAAGTGCACTGGACGTTGATCAGGGAGCCATCCGCAACATCGGAGACGTGTCCCGGCACGCAGCCGAGTGCCTGCCCACCCCGGTACTCCGCAGAACAGCCGAGAGTATCGTTCGCCCCGGCCTCCGAGGACCCGAACGAAAGAGGGCTCTGGAAGCGTTGGCCACCCAGTTGGGCGTCACCGAGCGCTATCTGGCTGTCCAGATCGGCTTCGCGCGCCGGCTGTATCAAGCGGCATGGAGGATCCTCCAGGCCGGGACGCGGACTGCCTGCTGAGTCATGTGGTGGAACCGTCCTCCCGCCATGAACAGGCGAGAAGGAGGCCGGAATGTCCGTATTGCGGAGAGGCTCGCTGCCCGGCTCAAACAGCCGGCGTCGATGGTGGATCGCAGCAGTCGCGCTCTTGAGCGTGATCACGGCGCTCATCGCTGTTATGCGGCCGACGCCCACGCCCGCAGTGGCTCCGGTTCCACCGTCGTCAACGATGCCCATCCCGCAGAGCCCGGCCAATACTTCCACCGGGACGCCGGCACAAACTCCGACGACGGGTGCTGACGATGTGATTGCCGATGCAGACGGCGCGCCCCGCACTGCTGACTTCCGCAAGCTCGCCGCCGCTGCGGCGACGGCGATCTACACCTGGGACACGCGAACGTCGTCCTACTCGGAGGTCTACTCACGGCTCCGTGGCTGGTGGGCCGTGCTTCCGGACGGGTCCAATCCCTTGGCAGTCCTGGTGCAGGAGTTCGAAGCGACCGGCGTCAACGCAGGAAGCTATACGACTTTGGCTGATCAGCAGGCGTACCGGTCGGCCGCAGTTGAATCCCTGCGCTGCGACAGCAAGCTAGCCAAGGTTCGGGAGCGGCCGGCGCCATGGGAGGGCCTGCATGTGTGCACAGTCTCGCTTAGGGTTCTGGATCAATCGGCTTCGACCAGCAACACCTACACGGCACCCGTCAGCGTCATGGTGAACTGCCCGCCTGCTATGACGGCCCCGCCGGATCATTGCGTCATGGTCGGCTTCTACGCTTCGCCCAGCAGGATCGTGTACTGATGGCGGCCACCATGCTGTTTGCTGGGCTGGTCAAGCGCCGGGCCATCCTGCGGGTTTTTCTGGCCGCGGCCTCAGTCTTGCTCCTCGTGGGCGCCTTCGCTTTTAGCGCAACCGTGGCGGTGCTCGGCGCGAGCGCCGCCGACACCCCGCCCGTCTGCTCGCAAGATGGCGCAGCTGGCCAGCCGGCCGCGAACGGAGCGAGTGCCCTGAGCATCCGCGCAAGCAGCCAGGCCCCGGTCAGTGTGACCGCCAGGCAAATGGCCGTCGCGGGGGACTACGTTTCGATCGGCCAGCAATTGGGGGTTCCCCGGGACGGTCAGATCATCGCAATCATGATGGCTCTGCAGGAATCCAGCCTCAGAGTCCTGGCCAACGTGAATGTCCCTGCCTCGCTCGGGTATCCGCATGACGGCCTCGGCAGCGACCACGATTCCCTCGGCACCGCCCAACAGCGCCCTGCGGCCGGCTGGGGGACCGTTGAGGAGCTGATGGATCCCAAGTACAACGTGCGAGCCTTTTATGGCGGACCTGCCGGCCCCAACCATGGCAGCCCGCCGGGTCTGTTGGACATCCGAGGTTGGCAATCCATGAACACGGGCCAGGCTGCGCAAGCTGTTCAGGTGTCGGCGTTCCCCGAGCTGTATGCGCGGTGGGAGGCTGAAGCAACGGCCATTGTTGAGACGCTCGACGGCGGAACGGTACCGGCCGTGTGCGAGGGTGCGACGAATTCGTCGTCGGGCGCGGTCGCTCCCACAAATCTGAGCGAAATCCGCAAAGACATCCTGCGGTTTACCCAGGACGGAGTTGGCGGTGCCTACGTGTGGGGCGGCACGGCGTACAAGGCGTGGGACTGTTCCGGCTACGTCCAGTGGATCTATAGGCAGGCCGGAGTTAATCTGCCGCGAGTGGAGCAATGGAGGGTCGGTTCGCGGACGGACAATCCGCAGCCGGGGGACCTGGTGGTGCAGAACGCACAAGGGCCGAACAACTGGGGCCACGTTGGCATTTATGCAGGGGACGGCATGATGTACAGCGCGTTGAACCCTGCGGTGGGTACGCTATTGCATCCAGTAGCTTGGAATACGGATACGGCGTATTTTGATCTTCTGACGTGACACGTAACTATTTCTGATCTTATAAACCCGAACTTAGCTCCTGCAGGCCGGGCAGGAGCCGGAAGAATACGGAGTGGGCGGGGGATCTTAGGGGTTCAACGTGACTCGCTCTGTAAAGGTCGACGTCGGGGCCGGGCGGCGCATCGGATACATCAGGGTCAGCTACCTGGACCAGAACACGCAGCGCCAGCTCGAGGTGTTCAGCTGGAGAGGATCTTCACGTACAAAGCCTCGGGCAAGGACACCGGACGCCCCCAGCTTGAGTATTTGAAGCTTTGAGCGCCACCTCCGTGAGAGTGACACCCTGGCCGTGAACACGCATGGACCGGCTCGCACGGAACTTAGATGACCTGCGTTCCCCGGTGAAGGGGCTCACAAGGAAGGGTGTCCGGACCGAGCTCCTCAAGGAACAGTTGGTCTTCACCGGGGAGGATACCCTGCTGGAGCACCTGATGCTTTCGGTCATGGGGCGTTCGCCGAGTTCGAGAGGGCTCTGGTCGGGGAGCGCCAGTGGGAAGGGATCACCCGGGCCAAAGTCCGTGGAGACTACCGCAGACGCGGAAAGCACTTTCGACCGAGAGGGCAGGAGAGCTGCGCCGGCGGGCCGGCGCGGGGGAGCAGAAGACCGGCCTGGGCCGGGAATCCGGCATCAGCCGCGGAACGCTTTACCAGTACCTCAGTACAGACAGCCAAGCGCAGCCGCAGTATCCGCAACCCGGAACTAAACAAACCGAGGCCAGAACTCGAATAAGTTCTGGCCTCGGTTGTGTATCCTAAGCGATGCTTTAGTGGGATTCGGTCAAGTCCAAATGCGTGGTGTAACGCGGTTGCCGCGTGATCCTTGGTTTGTTTAGGCGCTGAGCGCCAGTTCTGGGGTGTTCACTGCCTCCTCTGTGGTCGTGGTGCCGACGGCCCGGGCCTGCTGGACGAGGTCCAGGCTGAGGTAGCGGCGGTCTTCGATCCAGTCATCGTGTTGCTCGGCCAGGACGGCGCCGACAAGCCGGATGAGGGAGTTCCGGTCCGGGAAGATCCCGACCACGTCTGTCCGCCGTCTGATCTCACGGTTGAGGCGTTCCTGCGGGTTATTGGACCACACCTGCCGCCAGAGGCCTTTCGGGAACGGCGTGAACGCGAGCACGTCGGCGCGGGCGGATTCGAGGTGGTCCGCGACCTTGGGCAGCTTCTCTTCCAGGGCGCGCAGGACGCGGTCGAACTGGGCGTGCACGGCGTCCGCGTCGGGCTGGTCGTAAACGCTGTGCAGCAGGGTTTTCACCCAGGGCCAGGAGGTCTTGGGTGTGAGGGACATCAGATTCGCCGCGTAGTGGGTTCTGCAGCGTTGCCAGGACGCTCCGGGAAGGGTCGCCCCGATCGCCGCGACGAGGCCGGCGTGGGCATCGGAGGTCACCAGCTTCACCCCGGAGAGTCCGCGGGCGGTGAGGTCGCGGAAGAAGCCGAGCCAGCCGGCCCCGTCCTCGGACGAGGTGGCCTGGATCCCCAGGACTTCCCGGTGCCCGTCGGCATTGACGCCGGTCGCGACGAGCGCGTGGACGTTCGCGACACGCCCGCCCTCGCGGACCTTCAGCACCAGCGCATCGGCGGCGACGAACGTGTACGGGCCCGCGTCCAGGGGCCGGGTCCGGAACTGCTCGACCTGTTCGTCCAGGTCCCGGGCCATGATGGAGACCTGGGACTTGGACAGTCGGGTGATACCCAGGGATTCGACGAGTTTCTCCATCCGCCGGGTGCTCACCCCGAGCAGGTAACAGGTCGCCACGACGGAGGTCAGGGCGGCCTCGGCCCGGCGGCGGCGCTCGAGCAGCCAGTCGGGGAAATACGTGCCCTGGCGCAGCTTCGGGATGGCGACGTCAAGGGTTCCGGCACGGGTGTCGAAGTCCCGGTGCCGGTACCCGTTGCGGGAGTTCACCCGTTCCGTGGAGGCCCGGCCGTATTCGGCGCCGCAGACGGCGTCGGCCTCGGCACCCATCAGGGCGGTGATGAAGCTCTGGAGCATCTGGCGGAGCAGGTCAGGGGACGCCTGCTCGAGCTGCTCGGACAGAAAACGGGTCGGATCGATAGAATAAGGTGCGGTCATCGCGGAGTTCTCCTTCAGGAAAGACATTGGACTGTCATTTCCAAGGATCACGCGGTGACCGCCTTCGCATCTGGCAACACGTCCGGAGTGGGCCGTTACACCACGCTAGCCCAGCGTTTTCATCAGAGCTGGGCTGAAGGGTGTGTTTAAGAGACGAAAAGGTGCTCTGACAAGGGAAAATAGGGGTGTTGAAGCCGTTATTCCCAAGTCTTGAAGGAGCACCTTTTCGATGCACAAGCCTACCAAGGTCTTTCCGTCCGTGCCGGATTCTTTCACCGGCCAGTCGCTGGTCTCCCATGCCGGGGCCAGGATCCTGACTTCGTTTATCGATGCCCTGGGATTCCGGGATCTGTGCGAGGACCGGCTGGGCCAGTTCGTGCCCGCGATGGCCTCGCACCGGCCCGGGAGGCTGCTCGGGTCTTTGGCGGTGATGCTCGCCGCCGGCGGCGAGCATGCCTCGGACCTGGACATCCTGCGCTCCCAGCCCGGCGTGTTCGGGAAGGTGCCCTCGAACGCCACGGTCTCGCGGTTCTTCGAACGCACCGTGAAGAACCCGGAGGTGTTCGACTACGGCTTTTCGACCCTGGCCAAGGAACTGCGGACCCGGGCCTGGGAAGCCGCAGGGGACCGCAGCCCCGCGG
The DNA here is from genome assembly GCF_035984855.1 of Arthrobacter sp. MP_M4. Lineage (NCBI taxonomy): Bacteria > Bacillati > Actinomycetota > Actinomycetes > Micrococcales > Micrococcaceae > Arthrobacter > Arthrobacter sp. MP_M4. Next base: position 11,011 of record NZ_JAXCHX010000044.1, read on the forward strand.
TGAAGGCGACGGCCGCGGACCCGCTGCTTATCGACCTCGACGCGACACTGGTGACCTCGCACTCGGAGAAGGAACAAGCCACCGGAAACTACAAGGGCGGGTTTGGATTCGCCCCGTTCACCGCCAGCATCGACTACGGTGCCGGCAACGGCACCGGGGAGGAACTCACGGCCCTGATGCGGCACGGCGGGGCCACGGCGAACAACGCCGAGGACCACATCCGCATCTTCGAGGCCGCCACCGCGGTCCTGCCCGACTCCCTTTACGGTGCCGACGAGGAACTGGACGGGGAGAAGATCCTGGTCCGCACCGACAGCGCCGGCGCGTCCCGTAAATTCCTCTGGTACCTGCATTCGCGCGGCGTGCAGTTCTCGTCCTCCTACCCCGTGCCGGTCGGCAAGGCCCACATGATCGACTGGATCAACGACAAGAAATACTGGCAGCCGGCCCTGGACCAGGACGGCAACGAACGGGACAACGCCTGGGTCATCAACGCCACCGGGGTGATCCCGCTCGAGGACTACCCGCCCGGGACGAAGATCTTCCTGCGCGCGGAACCGCTGCACCCGGGCGCGACCCCGACGCTGCTCGACATCAACGGTCACCGTGTGACAGCGTTTCTGACGAACTCCCCGCGCTGGCACGGACCGTTCCTGGATGCCCGGCACCGGGCCCGCGGCCGCTGCGAGAACCGCATCAAGACGCTGAAAAACACCGGCCTGGGCAAGCTCCCGTTCTTCGATTTCGCCGCGAACCAGGCCTGGGCGAACCTCGCGGTCCTGGCCGCGAACCTGGTCTCCTGGCTCCAACTCGCCGCCCTGCCCGCCGGCCACAAGGCCCGGGGCTGGGACATCAAACGCTGGCGCTACCGGCTCTTCGCCACCGCCGGGAAGATCATCACCCGCGCCCGTAAAAGCCATCTCCTGCTGCCCGCCGCCGCGCCCAAGCAACCCCTGATCAGCACCCTGCTCGAAGCCATCGGCAGGATCGCCGCCGCCGCGAACCGTCCCGCGGTCCTCCTGCGGGCCTGACACCGCAGCCCACGGAAGATCACGAGCAGGAAAGAAGAACACCCACGGGACCAGTGGAAGCCCGCGCCTGACCCGGCGACCCAGGGCCTCTCAGCCACGCCCGAAATCCGATTCAGCCCGCCGGGACGGCAAAAACCGCACCCAGCGCCCCGACCGCCGACCGATGAAAAATCCGGGCTAATGGACGTAACCTGGGATTCTGCTATTGACCCAGCCGATATCAGCCGGCAGAACTCCGGAACTGGGTGGTACTGCCCTTAGTGCGCGGTTTCGTACTTCTCCATGATGTCAGCCTGTATACGGCCGCGGGTATTGACTGGCAGGCCCTGATCGGCCGCCCACAGCCGGACTTCGCGGGCATTGGAGGAAGCTGGACGGGCTGTCCGAGCTCGTCCGCCGGTCCTCCGGCCTGCTTTGGTATAGCGGTTGAATGTTTCACGCAGTTCGCGTGCGTGAGCATCATTGAGATCAATTGCGTATTCGACGCCGTCGAGGGCAAACAAAATTGTCTCATCCGCCTCGGTGCCGTCGAAGTCATCTTCCAAAAGGGTTACTACTCTTTGTGCCATAGGAAAAGCATAGGTCTTCGAACTCGCGTCCCGTGGTGGCTACTGCTTTGGAAGCAGGCGGCAGCCGACAGAGGTCTGAGTTTTCAATGAGACTTCGCCGGCCCTGCCTCCTACGTGAAAGCAACGTCGACATCTCGAACCATGATGTGGATTTGGATTGTCGTAGTCGTGGCGTCGAACATCTCGGAATCGGCGGGTATATGTTCGCAGTTACTCCGCCTGCTGTGGGAGTCTTCCCCCACACGTTGCCGGACTTGGCTCAGTGCTGCCTCCCGTAGGGGCTCTTCGAGGTTCCCGGGGAATGGTCTGCTGAGATGATTGCTCATGCTGCCATCCGGGCTGCACTTCTCAAGAGGATACGCGATTTGTAGTTG
>NZ_JAXCHX010000045.1:0-12486 GCF_035984855.1 Arthrobacter sp. MP_M4
AATGTGACCGTGGTAAGCCATATTTTCCCCCAGAACGGGGCATTTCGTGTTTAAAACGCCGGACCCGATCCAAGGATCATCGGTGGATCAAGGCTTAGCTGACGAAGGCTGTCATGCGGATCGAAACGAGAATTCCCGGCATGTCGACGCCGAGCTTGGCAACGTAGCGTGTCGGAGGGTCCTTGGGAAACCACCGTATGTACTCCTCATTCAAACCCGCGAAGTCCGAAGAGCCACTAAGCAGCACGCCGACCTCGACAACGCTCCCCAAACCCGCACCCGCTGCTTCCAAGATGGCCTCGCAGTTGGCAAGAGCCTGGCGCGTCTGATCCTGAATGCTGTCGCCCGCGAGTTGGCCGTTGCTCGGATCGATGCCAACAATCCCCGAGACAAACACGAACGGCCCCGCCTTGACGCCCTGGCTAAAGAGCGGCGAACTCGGAGCCTTGGCCGACCTAATGATCTCCCTAGTCATGACGGAGCCCTTCCCTAGCCCAATGGATGCTGCAAGCAGAATCACAGTCATACCTGAATAGCGCAACCCTTCGTGCTCCCTCATATGCACGGGAGCTGCCCTGCTCCGAATCTCTGCTGGTTCTCGGGCTGAATGGGAACTGGCGATTGGCCATGCCTGAAGGGTCCCAGAACAATCCAAGGCGCCTGCCTGTATGTAGCATGCGAAGCATGACGATCAAACTAGAAAACGTCGGGATTGCTGTCCGCGACATCGACGCGACGATCGCGTTCTTCACTGACTTGGGCCTCGAGCTTGTCGGCCGGGACACTATCAGCGGTGAGTGGGCCGATACCGCCGTAGGCCTCGATGGTAACCACGCCAAAATTGCCGTGCTCAAAACACCGGACGGCCACGGTCAGCTCGAGCTCTTCGAGTACCTTCACCCCAACGCAATCGAGACAAACCCCACCCTCCCTAATGAGATTGGCATGCACCGCGTCGCGTTCTCCGTGGATGACATCGACGCAGCACTAGAGGTAGCTTCGCGGCACGGCTGCCATCCGCTTCGCGGCGTGGCAACATATCGGGACATCTACAAGCTCACGTACCTGCGCGGCCCGAGCGGCATTCTGGTGATGCTGGCTGAGGATCTGACGAGGAACCGACGATCGTTCGATGAAGGATAAGTTGTCACCAGGCCCCGATCGGGCGTTGCGCCGACTCACCATGGCTGAAGTGAAGCGGTCCCGGGCTGGGTTGTCCGCAACCGCTTGCCTTCGGGTGCCGGTGTATCTGGCGGGGTGGTCAGCGTGTCAAAGACGACGGCGCGTTTAGACTCATAGGCGCCTAGTGAAGCCGGCGAACCGGTGCCAGTCACCGATCTCGACGGCGAGACCGAACGCGCTCAGGGGCGAGATCCCGCGCAGGCACTCCAGAGACCGGACCACGGACGTATATTCGCGCTGTTAGTCATCGCTGTCATGGCCTCGTCCTGCCGGATGGTCGACGACGCCGGGGGGGCTGGGAACTCATGCTGCCTGCCTGGCCGCACCGCATCCGAGATAGCACCGGACATCCCGCCGCCGGTCCGATTTGGTCAGTGCTGACGGCTCCCGGGGTCCGCGCGAGGACCAGGACGCCGCTGTCATGGCGGGCCAGGACGCCGCGGCCGGCGCCGTCGGGGACTACTGGACCCTGTGACGGCAATCGGCCCTTCATCGCCGACAGTCCGGATGATGACAGCTGCCAGAACCAGGATGATGCCGAGAACAATGAGAATCCAGGTTGGAATTGCCGCCGCGGCGATGGACTGGTTGCAGGCGGCTTCGGCGCCGACGCCGCCAAGGGAGTCATAGTAGGCCGCTGTGAAGTTGTCCGCCCGGAAGACGCTTCCGCACATATTGCCGACCTTCTGGGACCCGAGAAAGATGCCGGCACCGGCTGCCAAGGGTCCGAAGACGAAAAGCCAGGTCCAAACGCGGCGTGTGAGTGAGATGTTGTGATTCCCGGACATGGTTTCCCCACTGAATTTCTCCCGAATAATGCTGGGGGAAGCATATCGGCGCGGACGGTCCGGCGCCGCACACAGAAGGTCGTACGCCATCAACAAGAATCTGCCGGCGAGTCCAACAGCGGCCGGGAGGACAGCATTGAGGAGGCCATGTTTACACTCAGGCCGTGTTTACACTCAGGCCAGGACGTGCACATCAACCTTGCAAACCAAGGCGCCTCCTTGAGCTGCGCGTCCGGCCCGTAGCGATCTGCGGGGAGGGAGACTCACAAGATCGGGGAGTAGTTGTTGCTCGGTAGTCCCTTTCAGGAAGCATTGTGGGGTCTGCGGGCGCCCGTTTCTCTGCACCGGGCACGGAAAGGTTAGGGTGGGGGTAGTGACACGGGGTGCTGTCCGCCTACGGAGCAGCTGAGAATCCACACCCGTTGAACCTGATCTAGTTCGAACTAGCGAAGGGATGTCGCGAATGGCTATTCGCTATACATCGGCTGACTGTGCTCAGCTGCTTAAAGAATTGAGGGTCCAGAGCCCTCTGGTTCAGTGTCTCACCAATGCCGTGGTCAGCAACTTCACGGCGAATGTCCTGCTGGCGATCGGAGCGGCGCCGGCGATGGTGGACATTCCCTCCGAATCTGGGGAGTTCGCCTCCGTGGCCTCCGCGGTCCTGATCAATCTGGGGACTCCCCGGGAAGAACAGCGGGCCGCGATGGTCGAAGCCGCACAGGCTGCCGATGCTGCCGCAACCCCCTGGGTACTGGATCCGGTGGCCATCGGAGCCCTGTCCGTCCGTACCTCCTTGGCTCATCAGCTTGTTGGACTTCGCCCGCGAATCATCCGCGGCAACGCTTCGGAGATTTTGGCTTTGGCTGGAGCGGGGGCCGGGGGTCGGGGAGTGGATTCGACGGAGGATTCCTTGGCGGCCCTGGGAGCTGCGAAACGTCTGGCTGCTTCCTCTTCCTCAACGGTGGCGGTGTCTGGCGCCGTGGACTTGATCGTGGGGCCCGACGGGGAGGCGGTGGGCGTGGCGAACGGGCACCCCCTCCTGACCAGGGTGACCGGTGGTGGGTGTGCTTTGGGCGCGGTGATGGCCGCCTTCGCTGCTTTGACCGACGATCCGCTGCTGGCGGCGACGGCGGCCACCGGTGTTTATACCGTGGCAGCGGAGCAGGCGGCGGTGCGGGCCCAAGGCCCGGGAAGTTTTGCTCTGGAGTTTGTGGATCGGTTGTCGGGAATCACTTCCGATGACGTTGTCGCGGGACTGAACCTCCGCCGCGCCGTCGCGGCGGATGGCATTCGATGACGCGCCCGGGCGCCGGAACAAGTTCCGGACAGCACTGGGCGCCGACATTTAAGCCTCAACTACGGCGATACCTGCCCGTGTACCTAGTGACTGATACGCGCCAATGCGGCCCGCGGACGGTGCCTGCTGTTGTGGCATCAGCGGTGGCGGGGGGCGCGACTCTTGTGCAGGTGCGCGACAAGGAAAGCTCTTCCCGGGAGCTGCTGCATCTGCTGATGGCCGTTGCCGAATCAGTTGGCAACCGCGTCCCCGTGCTGATTAATGACCGCATAGACATATTCCTGGCCGCTCGGGCGGCAGGAGCACAAGTGGCCGGAGTCCATGTCGGCCAGTCCGACCTTCCCGCCGAGCTCATCCGCACCCTCGTGGGTCCGGAAGCTATCGTCGGATTGAGCGCGGCAACCGATTTGGAGATCCGGACGGCCCACGAGCTATCTGCTGGGACCGTGGACTATTTGGGAGTCGGCGCCGTCCACGCCACCGCCACGAAGGCCGATCATCCCCGACCGGTGGGGATCGAGGGCTTCGGCGCCCTGATCGCTTCAAGCACTCTCCCGTGCGTGGCGATCGGCGGGATCACCTTAACTGATGTACGCCCACTGCGTGACGCCGGCGCTGCCGGCGTCGCCGTCGTCTCCGCGGTCTGCGCATCCGATGATCCCCGAGCCGCATCCGGGCTGCTGAAGGAGCAATGGTGTCTCTAGAGAGTTCAATTCCGCGCGTCCTCAGCATCGCCGGAACAGATCCGACGGGGGGTGCCGGTATTCAGGCTGACCTGAAAAGTGTGGCCGCAATGGGCGGGTACGGGATGGCGGTAGTCACGTCGCTGGTGGCACAGAACACCCGCGGCGTCCGCTCCATGCATACACCGCCCGCACAATTTCTCAGCGAACAGCTCAACGCCGTCAGTGATGACGTGACAATCGATGCGGTGAAGATCGGCATGCTCGGAGATGCCGCAACGATCGCAGTCGTCCGGGACTGGCTCCGCCGTGTGCGGCCCCCACATGTGGTTCTGGATCCCGTCATGGTCGCCACCAGTGGAGACAGGCTCCTGGCCGCCGACGCCGAAGCCGCGCTTAGAGAGTTCGTGGGGGAAGTGGGCCTGGTGACCCCTAACCTTCCCGAGCTCGCAGTCCTCGTCGACGAACCAGTCGCCTGTAACTGGGCGACGGCAATCGAGCAGGCCAGAAAATTGTCCCTGGCCTGCGGGATCGTGGTGCTCGTCAAGGGCGGCCATCTGAGCGGCGAATCCAGTCCCGACGCACTCGTTGATGCCACCGGCCAGCTACTTGGTACCGACGGGGGAGTCGTGGAGTTCGTGTCCCCCCGGGTGGCCACGAAGAATACGCACGGGACCGGGTGTTCGCTGTCTTCCGCCGTCGCTACGGTCATGGCACGCACTGGTGATTGGACCGTTGCTGTTTCCCAGGCGAAAGACTGGCTGCAGGACGCCCTGAACCATGCTGATGAATTGCAAGTCGGCCAAGGCAACGGGCCGATCCACCACTTCCATCGACTCTGGACCGCAACAGAGGCAACACCGGGTGTCTCGCCGCAGCCACCATCACGACACCACCGGAAAGAAACGGTCCACGCATTCGAGTCTTTCGTCCCGAAGGGGGCTTCTACCTGGAGCGAACCCAATCGAGCGAAAGAATAGGCCCGGAATGCCGCTGCACGTGGTTGATGGGTTCGATTGGGAAAGACGTGGGCCTTCGCAAAAAGCTAGGTACGAAGCACCACAAACCCCGCTAGTGCCATAAGAGCAGAGCGACGCCACAGGCGACACTCACGGCGACCAGTATTGGAGCAGCTACGAGGAAGGCTGAACCGAGTCGGGAGGCACTGGAGCCGTGACCCCGCAGAGAGGTCGCCCAAAGGGCCGGGACCGTGAAGATCAGGATCGAGTGCCCCCAACAGCGCAGTGACGCCTCTGGACGGCTGAAAATGACAAGAGGGTTTGGGCGCGGGCATTCAACCCGGATTGGCCGAGATATTGGCCGCAACCGTCGTACCATACGGTGGACGTAACCCGAGAGAGGACTCCACACATGGCATGCGACGGCTGCACGACATCTTCACAACTCGACTTCGATTTCAGCATGGCCTTTCAACCGATCTATGACGCCGTTGCCGATCGCGTATGGGGCTACGAGGCGCTGGTCAGAGGATTGTCGGGCGAGGGTGCTTTTGACGTCCTGTCAAAGGTCTCACCGGAACAGAAGTACCGCTTCGATCAAGACTGCCGCATCAAAGCAATCGAACTGGCATCGCGCCTGTATCCTGCGGGCGAGGATCTAAAGCTGTCCATCAACTTCATGCCGAACGCGGTCTACGAACCGGCAGCATGCCTTCGTGCAACCCTGCTTGCAGCCGGGCGATGCAGCTTTCCGACGTCGTCAATCATGTTCGAGTTCACGGAGAACGAGGAGGTCGCGGATACCGCCCACCTTCTGAATATCATTACCGAATATCGCAAGCACGGTTTTACCACCGCCATCGACGACTTTGGCGCCGGCCATGCGGGCCTGGGGCTATTAGTAGACTTCCAGCCAGACCTGATCAAGATCGACATGAAGCTGATCAGGGGGATCGACACCAGCCCTGCCCGTCAGGCCGTTGTTGCTGGCATCGTCGGCATAACCAGAGAGCTCGACATCACGGTGCTCGCAGAAGGCATCGAGACAGAAGCGGAGTTCCTGGTTCTGCAGAAAACCGGCATCCGCCTGTTCCAAGGATATTGGTTTGCGAGGCCGGAATTCGAGGCGCTTCCGCGGGTACATGCCGACGTCACCGCTGCCGCTTAGCGTTCAGCGGATTCCTCCGGTGGAGTACGTGAGCAAGAACCGGGCGCCTCCAGGGATTTGGCCCTTGTCTCGGGCTTCCAAACTCCGATGTGGAATCGGGGAACAGGAGCTCGTCTAGGATCCTGGGAGGCGCAAGATGACAGGGGCAACGTTGATGACCCATAGGACTATTCCAGCGGCGATCAACACCAATAACAGGCCCACGCCAAGCAGGATCAGGGGCGCGTTTTCACGGGTCCAAAAGCGGTGTTTTGGTGACATCGATGACACCTCACTGTCAGGTTCCGAGCGGGCGGATTTACTGATCCCGCCGCTGGGCGTGGTGTTCGCGCGGTTTCGGGCCTGCTGGACTCCGCCAATAGCAGCCTGTCCGTGAGGCGCTGAGCAAGTTGGGGCTTTACGTCGTGGCGCCCGTCCTACAGGGAAAGCCATCGCAGCGAACCACCGACACTCCGGTACGTTGTGTCCGCCGCGGTATCCGCGGCTGCACCAGTTCAAACTATGCTGGGCTCGCCGACTGTGTCCTCCATTGGGATTGCCTGTGGAACCGCTGTGCAAACGGTTCGAGTAGGCACGCCAGCGGGGAGAGCGCGATTTCGCGTCACCTCGCACACCCGGATGTGAAGGGTGCTGTCAAGGGATATCCGGCGCGGATGCGGAAAATCGGACCCCTGGCGTAGTTGAATAGGTCGCCAATATATGTTCAGGTCATGAAAGGCGGGCATTCGAACTTCGCGGCTTGCAGGGTCCCCGGTATCAGCCGGAAAACAAGAAGCCGTTGGCTGAACGGCGCCATGGCCCGCGATGGTGCATCCGGCTTTCAGACATTGTGAAGTTCCTCCAGCGTCCAAGCCAGAACGAGCACGTCTGAACCTGAGAGGGTCATCAGTCCGTAAATGAAGGCGTCCAGGTCCCACGCCTCGGCACGTCCGCCGTTGGCCCAGAAGCCGAGCGAGAGATCCAGCAGAGTGAAGTTTCCGTCGTCCAGGCCGTTCCTGGCGGCCCGGCGCAGAACGTTGACGTCCATTGACTTCCTCCCGTACCGGGCATCTCTCCCGATACCGCGAGCACTTACGACGGCGAAAGTTGGCTCAGCCGAGCGGCCTGATCCTGGCTTCGCGATGCTTGTGCTCAAGCTTTTCCACTGAATCCCGACGGCGCTGGCCTACCGCGCGTACCCGTTGAGGGGACGTTTGCCGGGATGACCTCCAAGCGGGGCTGGTACGAGTTCTTCCAGACCGCCGGGAGAAGAGCGCCATGACAGCGCTTCACGTTCTCGCTTACGTCTGCATAGTCCCACTGTGAGGCGCTCGCCACTAGGGCAGATCGTCCTCCTGCCGGGGCTGACGCCGGGGCAGTTCTCCTTCCGGCGGCGGTGCATCGCACCTCTGGGGGATCAGGTCGGGACACGGTGACCCTCCAGCGCGGATTTTGGTCAACCTGAGAGCATCGAAACCCTGTCCGTGAACTGCTCGATGTTGGAGGCCGACTCGCTCTTCCGGTGGCGGCCGAATTCGTTACCCGTCCTGGAAATCGTTAGCATCTGAATTGGCAGTGCGGGTGGACTTTCCGGCGTCCGACAGCGCCGGCTGATCAGGAACGAGGCATGTGTGCGATCTCAAAATTCAGACCACGGAGATTTGGAAGACATCTATCGGGAACTTCACCGTCACCCGGAATTGTCGTTCCAGGAGCACAACACCGCTGCCTTGGCAGAGAGGGAACTCCGCCGGTTAGGGTTTGACGTCGTTGTTGGCGTTGGCGGTACCGGTGTTGTCGGCGTCCTGATGAACGGCGATGGACCCACGGTGATGCTGCGCGCTGATATGGACGCCCTCCCGGTGAATGAACTGACCGGGCTCGATTATGCAAGCCTGGTGCGGGGAGTCGATCAGGAGGGGCACGACGTTCCAGTGATGCATGCGTGCGGCCATGACATGCACACCACGTGTTTGATTGGGGCAGCGAGACGGCTAGCGGGCGAAAGTGACACATGGACCGGGACACTGGAGGTCTTGTTTCAGCCAGCCGAGGAACTCGGTGCAGGCGCAGCGGCGATGTTGAGCGAGGGATTGTTTGACCGAATCCAGCGCCCTGATATTGTCCTCGGCCAGCACGTCTCGCCTCTTCCTGCCGGCGTTGTTGCCCTCCAGCCGGGACCGGCGTTTGCTGCGTCCGATGGCATCCGAATCACCCTTTACGGGCGCGGCGGGCACGGATCCCGACCAGAAACCACTGTCGATCCCGTCGTCATGGCCGCGTCCACCATCCTCCGGCTGCAAACAATCGCGTCCCGGGAAATTGCCGCCACTGACACCCTTGTGCTGACCATCGGATCGGTCCACGCGGGAACGAAAAACAACATCATTCCGGACTCTGCGGAGATCCTCGTCAGCTTGCGGTCCTTCGACCCCGCAGTTCGGGATCGTGCCATCGCGGCGATCCGGCGGATTGTCCACGGCGAATCCGTGAGCGCGGGGGCACCCCGGGAAGCGACCGTCGATATCTACGAGAGTTTCCCCAGCGTTTACAACGATCCCATTGCCGCCGAGCGAACAGGTTCAGCCCTCGCCGGTGTCTTCGGTGAGCAGAATGTGTGGGAACCCGGGCCGGTCACTGGAAGTGAGGATGTTGGAATGCTGGCCCTGGCCGCCGGGGCGCCGTGCAGCTACTGGTTACTGGGAGGAAGCGACCCGGCTCTGTTCGCGGCTGCGGAATCGGTCCAAGACATGAGGAGGATCGTCGGTCAGCAACCCTCGAATCACTCTTCCCACTACGCGCCGGCAATTCAACCCACCCTCAGCGATGGCGTCGACGCCTTGGTCTTCGCCGCCCGCGAGTGGCTGACCCCGGTAAACGCCGAGGCCGCTCTGCCCTGAGGTAGCGGCTGCGTGTGAGGGGGTACGCCGTCCAGCACACGGGCAGGGGAGCGTGCGTGGTCCTTCATCCTGGCCCGGAAGAAACGTGGCCGGGATGAGTGCGCCCGCGTCGACACGCACCGGGCCAGGAAATCGTCCCCGACAAGGAGACGCACAGACGGTTGTGGTCCGACGCTCGCGTCGATGAAGCTGGTGCCGCTCCTTATGGTGTTGACGGATGGTTCCTTGGCCGTTGTAGGGTCGTGGCTACCCGGGGGAGGCGGGTATGGCTTTGTTGCTGTGGTCCGGACGATTCACGTCGTGACGGCTTCGAAGGATTGGCCGCCCGCACTCTCCGCAATGACCCGACCGCTGATCGAGAGACGCGACATGATCGCCGGATAGGGACACGACGGCGCGTTTATCTGCCGGGATTTCGACCGTACGACGGACTGGAGGTTTGTTTTGGCGAAATTGTGGGCCGGTATCGATGCCGGCAAAGCCCATCATCACTGTGTCGTGATCGACGCTGACGGAAACCGTCTGCTTTCGTAGAAAATCCCCAACGACGAACCCGCCCTGCTCGAACTCATCGCCACCGTCCTCAAACTCGGCGACGGAGACGAAGTCATCTGGGCCGCCGACCTGGACCGCGGCGGCCCGGCGCTGCTGATTGCCATCCTCGTCGCCCACGGCCAGAACATCCTCTACATCCACGCCCGGAGCGTCCACCACGCCTCCAAGCTCTACCGCAGCGAATGCAAAACAGACGCCAAAGACGCCGCCGTCATCGCCGACCAGGCCAGGATGCGCCGTGACCTGCAGTCCCTGCGGGCCGGGGACGAGATCAGCACGGGCTTGCGGATTGTCACCGCCCGGCGGGCCGACAAATCCGCGGACCGGGTCCGGGCGGTCAACCGCCTGCAGGCCCAGCTGCTCGAATACTTTCCCGCCCTGGAACGGGCCTTGGACTACAGCCGCTCCAAAGCCGCCCTGCTGCTGCTGACCAACACCGCACCCCGGACGAAATCCGCCGCACCGACCAGGCCGGGCTGCATGCCTGGCTGAAGAAACACGGCACCCGCTCCTCCGCCGCGGTCGCCCAGGCCGCCGTCGACGCCGCGAAATCCCAGCACGCCACCGAGATGCTCTTGAGAATGCCAGGGTTCGGACCCGTCCTCGCCGCCGAGTTCCTCTTCGCGACCGGCGGAGACCTCACCGTCTTCCAGTCCGCCGACCGGTTCGCCGGCGTCGCCGGGCTCGCCCCCGCACCCAGAGACTCGGGCAGGATCACTGGCAACCACCACCGCCCCCGCCGCTACGACCGCCGGCTTCTGCGCGTGTTCTACCTCTCCGGACTCTCGGCCCTGAAAAGCTGCCCCGCCTCCCGCGCCTACTTCGACCGCAAACGCGGTGAAGGCAAGACCCACATCCAAGCCATGCTCTCCGTGGCCCGGCGCCGCCTTAACGTCCTGTGGGCCATGCTCCGCGACGGCACCACCTACACCCCGGTCGCCGTGCAGTCCCCACTCATGGTCGCCTGAAGGGCGCGCGTGGGTCGATCCCAAATATACGAACATGGGCTGCAGTCCAATCCACCGAAGGTCGGTCATGCGGGCGCCGGATTCCAACCCCTACCGAAAAGTTGGACTGGACCTTAGTGTCATAGCAGTCAACATAGGGGGATATGCGCGATGGAAAAAGTAACTAGCCCAAACCAGATCGAGGCATCGCCGGCCTCTCGTACTGGCCCGATCCTGTCTATCGTGGCCGCCTTGGTCGGACCCCTGTGCGTTATCTTCTTGACCGGGTATTTGACGATCCAGCTGCAGCTATCACAGATCTTCGCTCCCCTTCTGGGTTTCAACGCCCGTCCGATCCCCGTAGCGGGCGAATGGTTGCCGTACGTAGTGCGGGCCGCATTCGTCCTACTCGCCGTGGCTGCGATCCTGGGATACCGTGCGGCAGCCCGCACCGGGGCGGCGCGGGTCGTGACTCTCGTTATCCTGATGGCGGCTGTATTCGCTGGCGCCAACACTCTTCAGCCGGTCCCAATGGATGTCGAGCCGCAGCCGATCGCACTGTTCAGTCTCATCAACGGCGCTACATCACCGTTCACCCTTGCACTCATCGGGGCAGTCATCGTCGACCTGATCACCTCTCGCCGCCGAACGAAAGCGCCGACTCCCAGATGATTCTTTCCCGCCAAGTCCTGTAGCCGACCGGAGCTCCCGCAGTTTCCGCCCACGTCGACGCTGGGTCGTCGCCGCGTTAGTCCTTTCGGTCCGCAGCAGCAGGGTAGCTCCTGTGCGGACGGTTAGGTTCCTCAGGAAAAAACAAAAAGGGCCTCGCTGTGCTCGGACAGCACAGGCATTCTTCTTTTCCTTTTTTGCTGCTGTCCGTTGAATCATACGTGCCCGCTCCACCGGCTCAACCGTCCTGCGGATGCCCGCGCACCGGATGCCTTGGGTCGGCGCTGCGACTATTTCCTCCCACAACCCCTCCGCTGCATGCCCTTCGGGTTGCCCCGGTTCCGTCGGGCACAGCTACGCGATGCTCCGCCAGCAGGCAAACAACATTGTGAGACTTACGGTGGCTGGTCTGGGACTAGCTGGCAGTGTTGATGCCGGTCGTTCTGTCTGGGGCGTCTCGAAAAAACAATTGCCCCGCCAGGGTGCATTTCCCCCGACTTGTCCGCGCTGGATGGAGCGGCCGGCGTTGACCTGTCCCACGTCGGTGGCCTAATTAGAAGCCTGCCCAACCTCTGAAGTTGTGGCTCATCACAGTATTGCCTCGAAGTGACACTTCCCAGGTCCGGTGCCGATGGTCGGCTGGAGATGGTCGGCGCCGGAGCTGTCACAGTCGCTGCTGTCCTGACAGCCTGGTCGCATCCAGTAAGGGTTCGCAGCGAAGCTGCCTTCGCCTCACTGGCAGGAGTGAATCCCTTGCCAGCCTCAAGCGGTAACACTGCCCGGCACAGGCTCAACCGGGGCGGTCATAGGCGCCTCAACCGAGCCTTGCACAGTATCACCATGACCCGGATGGCCCATGACCCCGGAACCCGGGACTACGTCACCAAACGCACCCAAGAAGGCCGCAGCTAACGCGAAATTCGCAGATCCCTCAAGCGCTACATCGCCCGAATCCTCTACCGCCAACTCAACGCCCTTTACGCCACCGCGGCACCGGCCCGGTCCCACGTCCCGGGGCAGACCCTTACCCGGAATAGGAGCACCGGTTGAGCATGCCGGGCTTCGGTCTGATTTACGGTTCAGCTGGTGTCCGGTACAGGATCCTTTGCCGGGCACTTCAAGACCTAGCTCCATTCGCGTGCATATGGAATAGTTCCGTCATAATTGGGGGGTTAAAAGTGATGATGCGCGTACGTTTGCAGGACATTGCATTAGCGACTCTTTTGGTGGCAATTCCGCTTACGGGCTGTGCGCCCCAGGACCAGTGTTAACGCCAACCGAAAATAGGGCCAGAAACGCCAACTGAAAATAGGGCCACCGACCATCATGGAAGGTGATCAATTTGGATGATTGGGCGGA
>NZ_JAXCHX010000046.1:0-11387 GCF_035984855.1 Arthrobacter sp. MP_M4
GCCACCGACCACTCCCTCCTGCCCAAAAACCCGGCAAACCCCAATCTCCGAAAACCACCCAACCAGCTTGACAAAGAACATAGGGACACCCCCCCCAAGGACCTCCCTTTGGGCTGCCGCGGAGATCTCGGACAGTGGGCCCTCTTAAAATGGGGGTCTACCGAAAGTAGAGATCAGCATGACCGCATCACGCAAGCGATTTACCCAGGAGTTCAAGGACGAGCTGTGCCGGGAGGTGATCAACACGTCCAAGCCGATCAAGGACGTGGCCACCGCGTACGGTGTCGGCCCCGAGACGCTCCGGAACTGGCTGGTCAGGTACCGGGCGGCCAACGGCGGCACGGAGGCGGATCTGACGGTGCCGGAACGGGCCCGGCTGAAGGAGCTCGAGAGGGAAAATCAGGAGCTGCGCGCGGAAACTTTATTCCTGAAAAAAGCAGCCGCTTACTTCGCGCGGGAGCAGCGGTAGTGAGCAAGTACGAATACATCGACTCCCAGAAAACTGAGCCCGCCAACCTGAATTCGGTCGTGAGAATGTGCCGCTGGTTAGGCGTCTCAACCTCCGGTTTCTACCACTGGGCCACCCGTCCTCAATCGGCCACCTCGGGGCGCCGGCAGGCTCTGACGGCGCGAATCGAGCACTTCTTCGAGGAGTCCGAAGGCACCTACGGCTACCGGCGCATCCACGCCGATCTCGCCGCGGAACAGACCGAGTGCTCGCCCGAGCTGGTGCGGCAGATCATGCGCCACCAGGGCCTGGTGGCCTGTCAGCCACGGCCGTTCCGCATCACCACCGAGGCTGATGCGGAGGCTGCCGCGGGCATGCCCGACCTCGTCCAGCGGGACTTCACCGCCGACCGGCCCGGGGTGAAGTTCGTCGGCGACATCACCTACATCCACACCTGGCAAGGGTTCGTCTACCTCGCCACCGTCATCGACTGCTACTCGAAGAAGGTCGTCGGCTGGTCAATCGCCGATCACATGCGCACCGAGCTCGTCGCCGACGCGCTCAAGAACGCCGCCGCTACGACCCGGATCGAGCCTGACGCGATCTGGCACTCCGACCGGGGCAGCGTGTATACCTCAACCGATTTCAGGGCCCTGGTGGCCAGCCTCGGCATGCGCTCCCCGATGGGACGCACCGGCGTGTGCTGGGACAACAGCATGGCCGAATCGTTCTTCTCAGCCCTGAAAAACGAGCGTGTGTACCGGACCGTTTACGCGACTAAATCACAAGCCCGGAGCGACGTCATCCGCTACATCGAGGGGTTTTACAACAGCCGGCGCCGTCACTCCGCGCTCGGTTACCGCCGGCCCAACGAAGTCCACTATGGTTATCAACAGCCAGCCCTAGCAGCGTAGAAGAAACCACTAATTCCGCTGTCCGAGATCCCCGCAGCAGCCCACTTCCGTCGCCGTATGCATCTCAATCGCGCATGCTCCTCGGCAACGTCATACGCGTTGAGCTCATGGACAGCGCGTTGGCGATGGCGATCCGGGCCGTCTTCAGGTTTGCCACCAGCGGACAGCCCGGGCCCGACCCGGAACGATGCCAAGCCAGTAAATCCATGCAGACATGGGTTTACCGCGTTGGGCTGGGAGATACCCAGCATCTGAGGACGGTGCTGGCCTTTCCCTTTTCAACCCTTGACGAGATTCGCCCTTCGAGCTTTGTCACTTCAGCGAACAGGGCTGAGGACTGCATCAGCCTTAACAGGAGCTCGGCCTGTGTCCGGTCGATGCAGACCCTCGTTCCGTGGCTTCAGCGGAGCGCTTCACGCTCCTTAAGTACGGCATACTGGGCGATTTCTCCGACCGTGAAACCGGCCGCGCGTGCGGTCAGGACGTGGTCCTGGTTCCGGCAGACGATGGCGTTCCCGTCGAACCCATCTTCGGTGATAAACAGCGCGACAGCGCCGAGCCAGAACTCGTCGGGGACGTCTTCGTCACGCAGCGGTGGAAGGCCGTCCTCAACGAGCGCCTCTTCCTGGTCGAGTTCCAGACTGCGTCCGGTCCTCAGGAATTCGTGAGCGTTCTGGATGTCATGGAGGGTCAAGCTTTCGGTGTGCATAATGTCTCTTTCGGTGGGTGCTTCTGCGGTCCGGGGCGGGTCACTTTTCGGTCGTGGCAGTAATGTGTGCGGCATTCCGTGGAAGCCTCCCCAGACCACCCGCCCGTCAGGACTTCCGGTTTACCTTTGGTCA
This sequence comes from Arthrobacter sp. MP_M4, assembly GCF_035984855.1. Lineage (NCBI taxonomy): Bacteria > Bacillati > Actinomycetota > Actinomycetes > Micrococcales > Micrococcaceae > Arthrobacter > Arthrobacter sp. MP_M4. Next base: position 2,205 of record NZ_JAXCHX010000046.1, read on the forward strand.
TGTGGGTGGAGTGTCAGAAAAGTTTCTCCGTCTGCGCGAGAATTAGCGGGTGAGTTTCACACGGAGCACTGCAAATTCCATTCATCTCGGCGACGCCCGCCGTGTCCTGCCTGGTCTTCTGGCGGACGGTATGGAAGGCAGCGTGAAGCTCTGCTACCTCGACCCGCCGTTTAACACCCGGGGCGCGCAATCAACTCGAGGCCACTACCGGGACCACCGGACAACGTCCGAGTGGGCAGCTTTGATGAACGAGGTCCTGGGAAGTGTGCACGCCTTGCTCCGGGACGATGGCTCGCTGTGGCTCCATGTGGATGCCAACGAGCTCGGCACTGCGCGTGTGGTGTGTGATGAAATCTTTGGAGGCGGAAACACCAGTGGGGTCATCACATGGGAGCGAACGCGGCGGCCGGCGTTCCTGCATGGACAGATGTCCTCGGTCACGGACTTCCTATTGGTTTATGCCAAGGACCGCTCCAAGCTAACCCCGTTCACCGAAGGGGTCACGGAGCACGACAAAAGAACACCCATTGCTCACCGTGGAAACCGGGTTGTGGAACTGGCGTTCCCTCCGGGTACCGTCAAGTTCAAGTGCGGTGACGGAACCTACCCAGCGGGTGATCACTCTTCGCCCGGCATTGATGCGCGCCTCAGGGAGAGCGTAACTGTGCAGAATGGCCGCAACATTACTTGGCTGCACTTGAGCATGCCCTCACGCTATTCCTCTGCCAAGTTGACCCAGATGATCAGCGACGGTGCTGACTTCATCGTTCCGAAGATACCGTTCCGCCCCAGCTACATAGCGCCCGGCGGAAAACCGAAGTTGGTGACCAACCTGTGGTCATGGCAGCTTGATTCGATGGAAACGAACGAGGACGCCGCTCGGCAACAAAGGGAGCTGAATCCTAGCCTGCCGTTCCCGAGTGCGAAGCCGGAAGGCCTGCTCCGGAGAATCGTCACCTTGGCTACCGAGCCCGGTGACACCGTTCTGGACTGCTTCGCCGGTTCCGGCACTACCGCGGCTGCTGCTCAAAAGCTTGGCCGTCGCTGGATTGCCATCGAAGAGAGTCCCGTGACCTATCACAAATACCTCCGTCCAAGGATGGCAAGCCTATTGGAAAACGATCAGGAACCCTGGACCCCGGACGGGAGACCGACTGCTGGGCTGGTGTTACCGGTCGCGTTATTTGACGGTGGGGCCGTCACGGTCCGTGGCGGCGGACGGGCATGAAAGCGCCCCGCTGGATGGTGGCCGGCGGGGCGCTGATCGCCGCGCTGACGCGGCGGTGGTCATTGGTGACGGCGTGTTTTACTCGCTGTTCTCCGTGATCGCGGACTGGGCCGCGGAGAGGTCCACGATGGCCTTGCCCGCCGCGTAGGTCGCGATCAGGGCGGACACGGCGAGGTTGTTCACTGCCCGGGGGTAGCCGCGCGAGCCCTGGTGGATCGCGGCGACAGATCCATTCCGGTGATCGCGAACCGGGTGGAAACCCGCTGGTCCAGGGCGGCCAGGACCGCTAGCTTGAGCCGCCGTCGCAGCGTGGGCTGGCCGATGAGCAGCAGCGCGAAGTGGGAGCCGGTATCTAGTCCGCTGTTCGTGAGCATCCTCAGCGATTCCAGGTCGGTGTTGCCCAGCAGGTGGGCCTCGTCGATCACGACCACGGGCAGGCGGGCGCGTTCGTCCAGTTCCCCGGCGAGCAGGGACGCGGTCTGATGCGCCAGCACCCCGGAGTAAAAGGCGGGCTGTCCGCCCAGGGCGGTCACGATCTGGGACTGGATCCCGCGCATCCCGACCGTGGGGTCCGCAACGTAGATCACCTGGTGCCGGGACGCCTCAAGCTGGGCCAGGGCCGCGCGCACGGCCACGGTCTTGCCGGCGCCGACTTCCCCGGTGATCACCCCCGTCTGGCGCTGGTCCACGCACCACTGGATACGGGCGACCGCCTCGCGGTGCCCGGGATGCGGGTGCAGCGCCTGCACCGGTATGGAGCGGCCGAAGGGCATGGTGTGTGTGATCGACTATCTGTAGGCCGTTTCAGCCAGGAATTTGAGCCATGTTGGTGGCTCGTTTCAGGCCAAAAGAGCGGTAAGAATTGGGCCAGTTTTTTCTTCCCGGAATCAGGTTTCGGGGGCTTGCCTGAAGTTAGAGATCACCCGGGTGGTCGGGGGCCTTTCCCAGAGTGTTGGGGACAGGGGCCCGCCACCCCCAGATAGGTTCCTTACGGTGCTGCCATTGCGAAGCGTGTGCGCCGGAAGGGCTGGAAAGTGAGATGACGGTACCCATGTCCGTTCAAGAAAATATCAGAAGACTCGACTCCCAGGGAGTCCCGGTGCGTCAGATCGCCCGAAGGCTTGGAGTGAGCCGGACCTCGGCGGCCAAGTACGCCGAGCAGGAGGACTTCTCCCCGGCGCCGCGGGCACCGCTGGCCAGGCCGGGGGCCTCGGTGCTGACCGGGTTCGAGCACATCATTGAGCGGTGGCTCATCGAGGATCAGCGCCGGAACCGCAAGCAGCGGCATACGGCGAAGCGGATCTTCGACCGGCTCGTTGACGAGCATGGTTTTACCGCCACCTATTCACCGGTCCAGCGGTACGTGAAGAAATGGTTGGCCGCCCACCGGCAGCCCGGTGAGGGGTTTACCGAACTGGTTTGGCCTGCCGGCACCGTGCAGGTCGACTTCGGTCAGGCCGAGGCCATCGTTGCCGGGATCCGGCAGGTCCTGCATATCCTGGTGGTGACCTTCCCGTTCTCGAACATGCGCTTCGTGCAGGCGTATCGGGGCGAGACCGCCGAATGCGTGGCCCACGGGCTGCGGAGGGTGTTTGAGCACATTCGGGCTGCGCCGCGGCACATGGTCTTTGATAATGCCACGGGCATCGGAAATCGGGTGGGAACCCGGGTGACCGAGACGAAGCTGTTTGGCGCCTTCAAACTCCACTACAGGTCCGAGTCACGCTATTGCAATCCGTACTCGGGCCATGAGAAGGGCAACGTGGAGAACGCGGTGGGGTTCCTGCGCCGGAACTTCATGGTCCCCGAGCCGGAGGCCGCCACCCTGGAGGGGCTGAACAAGGACCTCATGGCGCGCTGCGACGCGTTGGCCACCACCGTGCACTACCGCAAGGGCCTGCCCCTGGGTGAGCTGTTCGCCCAGGACGTTGCGGCGTCCATGGACCTGCCGGGGATCGGTTTCGATGCCGTGCGCTACGAATCGCGCAAGGCCGACAAGACCGGGAACCTGCTCATTGACGGGAACACGTACGCCGCCGGGCCCGCTTTCCACGGGCGAATGCTCACGGTGGGGTTGGGACACGACGTGGTGCAGATCCTTGATGAGCATTCCGAACCTGTCCGCACGTTCCCGCGCGTCTTCGGCAAGCAGGCCGAGACGGTCTTTGACCCTGCTCCCTGGTGCCGTTGCTGGTGACGAAGCCCGGGGCGTGGTCCCATTCGCCGCTGCGGGCCCTGGTGACGGACCCGGTGCGTGACTGGTTGGACCGGGCCACGGCCACGGATCGGCGCCGGCTGCTCAACTCGGTGGATGCTGCCTCATCGGTGGCGGGATTCGATGCCGCGGTGGCCGCTGCCGACACCCTGATCCAGCGCGGGGATGCACCGGACATGGCCATGGTGGGCATGCTGGCCCGCCGTCTGGCTGATGGCACCGAACCGGAGGCAACGAACGTGGACCTGAGCGTCTATGACACCTTCACCACCCTGAACACCACCACAGGAGAAATAGCATGAGCACGATCACCGTCCAGGACCTCCTTGAGGCGGGCAAGCACGCCTCGCTGACCGGCAGCGTGTTGACCGATTGGGCCGAGAAGGGCACCCCGAAGCAACGTGAATACCTGCACGGGGTGCTGGTCGCCGAGCACGAATCCCGGCAGGAGTCACGGCGCCAGCGGCTGTTGAAGGCCGCAAGGTTGCCGGCCATGAAAACACTCACCGGGTTCGACTACAGCAGTGTCAGGTTCCCGGAGGACTACGGCCGCGGACCTCTCGAATCCCTGGATTTCATCAACCGGGCCCAGGACCTGGTCCTCTACGGCGACGTGGGCACCGGCAAAACTCACATGGCCACCGCCCTGGTGGCCGCCGCTTGCCGGCAGGGCATCCCCGCCAGGTTCTTCACCACTTCCGCCTTGGTCATGATGCTGCGCCGCGCCAAGGACGAAGACCGCCTCGACAAGGAACTGGCCTCCCTGGCCAAGAACCGGCTCCTGGCCATCGACGAGCTGGGCTACCTCCCGATCGACGCCGAAGGGGCCAGGCTACTCTTCCAAGTGATCGCGGACGGGTATGAAAAACGAAGCCTGATAATCACAACAAATTTGGAGTTTTCCCGCTGGGGCACCGTGTTCGGAGACGACAACATGGCCGCCGCCGTCATTGACAGATTGGTCCACCACGGGCGGCTTCTGCAGTTCCGCGGCGAGTCCTACCGGGTCAAAAATGCCCTCATGAAATAGCCAACCGCTGAAATGGACCAGAAAAGAGCCGACGTGGTCTAATTCTTAGCGCTGAAACGGTCTACTTAAACTTGACGAAACACAGCATGGCCGTGAAACCATAGTGCGTTTGCAGGTTCTCGATCACAGGGTCCCTCCCGCGGCCATGGCCGGGGCGCCGGTGGCAGCCATTTTCTCGAAGCTGATCGGGGCGCCTGTCATCGCGGTTTTGTGGCGGGTTTCGACCAGGCGCAGGTAATCGATGCCCGAGGCCGCGTTCTTCGCGCCGGTGTCGGCGTCTTTGGCGGCGTTGACGGCCTTGGGGTGGACATGGCGGCGGATCTGAAGCAGGACCGCTTCCCCTGCCGGGACGCCGCCGGCGGCGGTCACGGCGACCGGGCCGGTCAGGTCGAACGGATCATAGACCAGCTCGACGCGGGCACCGGCCAGGGACGCGTCGACCTCGTAAATGTTGCCCTGCAGCGAAACGGTCCCTGTTTTGGTGACCTTGCGGGTCACGGACCAGCGGAACGCTTCGGCGATCACGTCCGGGTCCCGGCGGTCCGGGCGCCGGTTTTCCCAGCCGGCGTCCCAGCGCGCCAGGGGCGTCATCGACGTGGTGGAGTGCACGGTGCGGTAGTAGACCATCTGCACCCAGGAGGTGAACAAGGCGTTCAACTCCTCCAGCGAGGTGACCGCGCTCCCGGCAGGATCCTCCCCGGTGCCCGGAACGGTCCTCTGGACCGGCGCGTCGATCACGGTGATCTCGGAGAGGAACTGGGAGCTCACGGTATTGAATAGCCGCTCAATCTTGCCCCTGCCCTGGGGCCGGTAAGGCCTGGAATGGATCAGCTTCATGCCCAGCCTCGCGCAGATCCTGGCCAGTGACGAATCGACAAAAGCACTGCCATTGTCGACGTAGACCGCGTCGGGGATTCCGTGGGTCTGCAGGGCCGGCCGCAGCGCCGCGGAGAGCCTGACGGCGTCTTCGGCGAACGCCCAGCGGGCCGCGGTCACCAGGCGGGAATGATCATCCAGGAACGCGAACAGGTAGGTCTTCCGGCCGCCGATCCGGGGCCCGTGGAGCCCGTCGCCGACCCAGATCTCGTTCGGCCGGGCCGCTTCGAACCGGCCGGTTGCCGCCGCCTGCGTGCCGGTGGGGATCTCCAGGGTGCGGAAATGGCGCAGCAGCGTCGACTCCGACGGGGCGTCGCCGAGGGTCTCGGCCATGATCCGGCGGACCTGGGCCGCGGTGCGGTGCGGACGCTCAAGCTTCAGCGTCGCGGCCAGGGACAGAACGGTTACCGGGGTCACCGGGCCGGCGGCCCTTTCCCGCGGCTTGAGCCCGTCGAACCCCTCACGCTGCCAGGCACTGATCCACCGGTCCAGAGTCTCCCGGGAGTAGCGCACGGGCTGCCCGTCCGGGCCGGTATGCTCGGCGGCGGCCAGGGCCCGGACCATGGGCCCGCGCTGGCGGCAGGTCAGGGTTTTGTCCGCGGCGCCGCGGATCAGCTGGTAGCGGAACAGAGCGGTCTTCTCCGCCCGGTCCTTCCGGGCCAGGGGCCCGCGCTTCGGTTTGGCGTCTGTCATGGGGACGCTGTCCTTTCAAAAGGCTCAGAATGCGATGGCCCCTGCCAGGTCAGCCGGAGCTTCCTTCACCCTTGCCGTCCCCGGCCGCCGGGGTAAGGGGCCAATTCGTGTTGCCACCGTCCGGTGCTGAAGAAGAACGGGCCGGACGCGGCGAGCCCGGCGCTCTGCCACGCCAACGCGGCGACGCCGAACCGGGCCGCAAGCACGCCCGCGTATGCCGTCACCGCAGCCAGCGCCCGACCGGACGGCGTCTCAGCCGGGGCAGGCCAGAGCCCGGCCGCGTCCGCACCGTCACGATGGGCCAGAGCGGTGAATTCTTCGGCGATCCCGCTGGCGGAAGCGGCGAATGAGCGCAGCCAGCCGCGGACCGTGGACGCGGGCCGGCCCAGCCGGGCCGCGATCCTCCGGTGCCCGTGACCCGCGGCGGTTTTGGCCTCGACGGCGGCGGCGATCACCGCAGCCGCATCGGCCCGGCGCGCGGCCAGGCCCGCTTCGAGCGGCACATGGGTTGCCGCGCATCCGCTGCAGCGTCCGCGGCGCGGACGGTGGCGCACCCGAGACCATCCTTCCCCGATGCCGTGGCGGATCAGCCGTTCCCGCGCCCAGCCCCACGGGCGCAGCCTGCCCTTGCACCCCGGGCACGCCAGGCGGCCCCCGGCCAGATCCGACTCGACAGAGAAAGCCTCATGATTTACCGTGAGCATCAGCGCGTCCCTTACGCGTCAGAACGGCCCGGCGTGAACCTTCGAAACCTCACGCCGGGCCGTTCGTCCTATCCGGTCATCGTCAGCCTGACGCCGCCAACGGCACTAAATCAAGACACCCCGGGAAAAACCTGCATCGTCACCGGCAAAGACGCCCCCACCGCCAAACACTGCGACGCATAACAGCTGGACGAGAACGATCAGCATAGCTGCCGATCGACAGGGTCAGAAGTGGACACCATCTCCACGCCGATCGTCGAGTAGAAGCCCGCCTGAGTACTTGATAGACCGTGCCGCGGGGTGCCGGACCATTTGAACCTCACAGGCGGCACAGAGCCGACCGCCTCCGATTTAGGGTTATTCGTCCGAGTTCTGCTCCACCGACACTCAGATAGAGAACAGGGCATCCAGCACGTCAATATTTTGATTGTCCCCCGGCTTTTCACCCTGGGGCCCGACGAGCCAGTTAACGTATCCCTTCCAGCGCGCCTTCCGGAAGGGAGACGTCGTTTGTCGGTGATGAACTGCCGATACTCGGCCAGCGGCCCGCTTGCTCTATCCGCCCAGGTTTCGGAACCAGCGGTTCACTGCCGCCGTCCGAGCCTCGTCGGTCTGGTCGATACGGTTTAGACGAGACCCGTTCAAGTACGTTTTTATGCCGCTGCGAAGGTCCTCTGGGGCCACTAGAAGTCGAATCTTTGTGCCTTTGTTTCCTCGATGAGAACGAGCAGGGCCTCCCGGATATCAGCATTACTCCCGTCTTTTTTCATTTTGTATGCCCAGGCGGCCAACGACTTCTCCCAGGGCGTCCTCAGAGTTGAAGGGAAGCGACGGTTCTCAGCGATGAATTGCCGATATTCTGCCAGCCGTCTCGCGTGCGCTTGGTGCCTGGGTTGCGGGAGCATATCCGCGACATCCAGCACTGCCCGGACTTCGTTTGGTACCGGAACGTTCTGGTCCCAGAGCTTCCGGTAGTACGCCAGCTTCGCATACTCCGGTTCATACCCGTATGGGAGCCTCCCTTTGTGCTCGAGGAACTTCTTGACCCAGAGTGCGGACTCGATCAGCTCGGCTCGCTTCTTTGCCAAGTAGGCGTTCCTGTCGAGGCCGTTTGCAGGTTTGTTGACTGACATTTGGACTTCCTTTCTGTGGTTTCCTGAATGTGTGCGGCGGTCCCTGAAACGCTCACCATCGCTTCAGTCCGTCGCTGTGTGACCCTTTTCGGAGCCCGCTTGGTTGACCCGGGACTTGACCACACAGGCATTTTTAAGGACCAACCAACCACCGAGCAGGGCCACCGAGTAGTAGTAGGGAGTCCGTCCAGCACGTCCCTGTACGACAACCTGCGTGGGAGGAGCTCGAGCGTGGAGATCACCAAGTCTGGCGCCGGGACCGTTCTTGCGGACTTGGACCGGCTTCAATCTCTTGCCAGGTGTTTGCTGCCCGGGCAGTGTCGACATGCCTCCACCACTGTTGCTGAACGTCCGGCGACAGGGTGAAGGGCAGGGCGGAGTGAAACGAAGGCACCGCGATCAGTGAGGGGCCACAGTGGTCCTGAACCCACAGTCACTCGACCTGAGGATCGCACGAATCGACCAGAACCCCACCAGATGGTCGAGTGGGGAATCCCTTGCAAACAAAGGGAAGAAGGGGCCCCCATATATATAACTCTACCTATTCGACTAAAAAATATATATATAAGGGGCCCTTTGCACTCTCACCCCTACGCCTTCAACTCTTAGTAAGAGCATAGATTCCCTAGGGGGGCGTGGCACCCGAGGTCGTTTGGGTCGAGTGGTGTCAGCTGAGGACAGAAATGGGCGCCGTTGTTGGGTTTCAGTCCGTTATACCACTCGACCGCCCGGTCGATTTCCGCCTGCAACCGGTGCGTTCCTGGTGGAGCGGCGAGGCGGGCACAACCGCGGTGGCAATCCCTTCAGCCACACCGGAAAGTTGTGGCCGCATTGACCACTCCGGGGGCGCGCCAGCTCGGGTGGGCCCATCAGCTTCCAGAAGTCGGGGTCCCTTAGTGGTCGCCATCCGTCATTTTGATTGGAGCCAACGAGGACGGCCGGAACGGCCAAAGACACCGTCGAGGTTATCGCCCGCCCGGTTGGATCCGTATAGGGCCGCGATCGATGCCATGTTGATGTTCTTCGTGGTGCCTCTCGGCGACGAGGTCAACAGAAAACGGATGATCCCTCGCGACCCTGCTGCTCTCTGCCGGGCATTGGTGGCCAGCGCACTCGTCACCACCTTCAGCGGCCTGCTGGTGAAGCTCGCTGGGATACGGGTGACAACCGTCGCCGGCAACGACTCACGCGGATTGCCGGTGATCAGGCTGGTTGGGTCCCCATGTAGAAGTCCAGTGTTTGTGTGAGTTTCGTGTCCGAGAATGGACACAGGAGGAAATTCACGAATCATGGCACGCAGACAT
>NZ_JAXCHX010000047.1:0-7980 GCF_035984855.1 Arthrobacter sp. MP_M4
CCATTGCCGGGGAACCGGAAACCGCCAGGGCAGCCAGGGCCAAGGTGGGGACCGCCAAAAGGCGAAGGGTCTTCTTCATTGAATAAATCTCCTCATACACGCGCGTGTGATGTTCGCGCCCCGGAAGGGGCCAGTGGTACTTCGGAGCCGAACTGGAGATAGATGGGTATAGAAGTGCTGCGGCCCACAAATATTTGACAGGCCGCCGGCCGGCAGGTGGCAGACGACGCGCGAAAGGCCAAGTGCTGCGGTGTACCCGGAGCGCTTAGCCTCTTGCGCGTCGCCCGGCAGGTTCCGCAGCGAAATGCGGCCGGTCAGCCATTGATGACCTGGGGAACACCCAGCGCCTTGAGCCCTTCGACGCCGAACTCCAGGCCGTAGCCGGACTGCTTGGCACCGCCGAAGGGGACCCTCGGGTCAACGGCGCCATGCTTGTTGATCCAGACGGTACCGGCCTCGATCCGGGTTGCCACTGCGCGGGCAGCGGCCGGATCGGCGGACCAGACCGAGGCGCCGAGTCCGACGTCGAGGCCGTTGGCCATGGTCACGGCCTCATCCACGGTGTTGTAGCGGACGATCGGCAGGGCCGGACCGAACTGCTCCTCGGACACCAGGGGATTGTTGTTCTCGATATCGGCCACCAGGGTGGCGGGATAGAAGTAACCGGGCTGGTCCGTGTCCGGGTTTCCGCCGAGGAGGATCGTGGCCCCCGAATCGCGGGCGGCCTCAACAAGCCCGGCGACGATGTCGAACTGCTGCCTGTTCTGCAGCGGGCCGAGCACATTGGCCTCGTCCAGTCCGACGCCCATGGGCATGAGCGCGGCGACGGCGGCGAGTTCGGTACACACTGCTTCGTAGATGTCGCTGTGCACATAGAGGCGTTTGAGGGCGGCGCAGGTCTGGCCGGTGTTGATGAAGGCGCCCCAGAAGAGGCCCTCGGCGATCGCCTTCGGATCGGCATCGGGCAGGACGATACCGGCGTCATTGCCGCCGAGTTCCAGGGTGAGCCGTTTAACGGTGTCTGCAGAGGACCTGATGATGGCCTTGCCAGTGGCGGTGGAACCGGTGAACATAACCTTGCCGATCGCAGGGTGTTCGGCCAGCCGCGCCCCGACGTCGCGGCCGCCGGAGACGACGGTGAGGAGACCTTCGGGCAACTCCTGGTTGAGGACCTCCGCCAAGGCCAGGACGCTGAGCGGGGTGTACTCGGAGGGCTTGACCACCACGGCATTGCCCATCCGGAGTGCTGGCGCTATCTGCCAGATGGTGATCATCATGGGCCAGTTCCATGGTCCGATCGCCCCGACGACGCCAATGGGCCGGTAGTGCAGTTCGGCCCGGGTTTCCCCGTCGTCCACCACCGTTTCCGGGTCCAGCGCGGTGCCCGCCGCGGCACGGAGCCAGGCCGCGCAGGCGCCGACCTCGAACCGCGCGTTAGGGCCGTTCAGGGGTTTGCCCTGCTCGCGGGAGAGCAGGCGGGCGAGTTCTTCAACGGAGCGTTCGACGGCGTCGGCCGCCTTGAGCAGCACCGCGCTCCGCCCGTCATGGCCCAGCGCCGCCCACGCGGGCTGGGCGGCGGCGGCGGTGGCGACGGCACGTTCCAGGTCCGCCAGGGAGTGCACCGGCGCCTTGCCGACGACGGCGCCAGTGGCGGGGTCAAGGATGGTCCGGGTTTCGCCGGCGGCGGGGGTGATTGAGGCCAGGAGGGCATCGTAGGTTTCCAAGGGGTACTCCACTTCGAGTAGGTGGTGCGCGGGATCAATGAGGCGCCGGTGGTGCTGGGCGGTAAGACGCCGGGGAATCCGGGTGTGGCCGTACCGTTACGTCCGAGTGTCCTCCGGTGCGGTGGTCCAGTCTTGTCTTTGCGCGAACTGCAGTTGACCCACTGCGAAGGATCGCGCCGGCCCGTGACGCCGTTGCGCTGAGGAACAACAACCGGTCGCTGAGCGACAAAAGGGTGACGGCCGTCGCCTGCCATGCTGGATTTGTGCGGTGCCAGCACTCCCTATTCCCAGACGGTCAACTTTCTGAACCGTCATTCCAGACTCATGACCATTAAGAGGATCCGATGAGTATTTCAAATTCCGAGTCCCGGACCGCGGCAGCCGGGCCCCGCGACGAGCACTCCACAGCGTTGCGCGCCGGCAGTGTCGGCGTTATGGGCATTCTCTTCTTCGTTTTGTCGGCCCAGGCGCCGTTGACCGGAATCGTCGGGGCGTCACCGCTGGCCGCGGCCCTCGGCAACGGACCCGGCGCGCCCGGGGCGTACTTGGTGGTGGGCATCGTCATTGTGATCTTCGCCGTCGGGTTCGTGGCGATGAGCCGCAAGATCCAGGCAAACGGCGCCTTTTACGCGTACGTCACGGCCGCCTTTGGCCGCAAAACCGGAGCGGGGGCAGCATGGCTCGCCCTCCTCGCGTACAGCACGGTCCAGGCCGCAATGTACGGGCTGTACGGCGCTGCGTTCTCGGGGATCCTCGAATCCGCCGGCATTGCGGTTCCCTGGTGGTTGCTGGCCATGGTCACCATGGCCGGTGTTCAGGTGCTGGGATCGCTCAACATCGAACTGGGGGCCAGGGTCCTGGCGCTGCTGGTGGGCCTGGAGGTCGCCATCCTGATCCTGTTCGGCGTCACCGTGCTGGTGCGCGGCGGTGGACCGGAGGGGCTGTCCCTGGCGGCTTCCTTCTCTCCCGCGGCGATCGCCACCGGCGCCCCGGGCGTGGCCATCATGTTTGCTGTTGCCTCCATGTTTGGGTTCGAGTCAACGGCCATCTACTCGGCTGAGGCCAAGGATGCCCACCGCACGGTGGCCCGCGCCACGTATCTTTCGGTGGGGGTCATCTCCGTCTTCTTCTCCTTTATTTCGTGGATGCTGGTTAGCTACTACGGCCCCTCGCACGTCGCTGACGCGGCGGGGGCGGCCCTCGAATCGGGTGATTCCACCTCCTTTGTGCTGACACCAATGGTGGAGCTGTTCGGTCCGTGGGCCGGAATTGCCACCGGCATCCTGCTCGTGACGTCCCTGCTGGCCGGCATCATTGCCTTTCACAACGGCATCAACCGTTACCTCCATTCGCTGGCGCTGCGCGGGTCACTGCCGGGCGCCGTGGCCCGAACCAACCGCCACCGGGCTCCTGCTGCCGCGGCGCGGATCCAGACAGTTATTGCATTCCTCCTCGTGGCACCATTCGCCCTGTTGTCCCTGGACCCGGTTCTGACTCTTTTCTCCTGGTTCAGCGGGCTGGCCGTGGGGGCGCTCCTGGTCCTGTACATCCTGTGCTCCCTCGCCGTCGTCGCGTACTTCCGGCGCCACAAGGCTGCAGGGCAGCTTTGGCAAACCACGGTGGCGCCGGTCCTCGCCACTCTGCTCCTTGGCTGGGTACTGTCCCTCGTTGTCAGTAACTTCACGGCCCTGATCGGCGGCAGTGCCGAGACGGCGGTGGGCCTGCTGATCGCTGTGCCCGTTGTGTTTGCGGTCGGCGTGGCAGTGGAGGTCAGGGTCGAACGCAGGACTGCCCGGGAGGCCGTCCGCGCTTAGCGGAGCCCCAAGCGGGGAAGGGGCGGTGCCGGGCAGATCCGGCGCCGCCCTTCCATGAAGGCATCGCGACGTGCTCGATCCGCTCGGTCCGCCTTACGCGCCGCGCCGCCAGTCGCTCGGTGACGCGCCGAACGCATCGCGGAAGGAGCGGCTGAAATGCGCCGCATCAATGAAGCCCCATCGTGCGGCCACGGTTCCGACGGGCATCCCGGCCAGGAGCGGATCCCGCAGTTCGCGTCGTGCCCCTTCAAGCCGCTGGGTCCGGATCCAGCTCGCCACGGTACTGCCCGACTCGTGGAAGACGTTGTGCAGATGCCGGGTCGAAATGAAGTGGGCTGCCGCGATGGACGCCGGGGACAGTAAGGGATCTGCCAGGTGGGCGTCGATGTACTCGCGGACAGCTGCCGCCAGCAGGGCCTGGGGTTTCATCCGGTCCGGAACCACGTCCAGTTCCGAATGCAGCATGGTGGACACGAGATCGAGGGCATTTGCGGCGAGGCGGGACCCGCTGGGGCCGCTCAGGACATCCAGGTTCTCCGCGAGATGGGCAATAAACGGCCCGACGATGGCGGCGAGGCCGCCGTCGGCAGCCATCCGCACGGCCGACAGCTGCGCGATGCAGTCCGGCGGCAGTGGCAATGCGTCCCAGGGAAACATCACCACCATGAGCCGGGCATCGTCCTCGAAGGCGAGCGTGTATGGGCGGCTGGTGTCATAGATGGACAGGTCCCCGGGGTGCAGCACGGCCTCGCGGTTGTCCTGGATCAGGAGCCCCGTTCCCTGCAATTGGAGATTGAGCTTGAAGTATCGCTGGTTGGACTGCGCAATGAGTGCCGGCGTGCGGTGGACCTCATGGCTCGTGGCGGATACCTCCACGAGGGCCACCCGGTCCAGTTTCCGGGACCGCATGCGGCCCCGGAAACCGTCCGCATTGTTGCTCGAGGTCGCCAGGGGAACGAAGGATTCCGCGACCAGGTGCCGCCAATGGTCGAAAGACACTGCGGTGCTGGTGTGGACGTCCTGTCCGGCGGAAACGTGCGGTGGGCGGGCTGCAACTGCGGTCATGGGAGGTCCTGGCGCCGTCGAATCTGGAGAAGATGTGTCATGGGACACAGTCATTTCAGGGTAGCGCCGACGCCGCTCGCTGTCATCTTTTTTCCACAACGGGCGAATAAAAATACGTAGACTAGCAGGCCAGCAGGGTGAGGAATCCCTCCAGTTGTTCGTTCAGCCCGAGGTCCACCTGGCCCTCCGGCGCCAGTGCTGCGGCAATCTGCGCTCCCAGGAGGAGGTTGAGCAGTTGGCCGGCCAGGGCGGCGTCGTCGACGGGGGTGGTGACGGCGCCGGTTTGCCGCGCCTCGGCAAGGTGCTGCCGGATGGCCGCAAGCCACTGTTGCATCGAGTCGCGGTGAATGCGGGCCTTCCCGGGGTCGTTGATGGCCTTTTGCCAGAACGGGATCACAATCCGGGCCTCGTTGATCCGTTCCTCATCCAGGGGCAGGACCTCGATGCAGAAGGCCCTGAGGGCCGCAAGCCCCTCCCGCCCGGCGGTGACCCCGGCGATGCGTTCGTTGGTGCGGCTGAAGACGTGCCCGAATGCGAAGGCCAGCAGGTCATCCTTGGTGGGAAAATACGGCTTCAGGGCACCGTTTGCAAAACCTGCCTCCAGGGCAATCTCCCGCATGGTTGCACTCTCGATGCCGAGCCGGGCGATGATCCGCCACGTTGCGTCGACGAGCTCAATCCGCCGCTGGTCGTGGTCAACAATCTTTGGCACCGGGTAGCTCCCCAAAATACTTCACGTCGGACTCTTGTGGCACAGCTTACATTTCCGTATTCTCTACATCTATAGAAAATAAACTTTTGACCCGCCAGGGTCCCGACTGAGAGCCGTCATCATGCCCGTACAAACCGACCTCCGCACCCCCTACCGCTTGACCGCGGCTGCAGAAATTACGGCAGTCCAAGGCATTCTGCGCACTGCGGGACTGCTGGGTGAAGCCCAACGCATCGCGTATCTGGGTCTCGTGGATCCGGCGCGGAACGCGGCCGCTGACGCCCAGGACCGGAGGTTCCGGGTGTTCATCCTCGACGTCTCCGGAGGGCGCCCGGCCGATGTGATCGTCTCCGTGTCCACCGGTGAGGTGATCTCCGTCGTCGAACTCGATACGGCAGTGGCCGGCGAGCTTCCCGTCCTCGAGGAGGAATTCGAGGTGGTCGAGCAGCTACTGGCCACGGACGAACGGTGGCTTGAGGCTCTGGCCAGCCGGGGTCTGGAGGTGGACACCGTCCGCGTCGCTCCGCTGTCCGCCGGCGTTTTCGAGTATCCCGAGGAAAAGGGCCGCCGGATTTTGCGCGGCCTGGCTTTCGTGCAGGATTTCCCCGAGGACAGCGCCTGGGCGCACCCCGTGGACGGGCTGGTGGCGTACGTCGATGTCGTCAGCAAGGTGGTCACGCAGGTCCTGGACACCGGCGCCGTGCCGATTCCCGCAGAGCACGGCAACTACACCGATCCGGAACTCACCGGACCGCTGCGCACCACGCAGAAACCCATCAACATCACCCAGCCTGACGGGCCCAGTTTCACGGTCACCGGCGGCAACCACGTCGAGTGGGAAAAGTGGAGCGTCGACGTCGGTTTCGACGTCCGTGAAGGGGTTGTTCTGCACAATCTCGCGTTCCAGGACGGCGACCGGCTGCGCCCGGTCATCAACCGGGCTTCGATCGCGGAAATGGTCGTCCCGTACGGGGATCCGTCGCCGATCCGGTCCTGGCAGAACTACTTCGATACGGGCGAATACCTGGTGGGCCAGTACGCCAATTCGCTGGAACTGGGATGTGACTGCCTCGGCGAGATCACCTACCTCAGCCCGGTCATCAGCGACGCCTTTGGCAGTCCCCGCGAAATCCGCAACGGCATCTGCATGCACGAGGAGGACTGGGGGATCCTGGCCAAACACAGCGACCTCTGGACCGGCATCAACTACACCCGCCGCAACCGGCGCCTGGTGATCTCCTTTTTCACCACGATCGGCAACTACGACTACGGCTTCTACTGGTACCTCTACCTCGACGGCACCATCGAATTTGAAGCCAAGGCCACCGGCGTCGTCTTCACCTCCGCATTCCCCGAGGGCGGCTCGGCCAACATCTCCCAGCTCGCCCCGGGCCTGGGCGCCCCCTTCCACCAGCACCTCTTCAGCGCCCGCCTCGACATGGCAATTGACGGGCTCACCAACCGGGTGGAGGAAGAAGACGTTGTCCGGCAAGCGATGGGCGAAGGCAACGAGCGCGGCAACGCCTTCTCCCGGAAGCGCACGCTGATTGCGCGTGAATCCGAGGGCGTGCGCGAGGCTGATGCCCGCAACGGCCGGACCTGGGTCATCTCCAACCCCCGGTCACTGAACCGGCTTGGCGACCCCGTGGCCTACAAGCTCCATGCCGAGGGCCAGCCCACTTTGCTGGCGGACCCGGGGTCTTCGATCGCCCGCCGCGCCGCCTTCGCCACCAAGGACCTGTGGGTCACCCGCCATGCCGATGCCGAACGCTACCCGACGGGCGACTTTGTAAATCAGCATTCCGGCGGGGCCGGGCTGCCGGCCTACGTTGCCCAGGACCGGGACCTGGACGGCCAGGACATCGTGCTCTGGCACACCTTCGGGCTCACGCACTTCCCGCGCCCCGAGGACTGGCCCATCATGCCCGTGGACACGGCCGGCTTCAAGCTGCGGCCGGAGGGATTCTTTGACCGCAGCCCCGTGCTGGATGTGCCCGCGAGCGCACAGCCGGCCGGCGGCCACTGCCACAGCTAGATTATGTCCGTGACCGCAACTGCGCCGGCGGACGGCCGTCCGGGCATCGCTGGTTTGTTCTTCCACTCCCGGCTCTGCGCGGCAGTAACGGCGGTGTCATGCCTTGCGCACTTGTGGCTGGTTGCCGGGAACCAGCACGGGACGTGGTTGAACCTGCTCATGCTCGCCATGGTGGCAATGTGCCTGCCGTGCGCCGCGCACATTTGGCACCGGGAACGGGCGGGAGCCGCCCGCAAGGTCATGGCCTCGGCCCTGGCGATGACGGGGGTGCACGCGGTGTTGCTCCTGGGTACCGGTGCCGGGTCAGCCACCCATGCCCACCATGCCGCGGCGCCCGCGGGCGGCACTGCCGGGACGGCGTCGGGCGCTGCGGCGCTTCTGGCGGTCCTTGCACTGGAAATGGTGACGGCGCTGATGGCCGCGACTCTCCTGGCCCGGCTCCGGGCGCAGTCCCCGGGCTGACGCTCCTGCCCAGTTGCGTTGGATTGCCGCTCGTCCCCCGCCCGGATGTTCGCGGTTTGCGCGGCGGCGGCTAAGCCTTGATCCACCGATCCGCTGTTGGTCCTGATTGATTTTCGGGCCAGCGGCGGTTTTTGGTTTCGGGCATGGCGGACCGCCGGACCTCGCTGC
>NZ_JAXCHX010000048.1:0-7305 GCF_035984855.1 Arthrobacter sp. MP_M4
TCTGCCCGGGCCCTCATGGATCAACCAACCCAAGGAAAACACCGAACAGTCAGCCGCCTAACTCCCGTTGGTACCGTTCAGCTTGAAAAATTCCGTTGCCCGCGTTCAATTGCCCGGTAGACAGTAGAACGACCGACGCTAAACAGCTCGGCCAACTCTGCCTTGCTGTGTTCCCCCGCGGCGTGCAGTTCGAGGAGGTGGCTTTCCTGTTTGACGGTGAGTTTCGGTTGCTTCCCTCGTAGCCGGCCCTTCGCCTTGGCAACCTTCATTCCCTCACGGGTTCGCATGCGGATGAGGTCGGCTTCGAACTCGGAGATCATCGCCAACACGTTGAACAGCAGTTTGCCCATCGGGTCAACGGGGTCATGGACGGATCCACCAATGCTGAGTTTGATTTCCCGGTTAGCGAGGTCATCTGCAATTTCGTGGGCATCCCGGACGGAACGCGCCAGCCGGTCAAGTTTCGTGACGACGAAAGTATCCCCCGCCCGACACGCGGCCAGGGCTTCGCGAAGTCCTGCACGGTTCTTGTTTGTGCCAGTAAAGCCGTGGTCAACATAAATTCGTTCAGACCCAACGCCAAGGGCAGCCAGGGCATCACGCTGGGCAGTGAGGTCTTGCGCCTCGGTGGACACGCGCGCGTAGCCGACCAGTATTTTAGACATAGAAAATAGTGTGTCATATAACGCCCCCTCACCGGTCAATTCACCGGACGGGTCTTACGGGACGCTGATGGACCCCAGCTCGCAATGATGCAGTTCAACAGCGCGTGCGACCGGTGGAGGACCGGCTAACGGGCGGCTGCTGCGACACGGCGCGATCACGAATGCCGTCACGAAGCGATCAAATCCATATGTAGAATTCGTGTGCACTCGTGTTTGCCAACTCATCCGCTGTGTTCCGCCGGTCAAGCTGCAATGCCTTCTCCTTGCGCCCGGGCCGCGACACGGCCCCGTCCACTGATGCAAAGCTGGCATCGCACTATTCACTCAGTGTATAGATTGAGGTGTGAACAACTCTCTCACTCTGTTGGGCCTCTTGAGCCGCGAGCCGAGCTACGGCTACGACCTCAAGCACTCTTATGACCGCTACTTCGGAGCCGGAAAGGCCTTGGCCTTCGGGCAGGTGTATTCCACCCTGGCCCGAATGGTCCGTGATGAGCTGATCCGGGCCCTGGGTGAGGAGACCGGAGGCGGACCGGACCGCAAGAAGTACGAGATCACCGTGGCCGGCCAAGACAGGGTGCGCGAGTGGCTATTCACTCCCGACGTTCCCTCCGAGTCCCTGCAAAGCGAGCTCTTTGCCAAGACGGTGATCGCCTTGTTGCTCGACGACGACGCCGACCGGCTGCTCGACGTGCAGCGCGGTGAACACATGGCCCGGATGCGGGAACTGACCCGGCTGAAGAAAGACGCGGACCTGCTCCGGGTCCTGATGTGCGACCACGGCCTGTTCCACATCGAAGCTGACCTGCGCTGGATCGACCTCACCAGCGCCCGCCTGACCCAACTCAAGAAGGAGCTCCAGAGCGCATGAGCACCCATGACACCGTTGCACCCATCCTCAGTGCCCACGGCCTGCACCATTCCTTTGGACAGACGGCCGCATTGCGGGGCGTCGACCTCGACGTCCACGCAGGGGAAGTATTAGCCGTCATGGGCCCGTCCGGGTCGGGCAAATCCACGCTGCTGCACTGCCTGGCCGGAGTTCTAGTACCCGACGGAGGTTCGGTGACCTACCGTCCCGCCGGACGGTCGCCGATGGAGACCAGCGCCCTGGGAGAGCCGCAGCGTGCCCGGCTGCGGCTGACCGATTTCGGGTTCGTCTTTCAGTTCGGCCAGCTGCTGCCGGAGCTCACCGCGGCGGATAACGTCAGCATCCCGCTGCTTCTGGCCGGGACCCGGCGGCCGGACGCGCTACGCCGTTCCACGGAGCTGCTAAACCGCCTCGGCCTGGACGGGCTTGGGTCCAAGCTGCCCGGGGAACTGTCCGGAGGCCAGGCCCAGCGAGTCGCCGTGGCCCGGGCTCTGGTGACGTCCCCTGCCGTGTTGTTCGCCGATGAGCCCACAGGTTCGCTCGATTCCCTCGCCTCGGAGAATGTACTGACGCTGATGCTCGAGTTGGTCCGTGAAGAGGGCACCACGGTGGTCATGATCACCCACGACGCGCGCACCGCCGCGTATGCGGACCGGGAAGTCATCGTGCGCGACGGAGCAATCGGTGCCGGCTACCGGGTGTCCGCGTGAATCCGGGGTTGCTCAAGCTGGCAGTCGTCGGCAGCAGGTCCGCCTATGGCAGGCTCGCCGGAATCGCCGGAGGAGTCGCCGTCGGAGTATGCCTGCTATTGCTGCTGTGGGGCGGCGCCAACGGCCTGAGTGCACGTGATGACCGCGGTGCCTGGCTGCGCGAAACCGGACGCCCGTCCGTCGCCGCCCCGCCAACGGAAGATCCGACCACTTCGGGACCGGGGACACCGGTACCGCTGACCCCCGCCACGGTGCTCATGGAAGCCAACCCGGTGGAGGTCTTCCGCGACCAACTGATTAACCGCCGCGACGTCGCGGCTCTGGATTCGGCCACCGTCAGGATCCCAGGGATCGGCAAACCTCCGGAGCCGGGCCATTACTACGCATCCCCGGCACTGCAGCGCCTGATCGAATCAACGCCGCAGGATCAGCTCGGTGACCGTTTCGGGACGTTTGCCGGCACGATTGACGATGGTGCCTTACCCGGGCCGGACTCCCTGATCGTCGTCATGGGAGCAACGGAAGCCGAACTCCGCCAGAACGGCAGGGCCGTCCTGGTGTCAGACTTCACCACCGACCCGTACGGTGGCAGCGCGGCCGCCTACAACACGGTGCTGTCCATCGGGGCCATCGCCGTGTTCTTCCCCGTTCTGCTGCTGATCAGCATTGTCACCGGCCTCGGCGCCGCCCAGCGCCGCGAACGCTTCGCGACCCTGCGCCTCATCGGCGCATCCCCACAGCTCATCTCCCGGATCGCCGCCGTCGAAACCGCCGTCCCCAGCCTTGTCGGGGCGTTGCTGGGCGTCGTGCTGGCGATCGTGCTGAGGCCGGCTGCCGCGCAAATACCCGTCAACGGCACCAGGATGTTCGCCGCAGATCTGACCACCGGCCCGGCGGCGGCCGCCGCCGTCGTCGCCCTGGTGGTCGCGGCCTCGACACTTGTGGCCGCGCACCGCACGGCCCGTGCCGGCATTGGCCCCTTGGGCGTGACGAGAGCCGTGCACGAAAAAACACCCACCATGTGGCGGACCGCGCCCGTGCTGGCCGGACTCGCCGCCATGATCACCGCTGTCCTCGCGATCCGGACCGGCGACGCGGGGCTACTGTGGCTGGCATCTCCGCTCCTTATCCTCGGCTTTCTGCTCATCCTCGTCGGCATCGTGGTCATCGGCCCCTGGCTGACGCGCCTGGTGAGCCGGATCGGACTGCGCCAGGCGCGAAGCGCGGCAGGAGTCATTGCCGCCAGCCGGATCCAAAAGACACCGGTCGCGACCTTCCGGTCCGTATCAGGGCTGGTCATCGCCGTGTTCGTGGTCTCCGTCTTCGCCGGAGGATCCAGCATCGTCGAATCCACGGAGGTGCGCCCGGCCCGCGCCGGCCTGCTTCAGCCCACCAGCCTCCACGCCACCATAAGCAGCGGACACACCCCGGCCCAGGTAGCGGAGGCCGCCCGCCAGGCCAGGGACCTGACCGGAATCCGCAGCGCCACCGTCGGCTACGGCCCGGCAGCTCTCTCCGAAAGGGGTGCCGGTTCTGAAATCTACTTTCGCGCCGCGGACGCCCCCGACCTCGGATTCCAGGACATCCCAGCCGCAGAGACCGTCGCCGTCGATACAACGTTCCTCCACTACTGGACCACGCAACCACTGGCACTGACCCCGGCGCCCGCCACCAACCTGGACGGACTGGTTCCTGTCGTGATGGTGCTCGGCACCGACGGGACCCCGGAAGCTATGGACCGTGCCCGGACAGCATTAAACAGTTCAGGCATCACGGCCATCCCTGCCACCTCCCCGCTGGACCTCAAACTGCAGTCCACCGGCCGCCTGATTCAGGGCCTGGCCGTCCTTGCCTACCTCGGCATGTTCGTCGCGATCGCCATCGCCGGCCTCTCGCTGGCCGTCGCCACCGCCTCCGCCGTTCTGGACCGGAAGAGAGTTCTCGGCCTGATGCGGCTGATGGGAATGCCGGTGTCCGTCCTGCGCCGCATCATCACCCGTGAAGCAGCAGTCCCGCTCCTGGCCGTGCTGCTACTCTCGGTCGGCCTCGGATTCCTTGTCGCCTGGCTGATGGTGACCTTCATCGACGACACCTACCGAGTGACCTGGCCGGCACCCGACTACTTCATGGCCCTGGGTCTCAGCTTGCTCCTGGCCCTCGGAGCAGTCACCGCGACCTTCGGCCTCATTCGGAGCAATACGGCAATGACGGCCACCCGCTTCGAGTGACACGCACTTGAGACGAGCCGGTGAAACGTCCGGTGAAGGATCGGTCAACGGGCAATCGCCGTTGTGTTGGATGTGCCACTGCTTGAATAGGGCTTACGGACTGAACGATCGACTTAGGGGATCTGACGTGACACAAGTGATAAAGGAAGCACACGATTCCTGGGCCCGGGGAAGGTGGCGCAACCCGCCCGTGCGTGTCGTCGCGGATGGTCGGACTCTGCGGGTAACCGCAGCCGAGAACAGTGACGCGTGGAGGCACACCTCGTACGGCTTCGTCCATGACAGCGCGCATGCCCTGTTGGCACCGCTGCCCGCTGAGGGGGCGGTGGAGGTTTCATTCCTTCTGAATTACACCGAGCAGTTCGACCAGGCGGGGATCTATCTTCACGTTTCGGAATTTTCTTGGATCAAGGCCGGCGTGGAGGTGTCCGACGGAGTCCCACAGGTCGGGGCCGTCGTAACACATGGGGTCTCCGACTGGTCGGTGGCACCTGTCCCTGAGTGGATCAATCGGGAAATCACAGTGCGGCTGAGCAGGGCCGGTAACGCCGTCACCATCAGGGCCCGCGCCGGGGATGAGTCTTTCCGGCTCATCCGCGTTGCTCCTCTGGATGAAACAGTAAGTGCCGAGGTCGGCCCATTTTGTGCCTCGCCCACTCGGGCTAACTTCACGACCACCTTCACCCGATGGGTTGAGACCGATGCAGATGCAACCCTGCACCCTGAACACGACTAAAGCCGCAGCACTCATCCGTGAGCCGTACTGGGAGCGGTGAAGGATCCTTTACCGGGCGCTGCGGTCACCCAGCACCCGCGGCGAAGGAGCCAGCAAAGCCGGGGGCAGTCCAATAGGCAGCTCAGCTGCCCTCAATCCGAACGCTGGGCGGCCGCTTTTGCATGCGGCGCTCGGTGGTGGCCGTTTTTGGCTTAGCCTCTAAGCATTGAGATTTCTTGGGGGAAATATGAATAAAGCGCAGAGACGCGCCCACGTTGAGCCGCCCTGTTCGGATTGCGGTTCCCGGGTGATTCCGATCTGGAGGGACTCGCGTGCCAGTTCTGAGGCGCAGCCGGACTGGCGCGTCATCGCCCGTGAATGCAGCAACCAGCGCTGCCCTCGCCGCAACCACGTGAATCGGTAGGCCTCCCTGAGGCCGGGGCTCGCTCAAAGACACAGACCGCAAAGCCTTCCTCGCCCACCTGGCTTACCTTGATCAACTCATTCACGACGCGCAGAACTAGCACTGGGCAATGAGTCAACGGCACCTGACCCTCTGCTCTTGGCACGAGATCTCGCTGCCCACTATGCGTCCGTCAGCGGATCCTTTAGCGGGCCGCCTTCCATCTGTTCGTCAGCGTGCCGGGCACATCACGGGTCCCGTGCTCGGTAGTCTCAGCGAGTGACGGATTATCGGCAACACCCCAGCGTCGTGGCACATTGGCAAGGCGACTCACTGCAGCCTCTTCCTGAAGCCTTGGACGCACAAGAGACCATATGGTTTGCGCTGCCCCCGGAACCAGACGCCGAGCCAATGTGGGAAGGCCTGCGCGGCCGCGTCGAAGCGGAAGGCACGGCGACCGTTCTCGCAGTGCCGGCCTATCTCTATGACATTAACTTTGGCGACCGGGTGACCGTGATGCGCTCAGAGGAGAACGCCCTCGTTGCAACAGGCGTAGACCACGACGCTCTCAACTTCACATTCAGAATCCTGCTGAAAACGGACGGCGGCAACGCATGGGAGCCCCTGGCCACTGAGCTAGCTCAGATTGGGTGCCTGCTCGATGTCATATCTCCGCGATTCTTCGCCATTTCATGTGGTGAACCTCTGACGCAGGAAATCTCCGATAGATTGCACGCCCTGGAACACAACGGCGTTCTTCATTACGAGACGGGCCGAACTCAGCAACCGAGGCACAAGTAGGTTCGGCGCTCCTCAACGCAGTCATCGACCAGGCAGTGTCTGCTGGACTCTGGGTCGCCGACCTTAACCCGCGCGCACAAGCCTTCTATCGAAAGAATGGCTTTGTTGCCGACGGCTCGGTGAAGCTTGAAGACAACGTGCGGGAGCTCCGGATGGTCCGAACGGTTTAAGCAGCAACGCCCGCTGAGGGATGGTCGACCGGACGCTACCGCGCCCGGCAGAAGATCGGCCTAGCGGCGTCGGGGTGGCGCACTTGCCGGACCGGAACGGTGCCGGCAAGTCTACTGTCGCCCGGGCTATCGCGGAGTCGGCAGGTTCCGCTGGTCAGGGACCCGCGTCGGCGTCCGCCCACCCCAGAGTGCCCGAGCGTTCAGGGACCACCTTACTTTTGGACGGCATCCTTGCAGCATGCCAAGTGACCTCGGCAGTGTGGGGATGGTTGAGTTACGTACTGAGCCGTTCAACCGCAGGAACTTGCGCGGTTGCGGAGCTATTTCTTGTTGGGCTTTTTGATCTTGAAAACACCTACTCCGGCTGCAAGTGCTAGAGCGACGGCAATCAGGATTGGAAGATCCATTAGCTTTCCTTGGTAACTACTAAGAGCTCGGCCGGGAGTAGGCGCGCTACGGTGTCGGTTCGAAGGACATTATGAGATCGGAAAACAGGGACAGCTAGTTTGTGGATGCTATCGCACTGAGGCAGCCTTTTTGTGCTCGCTCTGCACCCGCACTAGTTGCCGGGTGAAGGATCGCTGGAGTGGGCGTTGGGCCACGGCTTACGGACGAGGTTCTGAATGTTTCTGACAAACTAGCCGCATCGGAATTTTTCAAGCTGAACGGTACCAACGGGAGTTAGGCGGCTGACTGTTCGGTGTTTTCCTTGGGTTGGTTGATCCATGAGGGCCCGGGCAGA
>NZ_JAXCHX010000049.1:0-6431 GCF_035984855.1 Arthrobacter sp. MP_M4
CTGGACCGCGACCGCAGACTCAATCCTCAAAAAAGTGGCCCGTGGCCGAGTCGCCCTTGAAACCATCAAACAAAACTGAGACAGACCACTAGTTGCCGACATAGGAGCAGAATGCCCGGCAACATGGTGGGCGAGTTCTATCCGTCGTTACAACACCCAGCCGGCCACCTCCCGGTCCCTTCGAGGGCCATCTGGCGGAGGCTGATGGAATGGAGCCGAGTGATGCCCTCCCGCCAGAAGCAGATCTGGGTCTTCTCGGGGGTCGCGGGTCACTACGATCGCGAGTCATTCATCGAGCCGGCCGCCCACTCATGTTCGAACAGCATAACTTTCGTGTACTGCACTTCAGCTTCTTCCACTTCGCCTGCTTCACTCGGTGGGTCATTTCCGTAGGCTCTCGACCCGCTGGCTGGCGAGTCAAGAATGTCCTAGCCCAACCGGGCCCGTCCTTGATATTTTGCCGAGGAGACGCGCCCGGAACGCCGCAAACAAGAGACAGATGGACCCTCGGATATAGGCAACAGCTGAAAGGCTACAGTTGGCTGCATGCTTGAGACCAACTCGCCGGTAGCGCCCGTAGATTCTCACGACTCGGATGACTTCGTACCGGCAGAATTTATTCGCGCACGTGCTGAAAAGGTCATAGCGGGCGTACTGCGCGACGAGGTGGGATTTGCCCGCGCCGTCAAGGCGATGGTCGCTCACACGATCAAAGAGTACCGGGGAAGATTTCTTCACGAGCTGATTCAGAATGGCTACGACGCGCACCTTCCCGGGACTCGAGATGGCAAAGTCGCGATCATTTTTGACGAAACTGAGGGTGCACACGGTGTGCTCTATGTTGCGAATGGCGGACGTCCGTTGTCGCAAAGCAACTTTGAGCGGATGGCGACACTCGGTGAGAGTGACAAACCTATTGGGGAAGGGATCGGCAACAAGGGCGTCGGGTTTAAGAGCGTCTTCCAGATCTGCGATGTACCTGAGATATACAGCGCTCGTGATAACAACGATTCGATGTTTAACGGATATTCATTTCGTTTGGGTACCCGGGCTGACCTCTTGGAGATGCTGGACGATGACGATATACGCGCCGACCGAGTAGAGAAAAACCTCTCCCTGAGCATGCTGACGGTCCCGTTATCTAGCGTCCCTGCTCGGGCCCAGGCACTGCGCGAGCAGGGCTACGTCACTGTTCTGAGGTTGCCCTGCTCGTCATCCAGAGCTGCGCAGGAAGTTGAGGAGCGGATCGACCGGCTTCGCAACTCACCTGCTCCCGTTATGTTGTTCCTTGACCGCCTGAGTTCGATGACTATCCAGTCGAGCAGCCAGTCGGATCGAGACGTGCTCAGCCGAAAAGTGGTTACAGCGGAATCCATCGGCATGCGAGTGGTCCTCAACGACACCATCCGCTTTCATGTGTTCAGCCTCGTGGTTCCCCAGGAACGACTCCTGTCTGCATTGCAGGCGTCGGTCGACGAAGGAGCGCTGGACGCGCGGTGGCTTGAGTGGGATGCCACTGCTGAGGTGAGTGTCGCGGTGGGCGACGGATGGGAGGTGAGCGCACCGCATGCTTTCACATATCTCCCGATGGGCGATAACGCGGCGGCCCCTTTTTCAGGCCATATTAACGCCCCGTTTGTTACTGACTTTGCCCGGCTCGGCCTGGACCCGGAGCAGCCCGTCAACAAACTCCTCCTAGAGGCCGCTGCAGAGCTCTGCATCCGCTCCGCCGATGAACTAATAGCCGAGGATCTAGACGCGAACTCTGTCGTCGATCTGACGGCCTGGGCGGCCAACACACTCAGCTTTGTCGATGAGGCCTCTAAACGCCTGAAGGACCAGCCGTTAGCAGACGTCATTCGCGTTCCGTGCCTTGGCTCGGGTTGGGCCGCACTGTCGAGCGTTCATCGGTGGCCAACCGACTCAGGAAATGTCATCACGCCTGAGACAGTTGCCCGAGTAACCGCAGCCCAACTCGTCGATCCGTCACGTGTAAGCGAAACAAGGTTGCGGCGGCTGGCTGAAACCGGGAAGTATCTCGGCGCTAGTCTCGAGCCTTCTCCGGAAGTTTTGGCCGAGTGGGTTGAGCGTTTGGCAGCAGACCTCGGCTCGAGTGCAACCACAATGACTAAATGGCGCATGTTCTACGATGACCTTCCAGTTCTGTTCGCGTCCGGGGACCCGCTTTCCGGACGAAATCTGCTCCTCTGCGCAGACGGAGCGGTAGTGTCGTGCGATCACAGACACAAAGGCAACGATGGCCCGCGACGCCCCGGCGGTCGTGCGGTTTTCTTTTCCCCGAAGAGCACCGGCACAGACGATGACGACGCTGTCGACAGCGACCTTGATTTCCTGCCGCCCAAGTCTCTGGAAGATCGACTCGTCTTTCTGCATCCGGAGCTGGAGTGGTACGTGGGCCCTCAAAGAACCCGAGGCCGCGCCTTTCTTCAGGATCGAGGGCTGGCCAGACAGTTCCGAACCGCTGGCCTCTTGCTGCATCTTGGTCAGGTTATGGCTGGGAAAACGTCGCCACTGGTGAAGAGCGACGCCTTGCAGTTCGCTTTCAGGTTATTCGCCAACAACCCCACGAAACACTCGAAGGAACTCGCTGCAGTGGGGTTGGAGGTACCGACGATAGAAGGCCGCTGGATCAAAGCCGGTCGAGCCCGATTCTCGGCGGGATGGCTCGTGGAAGGCGCCGATGACCTTTCCACTCTCGCGGCCCTTCCGAACGACACTTTCCCAGAACTTTCACAGTTGTCGACCGTCCTTCTGGCTGACCCGATGAAGTTGGATGAGACGGGCACTCAGACCGAGCGCTGGCGCGATTTTCTCCAAGTCATCGGTGTCGCGGCTTCTTTGCCCGTGATGGAGCAACCGGATCAACGGGCATTCAAAGGCCGGAACCTGACCCGAGAGCACATCGCCGCAGACTCTGTCCCTGCGGATGTGCCGCACGCGGTAGTCGCTCAGTGGCTCCCCACACTTACCGATTCAGGCAATGTGCATCACCCGGATACTCGGTTCACGACGCCTGACCCCATCTGCTGGTTTATAGGGCAGCACGAGTCGCCCGCCCTCCCTCTGCGAGCCAAGGAGGCCTATGCGCGGTCAGTGGCGCGGACGCTTCCTACGTTGAGAGAGGATCAACGGCACTCCACTTGGAAAAGACAAAACCCTGGAGGCTGGCCGTCCAAGATCCCGACACCGCTGACTGCCTTCCTCACATCAGAAAAGTGGATGCCCGTCGCTTACCCTCGCTCCGACCAGATGGAGTTCGCGTCGCCGGACGAGGTCTGGTTCGTCAAGCAGGAGGACCTCATGGCGGCGTCTTATTCACCTGTGCTCCATGCAGCTATGCGGAAAATCCTCACGGCAATTTCAGGATTCAACGCTGAACGGCTTCGACTAGGGCTTCGACTCTGGGGTGATGCCGGCGATGCAGCGAAACTTATCGACCACCTTACGGGGTTGCTCGACGCAGGAGACGTCCCCGATACTGCGCTGGAGCATTTTAGGTCAGCTCTGGCTCTGGCCTGGGCGCAGGTCGGCGAAGTAGCCAACAAATCTGTTCCACATTTGAACAATGGGGTAACAGTCGATCGAGCAGGCCATATGCTCGTGACTCGAGAGGTCGACGCCGAGTCCGACCCCCTCTTCATTGCAGCCCTCGACGACAAGTCCACAACGACTCGCTTGATCCGCGAAATAGGTTGGCCAACCGTAGACGTAGAATCAACGCAAGCTGCGGTCCTCCATGAAGTCGCAAACCTGCTTAGCGATAAATGGCCAGCAAACGTCCAGGTCGCCAGCGGGTGGAAGCTCGATGTCTTGACCGACGGGACGCCGTGGCAGTCGGGGAAAGATTCCCCTCGACTGATAGACGAGGTTCCCTGGCTTCCTCTTCTTGTGGCTTGCACCATGCGGCATCCCAGGGCCTCAGCACTGCGGGCAGGTAAACAAATATCGAAGACACTGGACGACCTGTCGCGTATTCGGCTCGCCGGCTGCGAGTCGATCACCATCTCAACTGCGGCAGGGCACCAACGACTACCGCAACGGCTGCGGGGAGTTCTTCCTATGCCGGGCTCAGCTCCGACTCTCCTTGCCGAAGGTCTAAGTTCGCCTCTGACTTGGCCGCACCTAGAGGTGCTTGCCGAGGCTGCACTTGAGTTGCTTGGCCAATCGCGGTTTAGCGCCGAGCTTTCGCTCAATCTCAGAAAGCTCAATGGCGACTCTACTGATACGTTCTCCAAGCCGGAAAACTGGGAAATTGCCGACGCCGTTGGCACCCCGTCGCGGCTTATCGACGAAACCGAAGCTCACGTCCTAGGATCTGTCTCCGGAATAGTCGGCCGATTGAGCCACGTCGCGCCATGCCTCTGGGATGAGGAGACCGCGGCAGTTATCCACCCCGACAATGTTGATCTCCTGTCCATGGAGGGTCTCCGCACCGCCGTCACTGCTGCCTGCTCGGGAGACACGCGGACAGCGGCGGGGCTGCTAGATGCGGCGGCGGACACCGCGACGTCCGATGAGCTAAGGCGGCGACTCGGTATCAACCTGAAGGTGTTCAACACAGCCCTCGCCCGCCATTTCCCCGACGCCCCCGCAGTCGACTACACCGAGCAGTTCGCCCACGAGTTCAGTCTCCGCAAGAGCGTTCGGCGAAAGGAGCTGATCCGTAGGGCCCGAACCTCACGCCTGCAAGATTTCCGTGGTCAAAGGCAGCAGACCGACTGGCATTCAATTAAGGATTTGACGTTCCTGACAGCAGATCCTGACTGGGGAACATCAATCGATGAATTGACTTCTGATCAGGCGGATCAACACATCGACGACATGATGACTGTCCAATTTGGGGACGAGCCGCATTTTCCAGATCTTCCAATTTGGGACAAGGTTCGGGAGATAAACGGGAAACCCATGTTGGAACGGCTTAACGCGATCAGTCGCGCAATCCGGGCATGGTGCGCTCGAGAAGAAGTCCGACTAATTCCCTTGTGGGCCGAAAGCACGGCTCCCGAATCGGTTTGGGCTCGGCTCGACTCTGTGGGCGCCCTTGATTTCGAGGAATTGGACGATCCAACCCTGATTAGCTGGCTAGGCGAGCTGGCGCTTTGGCCAGCCGATATGGAGCGCACTCTCGATCTCAAGAAACTCGGCATTTCAGCCGATGACCTCAGTGCGCAGGAATCCGCAGCTGCCGTCGAACGACAAGCACGGCTTCGACAGCAGCGACAAGTCATCTTGCACGGCGAAGTGATCGACTTGGACGACGCTATGAGCACCCTGGTCACCAACATGAGGGAGCTACTGCAGAGTAACCCTCAAAGCCTTCGGACGCCCTACCGCACCTCAACCCTTCGTCCCGCTACTCCAACCCGCGCCGGCAGTAATAGAGCTTCCGGTCCTGGTTCCTCACGACAAGCACCTCAACGGATGTCCGACATTCAGCGCAACGCGCTCGGACTAGCTGGCGAGATGATCGCATATCACTGGTTGTCAGAGCGCGACCCGGGACAAGTCGACGAGCTCTGCTGGAAATCCCGCAATTGCAGTCTCGCGCTGGGAGGGCGGACAGGTGACGACGGGCTGGGCTACGACTTCGAGGTCCCCCGCGCGGAAGGGACCGTGATGTATGAGGTGAAGGCCACCCAAGGTGAAGCTGGGATGATTGAACTCGGCGAAACAGAAGTGCGCTGTGCTCAGGAGCACGCGCGAAGCGATCGTTGGCGGCTTCTCATTGTTGAGGAAGTCCTTTCCGATTCACCGCGAATCGTGATGTTACCCAACCCTTTCAGGGCAGACAGCCGTTCGATGTACAGCTTCGTGGGCAATAGTGTGCGCCTCCGCTTTGCGCTCCGCCCGTAGTTTCAAGTTGAGGGTGCCCTTCGCGTTTTAGTTATTCGAGCTCATGCGTTCAATGCCCCATAGCGTTTCGCCGCTGCCCGAGGCCGCCAAGCAGCGCTGTGGACAGTGGGAGGCAAATAAAACCGGTGGCGCCCCAGATGAACTTGGGCTCATCCAAAACCGTCCCGCGACCTTCGTTGGAACACGAGCTCCTCAAACCCCAGGCCGGTCATCACCGGGATTCTGGGCGTCTGTGGGTTTGCCAGCCGGCGGGTCCAGCATTACCGGTGTGCCGAAGTCGCTCGGAACAGGATGACACGTTCTCCGACTCAAGGTCGGCGGGTCTCCCGTAAGACCTCGAATATAGGTGTCGGACTGCTGTCTTAAGCCAGGTACGGCATGTCCCATCATCAACGACGAACGGCAGCCTTAGCATCGGTTCATGAGTCCGAGTATCCCGATCCTTGCGTCCGTCCGAGCGCATGTTAACGCCAACCGAAAATAGGGCCAGAAACGCCAACTGAAAATAGGGCCACCGACCATCATGGAAGGTGATCAATTTGGATGATTGGGCGGAG
>NZ_JAXCHX010000050.1:0-5069 GCF_035984855.1 Arthrobacter sp. MP_M4
GGAGGGTGTGGGAGAGTAGGTCACCGCCGGAACACCATTAAACGGTCGAGAGCCCCTAACCACCAGGTCAGGGGCTCTCCCGCATTTAACCCCCCAAACCCCAACCGACACCCCAGCAGGAACGCCGGAACAAAACCTGCCGGAACAGCAGGAGCGCCGGAACAGAACCAGCCCGTGCCGCAGGAGCGTCAAGGCGGGCATTACCAGAGCTGCAGGCTCGTCCGCTGTTGGCGAAATATGGCCCCTAAAGGCAGTGATTCCCGGCTTTTTCGTCAAAAAAGACCGAAAACACGCGGAATTTGCCGCCTCGGCCGCGCCAAGCTGGTAAGTTTTCGAACAGTGGCTTGTGCGCACGCCGTGTGCAGGCTCCAGGAATCATGACCGTCCAGGAGGACATAAATGGCTAAGAACCGTAGTGAACTTGTTGCAGACGTAGCAGGCAAGGCCGGCACCAGCCAGGCAGCCGTCAACTCCGTGCTGGATGCACTGTTCGAGGTTTTCGAGACCTCCGTCGCCGCGGGCGAAAAGATCACCATCCCGGGCTGGCTTGCAGTTGAGCGCACCGACCGTGCAGCTCGCACCGGCCGCAACCCGCAGACCGGCGAGACCATTCAGATCGCCGCGGGCCACAGCGTCAAGCTGACCGCCGGTTCCAAGCTGAAGGCTGCGGTCTCCAAGAAGAAGTAGTCTTCTGGCATTGCTTGAAAGGAGCGGCGACCCCATGGGTCGCCGCTCCTTTTTGGTTAACTGCCACGCCGTCGGCGGGCTCGGCCACGGGAGGCGGTTTCAGCTGGTCCCTCTGGTGTTCCCGATTCGGCCTGCGGCCGGGGCGTAGCGGACAATGGAAGTGTGCCAGCTGCAGCAAGTCCCCGTGCCACCTCCTCCGCTCCGACCCCGACAGGGGGAGCGGGAAGCGCTGTTGCGGGCAACGTCGCAATCCCCCGGCCCTGGCTGTACGCGGGCCTTGCAGCGCTTTTCCTGGGACTGGTAGCCGCCCTGCTGTTCTCGGGCGCGGCTGCCGCCCGCCAAGTCTCCGACCCGGGGGCACTGGTCCGCTGGGGCCTGCCCGCCAGCAAAGCATTGCATAACGTCTCGCTGGCCACCGTGATCGGCGGCCTGCTCTTCGCTGTGGGAATCCTGCCGCGCTCATTGGCCGGGTCCCGGTCCAAAGCCAAGAATCTCCCGGAACATCCGGCCTTCACCCGTTCGCTGGCTGTAGCCGCCGCCGCGGGCGCCGTATGGACGCTCTCCGCTGTTGCGGTGCTGGTGCTCAGCTACTCGGACATCGCGGGCCAGCAGATCTCCGGTGACCCGGAATTCACCCGCTCCCTGGTCTATTTCATGACTGATATCGAGACTGGCCGCGCCTGGCTGGCTGTCGTCATCATCGCTGCCGTCGTAACGACCGCCCTCTTCGGCGTCCGGTCGCTGGGCGGGCTGGCGGCAACTCTCGTGCTGTCCCTGATTGGCCTGGTCCCGTCGGCATTGATTGGCCACTCGGCCAGCTCTGCGGATCACGAAGGCGCCATCAACTCGCTGGGCCTGCACCTGGTCGGCGTCTCGGCCTGGGTGGGGGGCATCATCATGCTGGCCTTGCTCTCAGGCCTGCTGGGCGGCGCTGCGTCGGGTTCGAAGAACGGGAGCAACCCGGACATCACTGACCCGACGCTCCGGCGTTTCTCCGCCCTGGCTGGCTTCGCATTCGTGCTCGTCTTCGCGTCCGGGGTGATCAACGCCAGCATCCGCCTCACGTCGTGGGACGATCTCTTCGGCTCGTCCTACGGCCAGCTAGTGCTTGCGAAGGCAGCGGCCACCCTGGTCCTTGGCGGCATCGGGCTGATGCACCGGCGCTGGGTCATCCCGCAGCTGGGCAGCCGGGGCGGCGGACTGTCAGCCCGGCGCGTGCTTTGGCAGCTGGTTGTTGCGGAGTTGCTGATCATGGGGACGACGTCGGGCATCGCCGTCGCGCTGGGCCGCTCGGCGCCGCCGCAGGGCGAAGCTCTGGTGCCGAACGCGTCGCCGGCCTTCATCGTTTCCGGCTACGATTTGCCGCCGGAGCTCACCCCCGACCGCTGGCTGAGCGAATGGCGTCTCGACTGGCTCTGGGTCACTGTGGCGATGTTTGGCTTCGTGGCCTACGTCCTGGGCATGCGGAAGGTGCTCCGACGCGGGGATTCCTGGTCCTGGTTCCGTGCCGTCAACTGGGTCATCGGGCTGGTGGTTCTGACCTACGTCACCTCCGGTCCGCCGTCGGTCTATGGCCGGGTGCTGTTTTCCGCCCACATGGTGGACCACATGGCGCTGACCATGGTGGCCCCCATCTTCCTTGTGCTGGGAGCTCCGGTGACGCTGGCCCTCCGTGCGCTGGCCCCGCGGCGCGACAGCTCGCGCGGCCCCCGCGAATGGGTGCTGATCTTCGTGCACTCCAGATTCTCCCAACTCGTCACACACCCCCTCTTCGCAGCCGCCAACTTCGCCGGCTCGATCGTGCTGTTCTACTACTCGGACGCCTTCGGCTATGCGATGCGCGACCACGTCGGCCACGAGCTGATGAACCTGCACTTCGCCCTTACGGGCTACATCTTCGTGTTGACCATGATCGGCACCGACCCGCTGCCCCGGCGCGCGCCGTACCCCATGCGGCTGCTGCTCCTGCTGGCCACGATGGGCTTCCACGCGTTCTTCGGCGTGGCGATCATGGGCGGCACCGGGCTCCTCGCTGCGGACTACTTCGGCAACCTCGGCCGGACCTGGGGCGCGTCGGCACTGCTGGACCAGCAGATGGGCGGCGCCGTGGCCTGGGGCATCGGCGAAATACCGACGCTGCTGGTCGCGATCGGCGTCGCGGTCCAATGGTCCCGCTCCGATGCCCGCGAGTCCAAGCGCACCGACCGGGCAGCCGACAGGAATAATGACGCCGATCTGACTGCTTACAACGATATGTTTGCCAAGCTGGCTGAGCGCGATGCCCGGCAGGCCGAACGCAATACCAAGCTGGAAGGACGCTCATGACCGAAACCGTACGCACCCACCTCCGGGTCCGCGCCTCCGAACTGGTGGGCCGCAACTGGCTCAACACCGGCGGCAAATCCCTGGATCTGGAATCGCTGCGCGGCAAGATCGTGCTGCTCGATTTCTGGACCTTCTGCTGCATCAACTGCCTGCACGTGCTGGACGAGCTCCGCCCGCTTGAACAGGAGTATTCCGACGTCCTCGTAACTGTCGGCGTCCACTCGCCCAAATTCGAGCACGAAGCGGATCCGGTGGCCCTGGCCGCGGCCGTCGAACGCTACGAGATCCGCCACCCTGTCCTCGACGACCCCGAGCTGGACACCTGGAAGGCCTACACCGCCCGGGCCTGGCCCACACTGGTGGTCGTCGACCCCGAGGGCTACATCGTGGCGCACCTCTCCGGAGAGGGCCACGCGGACGGCCTCGCGGTGCTGATTCCGGAGTTGATCGCCGAGCATGAGGCCAAGGGCACGCTGCACCGCGGCGACGGTCCCTATGTGGCTCCGGAGCCGACGTCGGGTACCCTGCGGTTCCCCGGCAAGGCACTTTTCCTTCCCGCCGGCCGCGGCGGGTCTGACGCTGCAGGCGACGCCGGCTCCTGGCTCGTCACGGACACCGGTCACCACCGCCTCGTGGAGCTTTCCACCGACTTCCAGACCGTGCTGGCCACTTACGGCTCGGGCGAGAAAGGCCACGCCGACGGCGGCGCCGCCGACGCCCGCTTCAACGAGCCGCAGGGACTCGTTCTGCTGCCGGAGGACGCCGCTGCCGAGGCAGGCTACGACGTCGTGATTGCCGATTCCGTGAACCACCGCTTACGCGGGCTGTCCCTGGCGGGCGGAACGGTTCGGACCCTGGCCGGCAACGGCGTGCAGCGGCTCCTGGAGACCGGACCGGCCCGGGTAGACGAGGAAGGCGCCGCTTATGGGGCCAGGCTCGAGGCGGATCCGCTCAGGGTCTCCCTCAGCTCACCCTGGGACGTTGTCTGGTCCGCCAAGCTGGACGCGGTCGTGGTCGCGATGGCCGGCGTGCATCAGATCTTCAGTTTCAACCCGCGCTCCGGCGCTGTCTCCATCATCGCCGGCAACGGCCTGGAGGGCCTGCTCGATGGCCCGGCCGCGGAAGCCTGGTTCGCGCAGTCCTCCGGGCTCGCCGAGGATGCCGACGGCAACATCTGGGTGGCGGACTCCGAAACCTCGGCGCTTCGCAAGCTCGTGGTCGGCGACGACGGCGCCATCACTGTTGAGTCCGCCGTCGGCAAGGGCCTGTTCGATTTCGGCTTCCGCGACGGGGAGGCCGCCGAGGCGCGCCTGCAGCACCCGTTGGGCGTCACGGTTCTCCCGGACGGCTCCGTGGCGATCGCGGATACGTACAACGGTGCCGTCCGCCGCTATGACCCCGCCTCCGGGATGGTCTCCACCCTGGCGCGCGGGCTGTCCGAGCCTTCCGACGTGATCGTGGACCACACGCAGGTGGCCGGCGCCGAGCCGCTGCTGGTGGTGGTCGAAGCCAACAAGCACCAGCTCGTCTACGTGCCAATCCCCAAGGAGGCGCAACAGGTGGACGAGGGCGCAGCCCAGACGCAGCGGCCGAAGACCCCCGTGGCCCCCGGGCTGCTGGAGCTGACCGTCCGGTTCAGCGCGCCGACCGGCCAGAAGCTGGATGACCGCTGGGGAGACCCGACCCAGTTGAAGATCTCCTCCACCCCGCCGGAACTGCTGCTCGCCGGCGGTGGAACCTCCGTGGGCCTGACCCGCACCCTCGAACTGGCCGCCGACGTGCCCGAAGGAGTTTTGCACATCACTGCCCGCGCGGCGGCCTGCGACGGTCCGGAGGACGCGGACGGTGACATCCCGGACCACGCCGCCTGCCACCTGTACCAGCAGGACTGGGGCATCCCGGTGCTCCTGCAGGCCGACGGTGACACGGGGCTGGTCCTGGACCTGCGGGGTATGGACTAAGCCGGCTCTTCAAGGTTCCCGGGGAAATAGGTTCGTGTTGTAGCTAGAAGAGGACTCGTGGTCCTGCTGGGATGAGTGTTACTACGCATTCAACCT
>NZ_JAXCHX010000051.1:0-4928 GCF_035984855.1 Arthrobacter sp. MP_M4
CGTGGGCCCTCATGTCGCCAGCACCCCCCGATCGGTGGTGTCCGCAGCTACAACGGTGAGCCCGCCAAGCCGCTGAACGACACCACGATCCCCGCCACAGGCCTCGTCGATGACGATGGCTGACTTTGACTCCGGTCCGGCCAAGCGAGCGGTATTCCGTGCTGCTTCCTTGTCTCTGGTCTGGTTCCTGTCGTGCTTAGGCTTCGGGGATGGACCAGTCGAACCACTCGTTGTGGGAGACGTCGGGATCCGGGCCGTTGCGTACGCCGGTGTCCAACGCGTCGATGGCTGCAATCTCGTCCGGGGACAGTTCGAAGTTGAAAACGTTGAAGTTCTCTGCGATGCGTGCCGGGTTGGTCGATTTCGGGATGGCCGAGCGGCCCTGCTGCAGGTGCCAGCGGAGCATGACCTGCGCCGGGCTCTTGCCGTGCGCTTCAGCGATCGCGGCGATGGCCGGGTCCTGCATGACGTTCTTCCGGTCCTCCTCGCCCCACCCGGGGTAGAAGGTGATGCCGCCGATCGGCGACCAGGCCTGGGTGGTAATGCCGTGTTCGGCGTCCGCTGCCTGGACGTC
Source organism: Arthrobacter sp. MP_M4 (assembly GCF_035984855.1). Taxonomy (NCBI): domain Bacteria; kingdom Bacillati; phylum Actinomycetota; class Actinomycetes; order Micrococcales; family Micrococcaceae; genus Arthrobacter; species Arthrobacter sp. MP_M4. Next base: position 575 of record NZ_JAXCHX010000051.1, read on the forward strand.
CGGCTGGCTGAAGTACGGGTGCAGCTCCACCTGGTTCACTGCCGGGATCACGTCGGTCTGGGCCAGCAGTTGCTTGAGGTGGTGCGGCATGAAGTTGCTGACACCGATGGCCCGCACGCGCCCGTCGGCGAGCAGGGTCTCCAGCGCCTTGTACGCGGCGAGGGTCCTTTCGAACCGGCCCGGCATCGGCTGGTGCAGGATCAGCAGATCCAGGTAGTCCACCCCGAGCTTTCCGACCGCCTTCTCCCAGGCGCGCAGCGTTTCCTCGTAGCCGTAGTCACTGACCCATACCTTGGTCTCGATGAACACCTCCGAACGGTCCAGGCCGGAACGGCGGATCCCTTCGCCCACCTCCCGTTCGTTACCGTATCCGGCGGCAGTGTCAATGTGCCGGTACCCGGCTGCCAGGGCGGCCTCGACCGCAGCTGTTGTTTCTTCCGGTGCGCTTTGGAAGACGCCGAGCCCGAGGGCGGGCATGCTGACGCCGTTGTTGAGTGTGATGTTCATGTGGTTCAGGTTCTTTCGTTAGGGGCGGACGAATACTTTGAGTGCTTTGATGCCGCCTGCGGTGACCGGTGGGGTTAGAGGATTTCTGTGGCTGCGGGGGCGGTGGCTTCAGTAGCGGCCCAGGCGGAGAGCAGTTGCAGGGCGTCGTGGGACGGCGTGCCAGGCTGGGCGCTGAAGGTGATGAACGTCAGTCCGGGATCCGCCATGAGTTCCATGACTTCGAAGTCCAGTTCGAGCTCTCCAACGGCCGGGAGGCGGACGCGTTTTGAGCCGGTTTTGTACTGGTAGACGTTGTGCGCGGCCCAGCGCATGCGGAATTCGTCGCTGCGGGTCGAGAGCTCACCGATGAGGTCCGAGAGCTGACGGTCGTGCGGGTCGCGGCCGGCCGCGGCCCGCAGCAGGGCGACGCATTCGTTCGCTGCGCGGTCCCAGTCGGGTGCGAAGTCCCTTGCGCGGGGGTCCAGGAAGACGAAGCGTGCCTGGTTCGGCGGCAGGACCGCGGTGTCGAACTGGGCGGCGTAGAGTGCCCGGCCCATCCGGTTGGCCGCGATGATATCGAGCCTGCCGTTCTGGACCACTGCGGGCAGGTCCGTCATGGCATCGAGCATTCGCTGGACGGTGGGGCGGACACGCTGGTGCGGTGTGCGTTGGCGCTTCGGGCGGGTGGAGTTGTCGGAGGCACGGATCAGGTCCCTCAGGTGCCGCTCCTCGACGTCGTTCAGGCGCAGGGCATGGACCAGGGATTCGAGGATGCTCTCGGAGACACCGCTGAGGTTTCCGCGCTCGAGCCGGCTGTAGTACTCGACGCTGACCTGGGCGAGCATCGCGACTTCTTCGCGGCGCAGCCCTGGCACCCTGCGGCGGCCATAGGACTGCAGGCCGACCTGCTCGGGCGTCAGCCTGGCCCGCCGGGAGGTCAGGAACTCCTGGATGTCATTTCGGGTGCTCATGCCTTCAACGGTATGCCGGAGGGCCAGGGCGTAACCATGCCCTGTCAGTACATGGCTTAGGCGGGTCTGTTTAGGCAGGTCTGGACCGTGGTCTCGTAGATATAGACGGCGATCAAGCGCCGACCTCAACCCTCCCAAAGCCAAGATTTCCCGCCGCCCGATCCTGCCGCCACGAACATCACACGAACCACGAGTGGCACACGATCATTGAGAAAGAACATCATGACAACAACTCTTGCCGCCCATGGCATGACCCGCCTGCGGACCATCGTCTTCGCGATCGCCGCTGGCCTCGCCGTCGGGAACCTTTACTGGGCGCAGCCCCTCATCGAGGAGATCGCAAGCTCGCTTGGGGTTTCTTCCGCTGTCGCCGCGTCACTGGTCACCGTCACCCAACTTGGGTACGCGCTCGGGATCTTCCTCATCGTCCCTCTGGGCGACGTCCTGAACCGCAAGCGCATGATCCCGATCATCCTTGGACTGTCGGCGATCGCCCTCCTTGGCGCTGCCGTCGCACCGACGTTCTCCCTCCTTCTCGCCGCGCTCGGCGGCGTGGGCCTGACCACAGTGTCCGCGCAGTTACTGGTCCCACTGGCCAGTGAACTGGCAGCACCCGAACAGCGCGGGCGTGTGCTCGGCACGATCGCTTCCGGAGCCCTCATCGGCGTGCTCCTGTCCCGCACCATCAGCGGTGCCGTAGCGGAGTACGTCGGCTGGCGCGCCATCTATGTCCTGGCCGCCATCCTCACCGTCGCCCTCGCCGTCGTGCTCTCGTTCCTGATCCCCCGGCTGGAAAAGCGACCGGCCACGAACTACTTCCGTCTGCTCGGGTCCGTATTCACCACTGTGGCCCAGCACCGCGCCGCAGCTCCCACCATCCTCATCAGCGCCTCCGCGTTCTGCGTGTTCTCCCTGTTCTGGACTTCCCTGACCTTTCTGCTGTCCGCTCAGCCGTTCTCCTTCACCGTCGGCCAGATCGGACTCTTCGGCCTCGCGGGCCTCGTCGGGGCAGTCGCCGCACGACGGGCCGGCATGCTTCACGACCGAGGCTGGTCAGTACCGGCCTCCGGAATCGCGCTGACCCTCCTGGCCGTCTCCCTCGTCGGCGCCTGGCTGGCACAGTCCTCCGTCTTCGGCCTGATCGTAGTCGTCATCGTGCTCGATCTCGCCGCGCAGGCCACCCTCGTGCTCAGCCAGACCAGGCTGTTGTCCCTGCCCGGTCAGAACCGCAGCCGCCTGAACACCGCGATCGTCGTCAGCAACTTCCTCGGCGGCGCGATCGGCTCCGCCCTCGCCGGGCCGCTCTGGGCCACCGGCGGGTGGACCCTCATCACCGGCACTGCCCTGGGCATCATTGTCATAGCACTCCTGGTCTGGACCCTCACCCGCCGCGGCGCTCTCATCGACCAGAACTGACATGTCCAACCAACACTGACCAGTACCAACTAACAGGGAAGTGATTCCCGAATGTCCCGCACACCCACCGTAAGCACTCCTCCTCGAACTTTGCGCAATCGTGCAGCCCTCAACCGGGAGCGCCTGCTTACCGCCGGCTGGGACTTTCTCGCACGACGAGGACGAAACGCCACGCTGAACGACGTGGCGCACCATGCTGGAGTCGGTGTAGGCACCCGAACCCGCCGCGCAGCTCGAACACGAGACGTACGCCCTGACCGTTCGTTTTCCCTGCGGCCCGCCAAGAAAGCGGGTCGCAGGGACCGGGGCACCAGCAGAACAAGATAGGAGAGCCACCGTGCACACAAAGCACCGCCCCATGACCGGGACCACCGACCATCACGACCCCTCCGGCACCGCAATCGTCGTCGGGGCTTCCCTCGGCGGTCTCATGAGCGCCCTGGCGCTTTCAAGAGCAGGCGTGCAGGTCACCATGGTCGAACGCTCCGATGACACGGGCCGAACAGGAGCGGCCCTCCAGGTCCCCGATGGTCTCCTCGAACGCATCACCGGGCTCGACACATCAGAAGTACCGCAGCCCCTGGCACCGGGCATCCAGACATGGTTCGCCGTCCACGGAGCGCTCCGCGCCGCCATCGAAACAGACCCTCTCATCGAATTGCGACAAAACACCACTGTCAGCAAGGTTTCCCAGGACGCGCACTCCGCCTCGGTCATCACCTCGAACGGGCAGAGGATCACCGCGGACATCGTGATCGGGGCCGACGGCCACCGCAGCACGGTCCGCCGGCACATCTCACCCGACAACCCGGATGCCAGCTTCGCGGGCTACGTCATCTGGATCGGAATCGCCGACGAGTCGGCCATCGGAGCCCGGCGCTGGCCGGCAGACATGGCCTTCCTGGGCGGCGGCAGTGACACCTTGCTCGGATATCCGCTTCCGGGCGCCAATGGTTCCCTCGCCCCAGGATCACGCCGCCTTGGCTGGGCCTGGTACGACTCCAGCAGAAACGACCTGCTGCGTTCAAGCGGCAGCGTCAAAGGCACCGTGGTACGCCACTCACTCATGCCCGCCGGGATCCCGAACGCGACCTACCGCGAGCTCGCCCAACAGGCCCGCGGCTTGTTCCCCGCCCCGTGGAGCGATGCAATCCTCGACAGCATCGAAAGGCGGGCCGTCATCGGCACGCCCATCGCCGAATACGTTCCCACCCGGCTCGCCCGGGACCGCGTCGCGATCATCGGCGACGCCGCCCACGTGCCGACCCCCATGACCGGCAGCGGGTTCGCCGAATCCCTCTACGACGCCGAAGCCCTCGCCGACGCGGTCACAGACGGCGGCACAACACCCACGGCACTGCACAACTACGAGAACGCAAGGCTTCGCAGCGCTCGGGACCTCGTCCAATCAGGACAAAGCTTCAGCCGCTCCTTCGCCAGACGCTAGGCATGACCTTGTGCCGGCGACATGAGGGCCTACC
>NZ_JAXCHX010000052.1:0-4724 GCF_035984855.1 Arthrobacter sp. MP_M4
GCCGGGATAACGCTGACCGGCAACGGCGGCCTCGACATCGCGGGCCTGGAATGGCTCGGCGCCCGCGCCTACGACCCAACCACCCGCGGTTTCCTGTCCACCGACCCCCTCGCCCCCGTCCTCGGCGCTGGCTGGGACGGCAACCCCTACGCCTACGCGGGCAACAACCCGCTGAACACCACCGACCCCACCGGGCTGCGTCCGCTCACTGATGAGGAGCTGAAGGCCTACGACGGCTCCTCCCGGGGAGCGTTCGCCGCCGCAGGGAACTGGATCAACGAAAACAAGGAGTATATCGCCGCCGCCGTATTAGTCGCCGCAGGCGTTGCGCTGATGTGCACCGGGGTGGGTGGCCCGGTGGGGCTGGTTCTCCTGGGTGCGGCATCCGGGGCGTTGGTCAGTGCAGGTGCGTCGATTGGGATGCAGAAGGCCGCGACTGGAACAGTGAATTGGGGACACGTCGGCCGCGATGCGCTCATTGGTGGCGCAGCCGGTGCTGTTGGCGGCTGCTTTTGGTGCCAGCAGGGTCGGTTCCGCCGTGTCGAGCGCCGGTTCGCGTGTCGGATCTTCCGTGACCTCGGGGATTTCACGCGTCAGCGCGGGGGCCGGGAGGTATGTGTCGGGGTTGCCAAGACAGCAGATGGTCAGGTCTGCAGTTACCAATGGAATATCCGGGGGTGCGGGGAACACTGGAATGTACTTTGTGACGAATCCCCAGAAAGACTGGTCAACAAGGGGTGCCTTCGGTGCACTTACCAACGGCGTCGTCAGCGGGGCTCTGGGGTCCCAAGGCGGGCACCTCGCAGGCCCTCTGAGTGGCCTTCCTTCAAAGTTGGCTGAATTTGGTGTCGCTTCAGGAGGTTCTCTGGCGGGAGGCGTCGTGGACCATGCCTTCACCGGGAAAAACTATCGTGTATACGAAGTAATGTTCGACGGCTCGGCTGGCGCGGTCACCGCCCGTTTCCCGGGGGCTTCCGACTTAGTCCGAACCCTGGCTGGATGACCCATTCGTTTGCTGCCTACGGTGGCGCCCACGTTGGAGCTATTGTTGAAAGCGTGAAAAGTGTAAGCGGAGAACTTATCGAGACGGGAACGGGAACAAAGCTATGGGGGTGACTAATGATGTAAATTCTGGTGGAGGGAATAAAGCTTCGCAGCGAGAGTTTACCGAGGAGGAGTTACTTCTTGGCAAAAATGCTACGAGAATTTTTTCCCTTTGTTGCGTGATAGCTTTCGTGGCGTGCGTCGGTATTGCCGTTTTTGCCTTCACCAACGTTCCCTGGGATACCCGAATGCCGTATGACGGAAAATACAACCGGAACGGGAGCGGAATCCCGATGCAGATCGCGATGATTCCCTGCCTATTGGTTCTTATCGGTCTATGGCGGGCCGGGCGGAAGCCTGATGCGCATCACATGGGAAAGGGTGGGCGTGTTGGAGTGTACATCTTCGGTTCGGCGATGATCTTGGCCTGTGTCGTCGGACAGTGGGTGATGGCGAGCGGGATTTTAGTAGCTGGCGGGTATTTCAACGGCTAGTTGTACTGAGCCATTAGGCCCACTCGGTTTGCAGGGTGCGGTTGAAGCGTTCGGCTTTGCCGTTGGTCCAGGGGCAGTGGGGTTTGATGAAGCGCTGGACTGCCCCGAGGTCGGCCACGGCCTGGCCGAACGCGGCGGACCTGCGGTAGGCGAGGGCGTTGTCGGTGATAACGCGTTCGATCCGGCCGATCCCGTGCGCGGCGAAGTAGGCTGCGGCGCGGGTGAGGAACCCTGCGGCTGTGGCGCCCTTCTCGTCGGGAAGGACTTCGGCGTAGCCGATGCGGGTATGGTCATCGATCGCGACGTGAACGTAGTCGTAACCGATTCCATTGCCTCGGACCTGTTCCGAACGGCCGTGGGCCCGCCATCCGCCTCCTTCCGGGATGCGTCCGAGTTTCTTGACGTCCAGATGGACCAGTTCCCCGGGCCGCGCCCGTTCATACCGGTTCGCCGTGGTCCTGGCGGCCCGGATCGTGTCGCCGGTCAGCGGGTCACAGTCCGCCAGATGCGGAACGCCGTGGCGGTGCAGGATCCTGCCCACGGTCCGGGCCGGGACACCGGTGATCGCTGCGATCCTCAAAGGCCCGAACCGTGAGGCACATCGGGCGTCCAACACGGCCTGTTCACGCTCGGCGCTCGTCCGGGACGGTGTACGACGCCGCGGGGCAGCTCCTCGCCGTCACGGACTCGGACGGCACCCGAACGCAGTACGTCCACGACCGCCTGGGGCGCCGTACCCGGCTGATCGGCCCGGACGGGTCCTGGACTGAATACGCCTGGGGCCCCACCGGTTACCTGAACGGCACCACCGACCGCACCCCCGACGGTATCGAAACGTCCCGGCATGAGTTGTGGGTGGATTCCCTCGGCGAGCTGGCTGCCGTCGATGGTTCGGAGCTGTGGTGGGACACCGCCCACCCGATCCCCACCCTCACCGGTATCGGCGCCGGCCAGGTTCTGTCGTTGCCTGGTGGTGTCACCGGGATCGGCGACGCCTGGACCGCGCCGGGCTGGCGCGCCGCCCGGCCCACCGACCAGACCGACCCCTGGGCTGTTATCGGCGCGCCGACAGTCCCTGCCCCGGGTCTGGGTGGCACTGCCGGTGCTGATGCCGCTGGTTTGGGTGCGGCGTCCGGGTCAGCCGGTGTGCTGCCGGCCGGAATCACCCTGACCGGCAACGGCGGCCTGGACATCGCGGGCCCGGAATGGCTCGGGGCACGGGCGTACGACCCGGCTACCCGCGGTTTCCTGTCCACCGACCCCCTCGCCCCCGTCATCGGCGCGGGCTGGGACGGCAACCCTTACGCCTACGCCGGGAACAACCCGCTGAACACCACCGACCCCACCGGGCTGCGGCCGCTCACTGATGAGGAGTTGAAGGCTTACGACGGCTCCTCCCGGGGAGCGTTCGCCGCCGCCGGGAACTGGATCAACGAATACAAGGAATAAATGGTTGGTGGTCTGGCCGTTGTCGGCGGGGCCGCGCTGATGTTCGTCCCCGGTGGCCAAATCGCAGGCATGGGACTCATGAGCTTCGGCGCCGACGTCGTGATCCAGAAAGCCACCACCGGCAAAGTAAATTGGGCACAATCCGCTGCCATGGGGGCGGTCGGGCTGCTAGGAGGTGGGGCGTTGACTGCCGGGCGCGCTGCCGCTGCGTCTGCGGCATCGGTTTCAAGACTCGGCAGCTACGTTGCTGTCAATGCGGGCGTCAATGGAGCAGCGGGTGGAGTTGGCGGCACTGTTACCTATTTCGACAAAAACGGGGGCCGGATCGATAGCTGGCGGGGCCTCATCGCGTCCGCAGATGGCGGTGCAGTCAGCGGTGCTGTGGGCGGCCTGGCGGGTCCGGCTGGTGGGACCCTGGCCCGAGCTGGCGGCTACGGTGCTTATACGGTCACTGCCGCTGGCGCGAGGGCCACCGTCCAAGCGGTAGCAGGGAGGACAGCACTCGGAAGTGGGGGTGCGATCGCGGGCACGGTAACCGACAAATTCATTTCCAATGAACCGGTGAAAATTGAGGACGTAGGCTGGGCTGGCCTCACCGGCGGCCTGCTCACTTATCTTCCGGGAGGACCGTCCGCGTCCAGTACACTTCAACAGGCTGCACGAACTAACGCCAGTATGCTGTCCGGGCTGGTGGGCCGGGGGCCCGCTTCCATAAAACTTATCCGCTCCGCCTTATTTGGAACGACAGCGGGTTCTGGGCTGGATATCGCCAAGTTCGTGTTTACTGGGAGTTAAGGTATGGAGAAATTAGTGAATAAGCGTGAATCTGCTCGACTCCGCGGATCGGACAAATCTCGTGACTTTCGGCTGCGAATGCTTATCCCCGGGATCTTCCTAATATTGCTGATTGTGCTCATTGGCTTTTTGCCGACCGAGGTCGTTATGCAGGCCACGGTGATCGGGGTCGTTGGGCTTCTGTCAGGTGGAACGGTGGGACTTCTCACAGGAATTCGCGGACCGTCCTGGCTGATTTACGTTCTGATCGTCGCTGGAATCGCTTTGCTGCTGGTACTTCCCTCCCCCTGGCGGTCGCTCGCCCTTCTGAGCGTTCCCGTTTCGGCGCTAGGGTTCGCGATGGGTAAGGAAATTGCCTTTTACCGCTTTAACAGTAGTCATGAGGTTTCGGAAACTACGTGGGTGGTGGCCGGAGAAGCTATTGCCGATGTTAAAGGTGCCAAGAGTATAGCTAGCTTAAAGCTGAATGGTTGGGAAAGCATCCAGGACGGTCGTTTCGTTGTGTCTCTCGGGCACCGCCGCTTCGAAGCCGGGGGTTCCGCGGTGGACGGATTCATCGTACATACCGCTGTAGATGCACGAGACCTTGCGACAATGTCAGTGCTCACGCGCTTCCCTCACGAGGACGAAGAAGTCTCGATTGCCCTGGACGCGCACGGACTGCGCGCTTGGGTACCCCTTGGAGTTATGGTCCCCACCAATGTTGCGGCTGGGGCACTAGAGGCGTTTTTTGAAACCCAAGGGGCTTTGAGCCTGGACGGATGGGCTTGGGAAAGTGGGGCGCAAGCCCAGGAGTTGCGCTTCTTCGACGAGTCCTCTTAGACCCTGGTTGCCCGCCGGCAACAACCCCCCCCGTTACCTTTCTTATAGCCCCTAAACGAGCAAGAATCGGGGTTGCTGGCCTGTCGCTCCTGGCATGATTGAGTCCCCCAGTCGAATGTA
>NZ_JAXCHX010000053.1:0-3709 GCF_035984855.1 Arthrobacter sp. MP_M4
AAGGCGAAGGGTCTTCTTCATTGAATAAATCTCCTCATACACGCGCGTGTGATGTTCGCGCCCCGGAAGGGGCCAGTGGTACTTCGGAGCCGAACAGCAAGTGGACTGGTTTAAATGTGCCGTAAACCACAACCTCTTTCGGCCAGTGCCCGGCCGGGCAGACGCCAGCAGACGTTCAGGGGTGACGGCTGCGAGGCGCGTTCAGGCAGCTGAAGCCCCTCGGCGGCCCCGGGCAGCCGTCCCAGATCCAGGTCGTGCCTTGCGAAGCAGGGCGTATCCGGTCAGCGCCAGGGCGCCGGCGGCCGCTTCGGCGACCGCCGTGATGACCTTGGCCGCATACCAGACCGGTTCGTACATCGACGGCAGCGGCCCGAGGGCGGGGACCTGAACATACCGGTAGAGAATGACCGCGGCCAAAGACAACAACGCCACCACAGCGGCGGCCGCGAAAGCGGCACGGGAGCCTCTAAGCAGTACAAACGCCGCGGCCAGGGTCGCGGCTCCGGCCTGGACTATAAACAGGGTTCCCTGTCCGATGCCGCCGGGGGCTGCCTGCTGATAACCCGGGGCGAGCTGGACATGGATCACGGCGCTGGCCAGCAGGGCGGCCGCGACACAAACACGCAGGACCCACGCGGAACGCATCCGGTTCGCTGGTGGTAGTTCCGGGCGGTTCATTTCACGACCAGCGTCCCGGTCATCTGCGGATGGTAGCTGCAAATAATCCCGTACTCACCCGGAGCGTCCGGAGCCTTAAAGACCACCGTTCCACCGGCCGGGACTTCAACATCGAACCCGCCTTCGTTCTTGGCAGTGACCGTATGCGGTGCGCTGTCCGCGTTCGTCACCGTCACCATCGCCCCCGGCTTCACCGACGCGGGAACCACGTAGGCGAAGTCCTTGATCGTGATAACAGTTTCACCGGACTGTGCAGAAGCAGCTGCAGACGGGGCAGAGACGCTGCTGCTGGCGGCGGGCTGCGGATCAGCCTGTCCTCCGCCCTGAGCTGCGCATCCGCTGATGCCGGCCAAGGACACTGCCGCCGCCACGGCCAAGACTCTACTGATTTTTTTCATGACAATCCCTTCCAAAGGGATGTGACCTCCACCCGCCAAACGGCGCGCCCATCAGGAAACTCCCCACGGACTATTCGTCACGCCCGCCCCCGCGGACTGCCCACCCGGCGTCCGGGTCTAATGTTTTCGAAGTCATCCTGAGGCCGCGACCCAGCCAACTCGCTGGGCATGCTGCCCCGCGGCGGATTTCGCATCGAAGACACCATGCCTGGGACCTGCGTGGACTCGCGCCAACCGGCACACGGATGACGCCGGATACCGGGTCATCACCTATGACCGGCGCGGCGTTGGCGGCAGCGACAAGTCGCGGACCTGCCCGCAATGCTGAAGCAACTTGATCTCAACGACGTCACCCCGGTCGGTTCTCCATGGGCGGGGGCGAATCCGCCCGCTACTTCGTAGGTATGGCGCCGAACGGCTGCGCAGCGTGGTCTTCACCTCAGCCGTTCCACCCTGCCGGGTGCAGACCGATGACAACCCGGGCGGACTCCTGGCCACGGACGCGGCCGTCGAAATGACGGCTGACCTGACCAAAGACGAAGATGAGTTCTACGACGGATTCACGCGCACGTTCTCCTCGGTCAATGAAGAACTCAAGGTCAGCGAAGAACAACGCAACGGTGCCCTTGCGTTGTGTCAGCAGGCAGACAAGGAAGCAGCCGTTGCACGCATGGCAGACTTCGGCGGGAAGGTTTCCGGAATGATCTGATCAACGCGAGTGGACCCGCGTTCGGGCTGGACGGTGACGGCGACGCCGGTGTGCCCTCTGAAGGATTCGGCCAGCGCACCCACACGATCCTGCCCGGGAGCGAACTACAGGTAATGACCGACGCACCCCGCAGGTGGACCGTCAGTCACCGTGACCAACTTAACGCAACTGTCAGGAACGGTGAGGGGCGCCACCTCGATTTTCCGTTCTGGGCCGCCCAGTTTTCGACCATCGAGACGGCAACGTGCGCTTGAAGTTTCCGCCATGGAGTGTCGAAGTTTGGAAATGCTGTCCCGAATACGGCTTTTTACTGTGGACAGCGGCACGTTCAGGATGTTCGCCACTTCCGGATATGTCAGGCCTTCAAAGAAGGCAAGATTGATTGCGGCGTGCTGGAGTGCGGATAGTGAAAGCAAATGACGGGTGACATCCTCGGCTTCAAAGATTGTGATAGCGGCCTCTGCCACCACATCGTGATCGGTGATGTGGTTCTCCGATGAAAAACGTGCCAGGCGATTCCGGTGGGATTGTTCGGCTCGGACGTGGTCCACGGCACGGCGTCTCGCAATGGTCAGCAGCCAGGCCATCGGGGCCCCGCGTCCTGGATCGAACCGGTCCGCTGTGTTCCACACTTGGATGTATACCTCTTGGGACGTGTCCTCGCTGAGCTCCCTTGACACGAGAACGGCCAGGATCGTCGCAAACACTTCTTTTTTGGTGTCAGCGAAAAATTCCTCAAAGGCGTCATTGTCATGCTTCGCGATGCGGCCCAGCAGTGCGGTCAGAGACCGCGTGTCCACGTGCCCAAGCAGTTCCTCAGTTTCTAAGCCCGGCAATCCTGCCGGGGGTACAGGTGGTACTGGCATGGAGCCCTTCACGGTTGGAGTGCATCATGACTGGGGAACGTGCAGGCGACGTGTGAGGCCGGCCACCGGTCAGGAGGTTCCCTGTGTTGGTTGGGTCAGCGGTGCTTCGCCGCCGTGTTCTGCGATGAGGGAGAGGGCCATGCGTTTGGCCCAAATGGCTGCCTCTTTGTCTCCCTCAACGGCGGAGATGATGGAGCCCTTCGTCAGGATGTGGCAGGACCGGGCAAAGCGGTCCGGATCCTCTAGGCCTGCTTCCGTGGCGAGAGTCCGCATGAATTCCCGTGTCTGGGCCAGGTAGCCGGCCGCAGCCTTCCCCAATGGATGAGTGGTTCCCATTTCCAGCATGGTGTTTATGAAGGAGCAGGCCTCGAAGTCGTCCCGGCGGAACCACCCGTCCAGAACATCGAAAATGGCCAGCAACTGCGCTGTGGGGTCATCGGCCCTTCTTCTGGACTCTGAGATGATCTGCTCGACAGTCCACACCTGATGGCAGCGTTCCAGGAAGGCCAGGGCTAGATCGTCCTTGGAGGCGAAGTGACTGTAAAACGTGGCCTTGGCAACCCCGGCCCGCGATATAAGCTCCGCGATGCCGACATCGCGTATGCCGCGCTGCGCGAACAACTCATAGGCAGCGGCCATAATCCGCTCTCGCGCCCCCGACGGAGCCGGTGGCGGCGCGGCGGTCTTGTAGGCGGGGTCGACTAAGAGGTTCCGGGAGTGTTCCATCAGAAGCAGACACTACACGCAAACCAGACAGACCGGTCGGTACGGTTCTTAAGAGGAGGGAATTTGCCCGGACGGTTTCGTCATGCCGAACAATTAAACTGCTGAGCAGTCATGTCGGGACAGTCCGCTGGGTACTACCGCCCGCGGAAGGAGTTCTTCAGCGGTGGAATGCAGGCGGGCACCGATTCCGGTGAAGAGTTTTTTTGACGGGAGGGCAGCCACATCCCGTGCAGTGCTATTTCACGGTGATGGTGCCGTGCATGTTGCCGTGGAAGATGCAGTGGTACGGGTAGGTCCCGGGTTTGGTCGGGGCGGTGAAGGTGCCGGTGCCG
>NZ_JAXCHX010000054.1:0-3505 GCF_035984855.1 Arthrobacter sp. MP_M4
GTGTTTGGCACACTGTTGGGTCCTGAGGCAACAGGACCGGTGGGGGGATGGCCTTTTTGGGGTTGTTGTTCTGCCGGGACTTGTGTTTCTGGTTTCCTGGCTGCAGCGAGCACACGGTGTCGCCCCCTTTTTTTTGCGGGGTGCGTGTGGGGTGTGTGGTTTGGGGTTGTTGTTTGAGAACTACATAGTGGACGCGAGCATCTTTTATAAAGAAGCAATTTCCAAGAATATGAACCTGGATCTGGCTGCGCGTGGTGGCATCCCTGCTGTGGGGTGTTGTTGGGTGTGGCTGGTTTTCGTGGTTCTCTCGAAAATTAGCGTTTTTGATCTTTTGTGGTCAAGTTTTTAAGAGCACACGGTGGATGCCTTGGCATTAGGAGCCGAAGAAGGACGTAGGAATCTGCGATAAGCCTGGGGGAGTCGATAACCGGACTGTGATCCCAGGGTGTCCGAATGGGGAAACCCCGCCAGGGGCGCGAGTCACCTGGTGACCCGCATCTGAACACATAGGGTGCGTGGAGGGAACGCGGGGAAGTGAAACATCTCAGTACCCGCAGGAAGAGAAAACAATAGTGATTCCGTCAGTAGTGGCGAGCGAACGCGGATCAGGCTAAACCGTTCCATGTGTGATAGCCGGCGGGCGTTGCATGGTCGGGGTTGTGGGACTTCCCATTCTGTCTCTGCCGGGACAGTGGGGTGTGTAGTGCAGGCATAGGTGAACGGTCTTGAAAGGCCGGCCAGAGAGGGTGTGAGCCCCGTAACCGAAATGTTGTGTACCGCCCGGGGAGTATCCCAAGTAGCACGGGGCCCGAGAAATCCCGTGTGAATCTGTCAGGACCACCTGATAAGCCTAAATACTCCCTAATGACCGATAGCGGACCAGTACCGTGAGGGAAAGGTGAAAAGTACCCCGGGAGGGGAGTGAAACAGTACCTGAAACCGTGTGCTTACAATCCGTCGGAGCAGCCTTGTAGCTGTGACGGCGTGCCTTTTGAAGAATGAGCCTGCGAGTTAGTGTTACGTCGCGAGGTTAACCCGTGTGGGGAAGCCGTAGCGAAAGCGAGTCTGAATAGGGCGTTGCAGTGGCGTGATCTAGACCCGAAGCGAAGTGATCTACCCATGGCCAGGTTGAAGCGACGGTAAGACGTCGTGGAGGACCGAACCCACTTCAGTTGAAAATGGAGGGGATGAGCTGTGGGTAGGGGTGAAAGGCCAATCAAACTTCGTGATAGCTGGTTCTCCCCGAAATGCATTTAGGTGCAGCGTTGCGTGTTTCTTACCGGAGGTAGAGCTACTGGATGGCTAATGGGCCCTACAAGGTTACTGACGTCAGCCAAACTCCGAATGCCGGTAAGTGAGAGCGCAGCAGTGAGACTGTGGGGGATAAGCTTCATAGTCGAGAGGGAAACAGCCCAGACCACCAACTAAGGCCCCTAAGCGTGTGCTAAGTGGGAAAGGATGTGGAGTTGCGAAGACAACCAGGAGGTTGGCTTAGAAGCAGCCATCCTTAAAAGAGTGCGTAATAGCTCACTGGTCAAGTGATTCCGCGCCGACAATGTAGCGGGGCTCAAGTACACCGCCGAAGTTGTGGATTTCAGATATTAGCTAAGCCCTTGTGGTTCAGGCGTCTGGAGTGGTAGGGGAGCGTCGTGTGGGCAGTGAAGTCGCGGTGTAAACCAGCGGTGGAGCCTACACGAGTGAGAATGCAGGCATGAGTAGCGAAAGACGGGTGAGAAACCCGTCCGCCGAATGATCAAGGGTTCCAGGGTCAAGCTAATCTGCCCTGGGTAAGTCGGGACCTAAGGCGAGGCCGACAGGCGTAGTCGATGGACAACGGGTTGATATTCCCGTACCGGCGAAAAACCGTCCATGTTGAACAGGGGATACTAACTGCCCGAGACCTGCCTGACACCCCTTGTGGGTGAAGGGTTTTGGTGGAGCGCGGGACCTGATCCTGGGAGGCAAGCGTATTAACAGGTGTGACGCAGGAAGGTAGCCAAGCCGGGCGATGGTTGTCCCGGTCTAAGGATGTAGGGCGAACGGTAGGCAAATCCGCTGTTCATGATGCCTGAGACCCGATGGGACCCCCGTCAAGGGGGGATTTGGTGATCCTATGCTGCCGAGAAAAGCATCGACGCGAGGTTTTAGCCGCCCGTACCCCAAACCGACACAGGTGATCAGGTAGAGAATACTAAGGCGATCGAGAGAATTATGGTTAAGGAACTCGGCAAAATGCCCCCGTAACTTCGGGAGAAGGGGGGCCCCCATCGTGATGGACACCAGCTGTCCGGAGCGTGCAGGGGCCGCAGAGACCAGGGGGAAGCGACTGTTTACTAAAAACACAGGTCCGTGCGAAGTCGCAAGACGATGTATACGGACTGACTCCTGCCCGGTGCTGGAAGGTTAAGAGGACCGGTTAGCCGCAAGGCGAAGCTGAGAATTCAAGCCCCAGTAAACGGCGGTGGTAACTATAACCATCCTAAGGTAGCGAAATTCCTTGTCGGGTAAGTTCCGACCTGCACGAATGGAGTAACGACTTCCCCGCTGTCTCAACCATAAACTCGGCGAAATTGCAGTACGAGTAAAGATGCTCGTTACGCGCAGCAGGACGGAAAGACCCCGAGACCTTTACTATAGTTTGGTATTGGTGTTCGGAGTGGCTTGTGTAGGATAGGTGGGAGACGTTGAAACCCGGACGCCAGTTCGGGTGGAGTCATCGTTGAAATACCACTCTGGTCACTTTGGACATCTAACTTCGGCCCGTAATCCGGGTCAGGGACAGTGCCTGATGGGTAGTTTAACTGGGGCGGTTGCCTCCTAAAAAGTAACGGAGGCGCCCAAAGGTTCCCTCAGCCTGGTTGGCAATCAGGTGTCGAGTGTAAGTGCACAAGGGAGCTTGACTGTGAGAGAGACATCTCGAGCAGGGACGAAAGTCGGGACTAGTGATCCGGCGGTACATTGTGGAATGGCCGTCGCTCAACGGATAAAAGGTACCTCGGGGATAACAGGCTGATCTTGCCCAAGAGTCCATATCGACGGCATGGTTTGGCACCTCGATGTCGGCTCGTCGCATCCTGGGGCTGGAGTAGGTCCCAAGGGTTGGGCTGTTCGCCCATTAAAGCGGTACGCGAGCTGGGTTTAGAACGTCGTGAGACAGTTCGGTCCCTATCCGCTGCGCGCGCAGGAAATTTGAGAAGGGCTGTCCTTAGTACGAGAGGACCGGGACGGACGAACCTCTGGTGTGTCAGTTGTACTGCCAAGTGCACCGCTGATTAGCTACGTTCGGATGGGATAACCGCTGAAAGCATCTAAGCGGGAAGCTCGCTTCGAGATGAGATTTCCATACACCTTGTGTGTGAGAGGCCCCCAGCCAGACCACTGGGTTGATAGGCCGGATGTGGAAGCGAGGACTAACGACTCGTGAAGCTGACCGGTACTAATAGGCCGATAACTTACACCACACACCACCCGGGCAAACGATTCAAAAGCGTTTGCACCCACCGGG
>NZ_JAXCHX010000055.1:0-3169 GCF_035984855.1 Arthrobacter sp. MP_M4
CCCCCCCGTTACCTTTCTTATAGCCCCTAAACGAGCAAGAATCGGGGTTGCTGGCCTGTCGCTCCTGGCATGATTGAGTCCCCCAGTCGAATGTATGATCCGGGGGGTGTTGTCACCGGGGTTCGATAGGCGCCAGAGGATCGCTAATGGGGACCGGACCAGCTGCAGACACCATCGTGGTAGGTCGGCCGTAACGTGGATGCCGAGCTCTGGGGCCGCAGACAGACCAGCACGGTCTCATTGGGTTTCACCTCTGGAGGTAGTAGTGATTAAGGATCACGAACTCGTCGATGTGTTTATCGGCGTCGATGTCGGTAAGTCCAACCACCACGCGGTGGCGTTGGACAGGAACGGCAAGAAACTGCTCGATAAGGCACTGCCGCAAGACGAGGCGGAACTGCGGGCGATCATCGACAGTCTCACCAAGCACGGCACGCTTTTACTCGTCGTGGACCAGCCGGCCACCATCGGTGCACTGCCGGTCGCTGTGGCGCAGAATGCCGGTAACCTCGTCGGTTACCTGCCGGGCCTAGCGATGCGCCGCATCGCCGACCTGCACCCCGGTGAGGCCAAGACGGATGCCCGAGACGCTTACATCATTGCTGAGGCCGCCCGGAGCATGCCGCACACGCTGCGCTCGATTGCCGTCGCCGATGAACAGGCCGCAGAGCTGTCGATGCTCTGCGGTTTTGACGACGACCTGGCCAAGCAGGCCACCGCCGCCTCGAACCGGATCCGCGGGCTCCTCACGCAGATCCACCCGGCCTTGGAGCGGGCCATCGGTCCGCACCTGGACCACCCCGTAATGGCCGAACTGCTGCGGAAATACCCGGCCCCTGAGGCTCTGCGCCGGGCTGGCCAGAGCCGGGTCGCCGCGTTCATGTCCAAGTCCGCGCCGCGGGCCGGCAGGCGCTGGGCAGAAGAGATCTTCACCGCTCTGGGTGAGCAGAGCGTAGTCGTGGCCGGCACTGGTGCCGCCGGCGTCGTGTTGCCCCAACTCGCCGCGCAGCTGACCCAACTGCGCACCTCCCGTGCCGAGGTCCTGACCCAGGTTGAAGCCATCGTGGAGGCCCACCCTCTTCACGAACTCCTGACGTCCCTACCGGCGGTCGGCGTCAGGACGGCAGCACGGATCATTACCGAGGTTGCCGGCAAGGAATTCAAGACCGCCGGGCATCTGGGATCCTACGCCGGACTCGCGCCGGTGACGTGGCGATCCGGTACCTCGATCCGTGGAGACCACTCCTCAAAAAAGGGCAACAAGATCCTCAAACGGGCGTTCTTCCTCTCCGCATTCGCGGCCCTGAAAGACCCCGTCTCACGGGCGTACTACGACCGCAAACGAGCCCAAGGCAAACGGCATAATCAGGCCCTGATCGCCCTCGCCAGACGCCGCTGCGATGTACTGTTCGCGATGCTGCGCGACGGAGTGCTCTACGAGGCACCCGCGGTCAAAGCCGCCTAAACAACCAGCCCAGCAGCCGGCCGACCACGCGCCACCGACCACTCCCTCCTGCCCAAAAACCCGGCAAACCCCAATCTCCGAAAACCACCCAACCAGCTTGACAAAGAACATAGGGACACCCGTTACCTTTCTTATAGCCCCTAAACGAGCAAGAATCGGGGTTGCTGGCCTGTCGCTCCTGGCATGATTGAGTCCCCCAGTCGAATGTATGATCCGGGGGGTGTTGTCACCGGGGTTCGATAGGCGCCAGAGGATCGCTAATGGGGACCGGACCAGCTGCAGACACCATCGTGGTAGGTCGGCCGTAACGTGGATGCCGAGCTCTGGGGCCGCAGACAGACCAGCACGGTCTCATTGGGTTTCACCTCTGGAGGTAGTAGTGATTAAGGATCACGAACTCGTCGATGTGTTTATCGGCGTCGATGTCGGTAAGTCCAACCACCACGCGGTGGCGTTGGACAGGAACGGCAAGAAACTGCTCGATAAGGCACTGCCGCAAGACGAGGCGGAACTGCGGGCGATCATCGACAGTCTCACCAAGCACGGCACGCTTTTACTCGTCGTGGACCAGCCGGCCACCATCGGTGCACTGCCGGTCGCTGTGGCGCAGAATGCCGGTATCCTCGTCGGTTACCTGCCGGGCCTAGCGATGCGCCGCATCGCCGACCTGCACCCCGGTGAGGCCAAGACGGATGCCCGAGACGCTTACATCATTGCTGAGGCCGCCCGGAGCATGCCGCACACGCTGCGCTCGATTGCCGTCGCCGATGAACAGGCCGCAGAGCTGTCGATGCTCTGCGGTTTTGACGACGACCTGGCCAAGCAGGCCACCGCCGCCTCGAACCGGATCCGCGGGCTCCTCACGCAGATCCACCCGGCCTTGGAGCGGGCCATCGGTCCGCACCTGGACCACCCCGTAATGGCCGAACTGCTGCGGAAATACCCGGCCCCTGAGGCTCTGCGCCGGGCTGGCCAGAGCCGGGTCGCCGCGTTCATGTCCAAGTCCGCGCCGCGGGCCGGCAGGCGCTGGGCAGAAGAGATCTTCACCGCTCTGGGTGAGCAGAGCGTAGTCGTGGCCGGCACTGGTGCCGCCGGCGTCGTGTTGCCCCAACTCGCCGCGCAGCTGACCCAACTACGCACCTCCCGTGCCGAGGTCCTGACCCAGGTTGAAGCCATCGTGGAGGCCCACCCTCTTCACGAACTCCTGACGTCCCTACCGGCGGTCGGCGTCAGGACGGCAGCACGGATCATTACCGAGGTTGCCGGCAAGGAATTCAAGACCGCCGGGCATCTGGGATCCTACGCCGGACTCGCGCCGGTGACGTGGCGATCCGGTACCTCGATCCGTGGAGACCACTCCTCAAAAAAGGGCAACAAGATCCTCAAACGGGCGTTCTTCCTCTCCGCATTCGCGGCCCTGAAAGACCCCGTCTCACGGGCGTACTACGACCGCAAACGAGCCCAAGGCAAACGGCATAATCAGGCCCTGATCGCCCTCGCCAGACGCCGCTGCGATGTACTGTTCGCGATGCTGCGCGACGGAGTGCTCTACGAGGCACCCGCGGTCAAAGCCGCCTAAACAACCAGCCCA
The DNA here is from genome assembly GCF_035984855.1 of Arthrobacter sp. MP_M4. Lineage (NCBI taxonomy): Bacteria > Bacillati > Actinomycetota > Actinomycetes > Micrococcales > Micrococcaceae > Arthrobacter > Arthrobacter sp. MP_M4. The sequence continues at coordinate 3,057 of NZ_JAXCHX010000055.1, forward strand.
GCAGCCGGCCGACCACGCGCCACCGACCACTCCCTCCTGCCCAAAAACCCGGCAAACCCCAATCTCCGAAAACCACCCAACCAGCTTGACAAAGAACATAGGGACACCCCCCC
>NZ_JAXCHX010000056.1:0-3168 GCF_035984855.1 Arthrobacter sp. MP_M4
TACATTCGACTGGGGGACTCAATCATGCCAGGAGCGACAGGCCAGCAACCCCGATTCTTGCTCGTTTAGGGGCTATAAGAAAGGTAACGGGGGGGCAAGTTCCGGTACGTGAATAAGGAAGCCCAGGCCGCGCAACCCAATGAGCTCATCACCCGCAGCCATCGTTGTGAGATCACCTGCACCGGGGAGGGAATCCCTTGGCTCCGCACACATAACAAACATGAGAACTTCTAAAGCAGCAAATTACCCCAAGCCGCGGGCCAAGCGCTGGGGGAAAAAGGCAGGCTGCGCGCATAGGGCCCAAGATTTGGCCTACTTCATAGCTTCCCGCCGAATCGGGTCTGGTCCAATGCGACAACGCCGAACTCTTCAAATGGGGAGGCCCGCAAATGGACGCTGACCGTGAATACATGACGGATGAAATCGCGTTCCACGCTGAGTCTATTCGTGACTTCCCCGGCGGCGTGGATGCTGATGTTCTGATTGACGAGTTGTATCTGGGCGCGGTAGCGGCTTGCCTCCTCGGACGCCACTATGCAGAGGCTGCTCACTGGACTGCCGCCAACCAGGATGCCCTTCTCCTGTGCCGAGCAAGGGGGGACAGGCATTTTTCGGAGGCCATCGAGTACGTCGCCGGTGACATGCTTCGGACCAACTGGCTCGACCGGTTCTTCCACGGCGCGCACCCGCGGCTCGCAGACCCGCGGAACGAAATGCTGGAGCTGATCGGCCCTCTGGAGGAGCTCAGCATGTCAGCGACCCTCGACTGCAATTTCGTGGTTCAGGTCTACCGCGAAACACCACCGAATGAACGGCTGGCTCTGCTAGAGAGGCTCGCCGAGACTAGTCGCCGCGAACGCCATGCGACATCACAGGAAGACTAACGAGATGACCACCGAAGATACGACCCAAGACGCGCTGCATTTCCCGATGACAGATACTAAAGATAATGGCCACGCGACCGCCGGTAGCCCCGAGGACGCTAAGCGGCCCGGCGAAAACCTCCGGCGAATCCCTCACGACACAAGCCGGGTTTCTGCCGGAGCGGTCCTGGGGTATGCCCGAGTTTCGAGGACCGATCAGAATCTCGAGCGGCAGCTCGACGCCCTTCACGAAGCTGGCTGCGACCGGATCTACCAGGACCATGGGGTGTCGGGAAGCCAGGACTCGCGCCCGGGCCTGGACGAAATGCTCGAGTATGCGCGTCCTGGCGATGTCATCGTCGTTCACGCCTTGGATCGACTCGGCCGAAACACAAAGAGCCTACTCGCTCTGGTCGAGGGCCTTCGCGAAGGGCAAATCTCGCTGCGCATACTGACGCTTGGCGTGGACACGGGAACGCCAGCCGGTTTGATGGTCCTGTCCGTGATGGCTTCCCTGGCCGCTCTGGAGAAGGCCATTTTGGTGGAGCGGGTGCACTCCGGCCTCGAAGCCGCGCGGAGGCGCGGCAGGGTCGGGGGACGCCCTCCCTCCCTGTCTGAAGAACGCAAGCACGAGGTCGTCCGGATGAAATCGAGGGGCCGCACGGTGGCAGAGATCGCCAGACTTATGGTGACCAGCGAACGCACGGTTCGGCGCGTGCTCGGTGCGACGACAGCAGACAGCGACTGATGACGCATCCAATGTCTCGTTGACTCGCGCGGACCTCCAGATCTCGGGTGGCTTGGGCTCTCCGGCGTTCTACTTGGTCCGAGCCGCGCCATCGTCAACAGCGTGGCAGGCCTTGATTTGATCAACCCAGAACTTTTCCTTGGCCTGAGGCGGAGCATAGGCGGCGAGGATCCCGTCATGATGGGCAAGAGCGCCAAAATCCACGGCGGCGTCGTTGGCATTCTGGTAGACCACTGACTTTGGGGGAGGAGCGACCAAATTGGTGACTAAACACCAGTTGTCCGCGATCAAGGAGATCGCGGGCCAGCTTGCCTGGGATAACGTCTGGCGCTATCAGGACCAGACCAACAGGACCATCGTCTTCGTAATCGAAGTGGTGCGGGGGCGCACGGTCTCCCGGTGGCACCTGAGCAAACTCATCGAAGGCATCGAAGAAGTCCTCGGTCCGGGCCAGGCGTTTGTCCTGGAGGGGCTTGAGGACACTTCGCCTGACACTTGGCTCGCAATGCAACCACTGTGACACGACCCTTTTCATGCTGAGTGCAATTGGCTCCGTCGTGACAGCAGGCAAACGACTATGAGCCGCAGTTGACCGCAAACCCCAAGCCGAGCCCAAGCTCAGGAAGTGGATCCACCGGTGGAATCCTGCCTCAAGGCGACGATCCGCTCCCGGCCGGACACAACATTGAATCCATGAGCAGCAGGGATCACCCCAGCAACACCGGGTCGCCGTGATAGTCCTGCCACCATCCGGCCAGAATCGCGTGATTTTCCAGGATCGCCGATTGGAAGCCTTTCAGCTTCTTCGTGTCGATGCCCCTAGGAGCGTCGTCCATGAACTCGCCGGTTGCCAGATTGACCCGCAGCTTCGCGCCCGGATGAGATTTCAGTTGAATATGCACGTGCGGGGGTGGGTGATCATTGGAATACACGTATAACTTGACTCCACCTGCGAGCGGAAGTCCCTCGGCAACCAGGCTGACGACGAAACCTTCGTCGTCGAACCCCATGACGGTTTGATTGTCGAAGACGTGGTCGGCAATGTTCTTGAGTCGTTGCATCACATGTTCGGGCGTTACGTGCCCGGAGGCAACAGCCTCGTCCCATTCGTGCCGCATCATGATCAGGATCGGAGCATCATGCTCTTGATGCCACCACGGATTCTCTGGATACTTACTCGTCAATGGAATGCCATTCGTCGTTCGTGCCTGATTGCCTCGCCTGACTAAAACAGATCGGAGATCTGTGTGTCCTTGTGACGCTGCGCGACCCCACCTGCCGACAAATTTACCCAGGTGAAGCCTTGGGATAGCAGGCCTCTGATGACCTTATCGGTGACGGGCAGATTGACCGGAGTCCAACCGTCAGAACCGTGGGCAGCCGGGCGCGCCAAAGCAGAGTCCTCGGGCCGCCAAGCATTCTGAACCATGATGAGGCGGTTGGCACTCTTCGGAAACTGCGCTGTTAACGCCAACCCAAAACAGGGCCATTAGTGCCATTTGAAAACAGGGCCACTTGTTGTTCGTTCTATTGTGCCGTACCGGCGGCGGGTTGGTG
>NZ_JAXCHX010000057.1:0-2609 GCF_035984855.1 Arthrobacter sp. MP_M4
TTCGGCCAGGGCCGGCCACAACGGAACCTAACGGGGGAACCGCCGGCCGTGGACCAACGCCAGGAACTCAACGGCGAGCCCCCCGCCCACCACGGCGACGGCGGCCACCCACAGCACGTCCGGCGGTGGCCAGGCCAGGTGGAAGAAGCTCTGAGCCAACGGCACGTTCAGCAGGATGACGAGGCTTGCGCACATCATCAGCAGCACGCCCACCTTCTTGGCGTCCAGGGGGCGGGAGACCACCCAGAGAATCCACAGCCCGGTGACGGCCAGGGTCAGGACCGACGCGGACTGTAATGATTCGGGTGCCGCTCCCGCGTTGCCGCGGGAGCCTGCGTACAGGTTTAGCCCCAGCAAGGCGGCTGCGACAATGAGGCCCGCGGGGATGGAAAACGCCAGTGACCGGCGCAGGAATCCCGGCCGGTAGCGCTGGCTGTTGGCCATCAAGGCCAGGAAGAATGACGGGATCCCGATCGTAAGTCCGTCCGTGAAGGACAGCTGGCGCGGCAGGAAAGGAAACTGCAGATTCAAGAGACCGAAACTGACGGCGATTGCAATTGAGTAGGCGGTTTTGCTGAGGAACAGCTTGGACACGCGCTCAATGTTGGCAATCACCCGGCGTCCCTCCGCCACCACCCCCGGGAGCCGGTCGAACCGGCCGTCCAGCAGCACCAGCCGCGCCACTGCCTTCGTGGCGGGCGCCGCCGAGTTCATGGCGATGCCAAGGTCTGCTTCCTTCAACGCGAGCACATCGTTGACGCCGTCGCCGGTCATCGCAACCGTATGCCCACGGCGCTGCAGCGCCGCCACCATGTCTTTTTTCTGTTCAGGACTGACCCGGCCAAAGACGGTGTTCGCGTCCATTGCTTCCTCGAGCAGGACAGGATCGGCCGGGAGCTGCCTGGCATCGTACCCATCGTCGACGTCCAGGCCGACTGCCCGGGCGATCGCAGAAACCGTCCGCGGGTCATCCCCCGAGATGATTTTCAATTCGACTCCCTGTTCGCGGAAGTAATCGAGCGTCTGCCGGGCATCGGCACGGATCTGTTCCCTAAAGGTCAGCACAACCACGGGATGCAGCCGTGCCGGAAGCGTCGCCTTGTCGGCAGTGATTGCGGCGCCGTCGGCATACGCCAGCACCACGGTCCGTAACCCTGTGGCAGCGAGACGGCCCGCCTTTACCAAGGCGTTGCCGGCCGCCGGCATCCCGTCCGCTCCATCGGTTCTTCCGGACAGCACCACCTCCGGGGCCCCAAGAATCCACGAGCCCGCCCGGGTACCTCCTCCGTCGAAAGTCACGGAGCTCCATTTCCGGGCGGACGAGAACGGAACCGACGAGACGGCCGGGATGCCGCCGTCGTGCTCGAAATCCGATTCAAGGCAGCGGGATGTCGCGTTGGCATCCGGATCTGCGGCGAACCAGCCCAGAGCATGTTCCCACCCGGCTTGTGCGGGGCCGTCAAGTTCGTGCACGCCGTCGAAGACGATCCTGCCCTCCGTAAGCGTTCCGGTCTTGTCGAGGCAGAGGACATCGACGCGGGCCAGGCCCTCGACCGCCGCCAGCTCCTGGATCAGGACCTTTTCGCTGGCCAGCCGCACCCCGCCGACGGCGAAAGCAACGCTCGAGAGCAGGACCAGCCCCAACGGAACCATCGCGATGACGCTGGCAATCACACCCACCACCGCGGATGTCCACGCGCCGTTGGCTATGGCGGCTTCCCAGCCGCCCCGGGATTGCATTTCACCGTTCGCAACGATGATAGCCACCGGCAGCAGTGCCCAGCTCACCCAGCCGAGGATACGGTTAAGGCTGTTCCGAATTTCTGAGTTGACCAACGAGAACCGCTTCGCGTCAGCGGCGAGTTTGCTGGAAAAGGAATCAGCTCCCACGCGGACCACCCGCGCGGTACCCCGGCCGGCGACAATGAGCGAGCCGGAGAGCACTTCGGTTCCTGTGTCCTTGTCCACGGGGTCCGACTCCCCCGTCAGGAGCGACTCGTCGGACTCCAATCCTCCACTCTCGAGGACGGAAGCGTCGGCTGTCACCTGGTCGCCGGCCCGGAGCACCAGGACGTCGTCAAGGACGACGTCGGCGGTCGGGATTTCCTGCACCATGCCGTCCCGCAGCACCCTGGCCTGTGGGGCTTCAAGGACGGCGAGGCGGTCCAGGGACCTTTTGGCCCGGTACTCCTGCACGACACCGATGACGGCGTTGCCGACGGCAGCCAGTCCAAAAAGGGCATCCTGCCAGCTGCCCAGCAGGAGCAGGAGGACAAAGCTCGTGCCGACGATCGCATTGAAAAGAGTCAGTACATTGGCGCGGACGATTTCCCAGAGGCTTCGGCTGGTAGCGTCCGGTACGCGGTTGTCGAGGCCGCTGCTCATCCGCGAAGCCACGTCGCCCCGGGAGAGCCCGGCGGCGGCCGGTCCGGACACGCGTCGGTGGAGGGGGACTTGCTTCTGGCGCCGGTGTTCTGCCATCATTTCCTGATCGTATCGGGAGGCGGTCCCGAATGCGTGTGATGGAGGGCGCGGGGGGTGGATTTGTGGTTGGTCGTGGGGGTGTGTATTGTTGTTCGAGTCGCCGCCGCTGTTGCGGAGAGTGCGAC
>NZ_JAXCHX010000058.1:0-2133 GCF_035984855.1 Arthrobacter sp. MP_M4
TGTTAACGCCAACCGAAAATAGGGCCAGAAACGCCAACTGAAAATAGGGCCACCGACCATCATGGAAGGTGATCAATTTGGATGATTGGGCGGAGATACGCCACCTGTTTTCGACGGGCAAGCACTCGAAGCGTGAGATCGGCAGGATCGTGGGGGTTTCCCGCGGAACGGTTGACCGGGCGCTGGAGTCGGACCGGGCTCCGAAGTACCAGCGGGCGGCCGGAGTATCGAGTTTTGATGCGTTTGCTCCCAGGGTGCGGGAGCTGTTGGTGAAGACGCCGACGATGCCGGCCGCAACGCTCGCGGAGCGGGTGGGCTGGTCCGGTTCCGCGTCGCTGTTCCGGGCGAAGGTCGCCGCGATCCGGCCTGAATATGCGCCGCCGGACCCGGCTGACCGTCTGGTCCACGAGCCGGGGTTCCAGGTCCAGTGCGATCTCTGGTTCCCGCACGAGCCGCTGCCCGTCGGTGCAGGCCAGAACGACACGCCACCGGTGCTGGTGATGACTTCGGCGTTCTCGGGATTCGTCCAGGCACGGATGCTGCCCTCACGGACGACGCCGGACCTTTTGGGCGGAATGTGGACTCTTCTCCAGGACGCGCAGGCTGTTCCGTCCCGGCTGCTGTGGGACAACGAGTCCGGCATCGGCCGGCGCCGGCCCACCCAGCCGGTGGCCGCGTTCGCCGGGTCCCTCGGGCTGGAGATCAAGCTGCTGCCGCCGCGGGATCCGGAGTCCAAGGGCATGGTCGAGCGGATGAACAGGTTCTTCCGGCAACGCTTCATGCCGGGCCGGGACTTCCGCTCACCAGTGGATTTCAACGGCCAGCTGGAGGACTGGCTGCCCAAGGCCAACCACCGGTACTCCCGGTCCCGCCACGGCCGCCCTGACGAGCTGATCGTCCTGGACCGGGAAAGGATGCGGGAACTGCCGCCGGTAAGCCCGGAAACGGCGTTCCGCAACGCGGTGCGGCTGCCACGGGATTACTACGTGCGGGTGTTCTCCAACGACTATTCCGTGGACCCGTCGTTCATTGGGCGGATCGTTGATGTCATCGCTGATCTGGACACTGTCTGGGTCACCCATGACGGCGTCATCATCGCCACGCACGTCCGGGCCTGGGCCCGGCATCTGGTGGTGACCGATCCGGCCCACGTGGCCCGCGCGGCGGTGATGCGCCGGGACTTCCGGACCCAGCGGGTGCGCCGTCCCGAACCGCCAGAATCTGTGGAGGTGCGGGATCTGGCCGCCTATGACGAGATCTTCGGCATCGACCTCGGCCAGCAGCCGAACCTGGTCCTGGAGGTGGTCTCATGACCGGGACACCGTCACAGATCGAGTACTACGCCCGGGCTCTGCGCGCGCCACGGATCAGCGATGGGTTCCGCCGTCTCGGGGACCAGGCCCGGGACGCCGGCTGGTCGCACGAGGAGTACCTGGCCGCCGTGCTCTCCCGTGAAGTCTCCGAACGCGAAGCCTCCGGAGCGGCGACCCGGATCAAAGCCGCGAGGTTCCCGGCGCACAAGGACCTCGAGGAGTTCAACTTCGACCACCAGCCCTCCGCGGACCGGAACCTTATCGCGCATCTGGGCACCGGCGTCTTCCTTGCCGAGGCCAAGAACGTGGTCCTGCTCGGGCCTCCCGGCACCGGCAAAACCCATCTCGCGGTCGGAATCGGCATCAAGGCAGCCAAGGCCGGGCACAGGGTCCTCTTCGACTCCGCGACCGGCTGGGTCGCCCGGCTGCAGGAGGCTCATTCCCGCGGGAAACTCGCCCAGGAACTGGTGAAACTACGCCGCTACGGGCTCCTCATAATCGACGAAGTAGGCTATATCCCGTTTGACCAGGACGCCGCCAACCTGTTCTTCCAGCTGGTCTCCAGCCGCTACGAACACGCCTCGATGATCCTGACGTCCAACCTACCCTTCGCCCGCTGGGGCGACGTCTTCGGGGACCTGACCATCGCCTCGGCCATGATCGACCGGATCGTCCACCACGCCGACGTCATCAGCCTCAAAGGCAACAGCTACCGACTCAAAAAACACCAACCCGCCGCCGGTACGGCACAATAGAACGAACAACAAGTGGCCCTGTTTTCAAATGGCACTAATGGCCCTGTTTTGGGTTGGCGTTAACA
>NZ_JAXCHX010000059.1:0-1953 GCF_035984855.1 Arthrobacter sp. MP_M4
GGAGGCGGCCAATGCGCGTTCGCTCCTCACCGCCTCGGCTGAGCCCTACACCGCGGCCAAACGCGCGCTGGCCCGGATCTACGGGCAATGGTAATAAACACCTCCAGCCAACTCGCCTGTGGATGGCCGGCGAACCCGCTGGGCAGGAAACAGTTTGAGAGTCTTCTATGCCCGTCAAAGGTCTCGGTGGCCTTGGCCGCACCCCTTGCCGTCGTCACAGCCCTCGTCCCAACCGCTAGCCCGACGATGGCGTTTGGTAGGGCACCTACATGGCCATGGAATGCGCCATGGCGACTGCAACTGGAACTGACCTGCTCATCGTCGCCGCCGCGCGCCTTATCCGAGGTTCTCGTGGCCCATGAGGACGGGCCGGACGGACTTACCGTACCCGGAGTCGGATGAAGCTTTTCAAGGCACTTGATCCGCAGTGCTGCTGCCCTCGAGGCCGCCCTGGCAGAGCATTTCATCTATGTCTTCGTGAACCCGTCCGGCTACCGCACCGAATGGGAGCCGGAGGGCCCACGAACAGTTCTTTCCCTTGACAATCACGGCAGCAATTCGATGAGGCGGAGGCCGTAGAGAAAAAAGTTAGCGCCTCCCGTTTCCCCTGAGTTTCCTCACCATCCAATGCGACCCAAGTCACTGAACCCGGTTCAGCGCTTGCCGCAAACCAATAAATAACAAAGGACAAGCAATGCCGCTAGTTAGAATCGACTTACGGGAGGGCAAGAGCCCCGAATACCGCGCCGAGATCGGCGATATCGTATACGGCGCTCTCGTTGATGTCGTGGGGGTAGCAGCGAACGACCGGTTCCAGGTCATACAGGAACACAAGTCCCACGCGCTCGTTGCAGACCCCAATTATCTGGATATCAGCCGCTCCGACGACGTGGTCTTCATCCACATAACTCTCAACCAAGGCCGATCCGTGGAACAGAAACAGAACTTGTACCGGACGATAGCCAACCGTTTGCATACCCGCCTCGACATGCGCCGTGAAGACGTATTCATCGGCCTTATCGAAGTGGCCAAGGAGAATTGGTCCTTCGGGAACGGTGAGGCCCAATACGCTCGGTGATCACACGCTCTGCAGTGGCGTCGGGTGGCAGGAATTGGCGTCAGTTTCCGGGCTGAAGAGTCCACTTGGAGGCCGGAAATCTTACAGGACGTTGCCGTGCCCCCGAGCCGGCATCCTGGCGACATGGCTCGCCCCAGGCGGCTACGAGGCCCGGCTAAACGCTGAACTGCCACATCTGGTACGGCAATTGAAAGCTATGCCGCGTCCTCCGATGAACCAAGACAACTGTGGTGTCGCCGGCGAAAGGCCGTGAGTTTGATGCTGGGCACATGCCCCAGGGAGGGCAAACGTCGCTGCGCGTCCGGGCGGACCTATTGACGACAACCTCCGCACACGTTTTCGACCGGCACGGCCCGGAGGCGGCTGCGAGGCCGATGGGCTGCGGGAGTAGACCGCCCTGACAGCTGTCCCGGATTATCTACGCGCGGCCCGGGGAGCAGCGCAGACGCTGCCGACAGACTCGGCCACCAGCCGGTGGCCCTCGGTCGTGGGATGGAGGCCGTCGCTGAAAAGGCCCGGCGGTCGGCCAGGACGTCCCGGGGGTCGAGGAAGTCCCGGAAGGTCCGCTGGCACCAGGACCGCATGCTCTCCCGCAGGTCCAGGATCTCGCCCAGTTGGAAGCCGGGAACACGGCGTCCGCCAGTTCGGGGACATCACGACCACGCGCCGGCCTTGAAGTTCCAGCATCGCAGAAGGACTCCAGCCGGGCGATAACGTCCTTGCCCACCCGTGTCCCGTTTCGTCCGTCGGCGTGGAGAAGATCATTGATGCCGGCCGCCACTAGGTGTACTCGGCCAGGACGTTGGTTGCACGGTGAAAGGGTGAAGACCTCTTAGGTTGGTGGTTACCACACACACCGAACGACTAAGAGGTCT
>NZ_JAXCHX010000060.1:0-1795 GCF_035984855.1 Arthrobacter sp. MP_M4
CCGCATCGCCGAGAACTTCGACGTCTTCGACTTCGAACTAACCACCAGCGAGCTGGCACGGATCGACGCCCTGGACACCGGAGACACCCTCGACCTCGAGACCCTCGACCCCGAGTCCTTCGGCATCGTCATCGACGAGGCCTAGCCAGCACCCAGCACCCAGCACCAACTCACAGCACGGGCGGGCCGCCTCTGTTCAGCGGCACGCCCGTGCTGTTTCATCGATCGGCGCCCGAGCGCGGCGTCGGAAAGAAGGGCATTATGGCTGGCAGGCTTGCAGGGCAAGGTAGCGGTCACCACCGGAGCCGGCAGCGGCATGGGGCGAAGCATCGCACTCCGATTCGCCCGCGAGGGTGCGCAGGTGGCTGTGATGGACGTGAACCTCGGCGCCGCGGCCACCACGGTCGAGAAAATCCGCGCTAACGGCGGGGACGCAACCGCGATCGCCGTGAACATCGCCGCGGCGTACACCGTCGAAGCTGCCCGCGTCGCCGTCGTCGAAGCCTACGGGCGTGTGGATGTGCTGGTGAACAACGCCGGTATCCACGATGGCTTCCCGACGCTGGCGGAGACGACGGGGAGGAACTCTGGGACCGGGTCATCAGCGTTGACCTCAAAGGCGTGTTCCTGATGACCCAACGCTTCGCCGCCGACCTCCGCGCACATGGAGGGACCCTTGTGAACGTGTCCTCGGGTGCCCGGATTCCGTGCAGGCGGAGGCGGGATCGCCTACACCGCCGCGAAGCACGGCATGTCGGCGTCACCCGTGCGACCGCAGCCGAACTTGGTCCTGAGGTGCGGGTCAATACCGTGTATCGCGGTCCCACCATGACAGAGATGAGGAGCTCACTGATAAGCGAGGAAGAGCTGGCGGCACCGGTCCCGATCCCGATGCGCCACTGGGGAACCCCGGACGAAGTGGCGAACGTGGTGCTGTTCCTGACCAGCGACGAAGCCAGCTTCGTTACCGGCGGTGCCTACGCCGCTGATGGCGGCTGGCTCGGCTCCTCCCCTACTCTCAGGATAAAGCGCGGAGGGGGACTTGCGGCAAGGCACTGCTGACGTGGCATACTCGCGGGGCCGAGTATGCCGACAGAAGGAGCTCAAAGTGTCCAGACCGCTCGAAGAGGGCCCTTTTTTCCACGGCACGGTCGCGGATTTGAAGGTGGGCGATTTGCTCACAGCGGGCAACCGATCGAACTACCGCCCCGAGATCGTGATGAACCACATTTACTTCACAGCTCTTGCCGACGGAGCCGGCCTCGCAGCGGAAATCGCAGCGGAACTCGCAGCGGAACTCGCAAAGGGCGCGGCGACTCCACGGGTGTATGTGGTCGAGCCCACCGGAGCGTTCGAGGACGACCCGAACGTGACCGACAAGAAGTTCCCTGGTAACCCCACCCGGTCCTACCGGAGCAGAGACCCGTTGCGGATTTGCGGCGAGATCGCCGAGTGGGCCCGACTGACACCCGAACAGCTGCAGACGTGGCGGGAACGGCTATCGGTACTTCTCTCGAGCGAGCGGGGCGAAATCATCAACTGATGCTTCACCCGGGCGAGATGCGCGTCGTCGTAAGAGATAGCGCCTTGGATAAGCGCGCCACTGCGAAGCCTTACGTGCCCAAAGCGACGACGGCGCCCGCTCAAAGGATCCCTCCCGTATGGCGACGGCTCGACGTGGAGTCCGTCGGTGGTGCCTTAGCCTTGATCCACCGATCCGCTGTTGGTCCTGATTGATTTTCGGGCCAGCGGCGGTTTTTGGTTTCGGGCATGGCGGACCGCCGGACCTCGCTGC
>NZ_JAXCHX010000061.1:0-1668 GCF_035984855.1 Arthrobacter sp. MP_M4
AGCCTTGATCCACCGATCCGCTGTTGGTCCTGATTGATTTTCGGGCCAGCGGCGGTTTTTGGTTTCGGGCATGGCGGACCGCCGGACCTCGCTGCCCTTCGGTGTTCCACTGGTGGGTCCGGTTGCGCCGTGTGGCTGGGTTGACGGGGTTTAGGCTGGTTGCGGCGGCGGGTAGAGGGTCTGGAACAGGGCTTTCCATGGTGTTTGCCAGGGCCAGGACTCGGGCAAATGAAGACGGATGCGTCGGGCGCTGGTGGCGATCCTGGCGGGGACATGGATGAGTTTGCGGCGGATCGTACCGGTCCGGGCCTTGCCGAAGAGCCCTGCAGCGAGGATTCCGGCGACGCGGGTGAGGTTGTAGGCCATGACCGCGGCAACGAGCCAGGCGGAGTTCGCCGCGAAAACACCTGAGGGCATGTGCGACAGCGCGCTGTCTTTCAGATCGGCATTGACCTGCTCGATCTGCGCGTGTTTGCGGTGGGTTTTGTCCGCCGCGACGGTGTCCAGGACCGCGGGGTCCACGCTGGTGAAGAACGCGTGGTGACGGTGTGTTTCAAACAAGGTGGGTTGTCCGTCACTGGCTTTCCGGTTCAGCTCCGGGATGCGTCGCACCACCAGCCGGCCAGTGATCTGCTCAGCCTTTTTGCGGGAGCTGAACGCGGTGAACCCGGTCTCGGCGACCTCGGCCCGGGACACCCAGGTGTTGTTGTTCTCGTCGAAGACCGCGTCGGTGTATTCGATCGTCTCCCACGCCGTCTCCGGGATCCCTGCGATCGCCCGTTTCACGGCCGGGTCCATTCGTGCGGTCACCGACACCTCCGCCCCGCCGGCCAGGGCCGCGGAAACCGCTGCATGGCCGTAGAAGGCCGAATCGAACCGGCAGAGCACCCGCCCGCCGGGCTGCAGACGCCCGAGCGTGGACAGAGCATCCGTGATCAACCGCTTGGCGCCGCGGGCCGAGTTCGCGGCGCCCTTGCGCAGCCGCTGGGCCAGGATCACCGGGGCCGTCTCCGTGGTGGAGACCGTCGCCAGCAACGCGTTCAGCCCCCGGACCCCGGAATACCCGTAGCCGGAGCCCTGCTTGGCGTAGCCGTGGACCTCGATGATCGTGTCATCGACATCCACGAACACGAAGTCACCGGCGGCGGGTGATCCCAGCAAAGAGGTCCGACCGGCCAGGTTTGCCAGGAAGCGGGACGCGACCGCGTCCAGCTGCCGGACATGCCCGAAAGTGAAGGACCGCAGGAACGAGCCCAGAGTGGAGGGCGCGTAACAGGCGTTGAAGAGCCGTTTCATCCCGCCGTGGCGCAGCAGGGCCATGTCATCGATCGAGTCGGCCCCGGCAACCATTCCGGCCACCAGGGACGCGATCTTCAGCCCGGGATTCGCGCCCTTGTCCGTGGGCACCGTGAGCCATTCATCGGCGAGCTCCTGCAGCCCGCCGTCCCGGGCCAGCGTCATCACCGGAAGCAGCCCTGCCACCGACACGAGATTCGGCTCGTCGAAAGAAACTGACACCGCGGACGGCTTATGGAAAACTTGCATCTACGAGGTGTCCTCATTCTGGTAAGAAAATGTGACCGTGGTAAGCCATATTTTCCCCCAGAACGGGGCATTTCGTGTTTAAAACGCCGGACCCGATCCAAGGATCATCGGTGGATCAAGGCT
>NZ_JAXCHX010000062.1:0-1563 GCF_035984855.1 Arthrobacter sp. MP_M4
AGAAAGACTGGTCAACAAGGGGTGCCTTCGGTGCACTTACCAACGGCGTCGTCAGCGGGGCTCTGGGGTCCCAAGGCGGGCACCTCGCAGGCCCTATGTTTGGCCGTATTTCAAGGTTTACTGAATATGGTGTCGCTACGGGAGGTTCTCTAGCGGGAGGCGCCGTGGACCATGCAATCACCGGGGAGGCGTACAACGGTCCCGAGATATTGTTCGACGGCGCCGGCGGCGCCCTTACTTCGCGATTCCCTGGGGCTTCTGACTTGGGCTCGAATCCTGGTTGGATGACCCATTCGTGCGCTGCCTACGGTGGGGCTCACGTTGGGGCTATTGTTGAAAGCGTGAAATCTGTCAGCGGAGAAGTTATTAAGAGTGGGATGGGAGTGGAACCGTGGTGACCAACGGTTCGAGTTCTGGTGCAGGGAATGAAGATTCGCGAGGTAAGTTCACGGACGAGGACCTGCTCCTGGGGAAGAAGGCCTCCAAGTTCATTGATTCTCTTTGCGTGATCGCTTTCGTGGCGTGCGTCGGTATTGCCGTTTTTGCCTTCACCAACGTTCCCTGGGATACCCGAATGCCGTATGACGGAAAATACAACCGGAACGGTAGCGGGATCCCGATGCAGATCGCGATGATTCCCTGCCTCCTCGTTCTCATCGGCTTATGGCGGTCAGGTCGAAAGCCTGATGCGCATCAGATGACGAAGGCAGGGCGTGTCGGGGTATACGTCTTTGGGACGGCGATGATCTTGGCTTGTGCCGGCGCCCAGTGGGGAATGGCGAGTGCAATCTTGGCGAACGGCGGGTATTTTCCCGGGTAACCTGTCGATTTTGTCCTGCTGCTTGTTCGATGAATTGTCCACCGCGTGGTAGTCGCAGCAGGGCGTTTCGCGGACCGGCTATGACAAGGCCGGGCGGCTGACCTTTTCCCAGGATTCCTGGTACGGGACCCGCCGGTTCAAATACAACGCCGCCGGGGAACTGACCGAGACGGTCAACGGCGTCGGCGGACGGACCCCGTTCGAGTAAGACGTCCGCGGGCGTTTGGTTCGGATCACCGTCCCCGTGGGCGGGGTGACCACCTATACCTACTCGGCCACGGACCAGGTTGATTCCGTCACCGACCTGCTCGGTGGGTGGGCACAGCCACTTACGATCCCGCCGGGCTGCAGCTGTCCCAGACCGATCCGGACGTGCACACCACTACCTGGACTTATGACGCCGCCGGGCAGGAAGCCGCCACTTCGGTCGACGGGAAGCTGCTGGCCGCCGTCGAGCGTGACCTGATCCGCCGCCTCATAATCATTACCGATTACACGGGCGCTGACGGGCTGGCGGTGGATCACGAACTCGGGTTTGACCGGCGCTGGCAGCTGGCCTCCCGCACCCGCGGCGGCCAGGGCCTGTCCTGGGGGTACGACGGCGACGGGAACCGGACCCGGTTCACCGACGCGCACGGCACCACCACGACGTACGTCCGGAATGCCGCGGGCCGGGTGACCGCCGTCGCCAATCCACGGCTGGGCGAGGCGGTATTCACCCACGACGCCGCAGGGCGTATCAC
>NZ_JAXCHX010000063.1:0-1439 GCF_035984855.1 Arthrobacter sp. MP_M4
GCCGGTGCCGCGGTCGGGGACGCGCCCGCGCAGCTGAAGACCAAGGCCCGGGGCAACCCGTTGGCGGCGGGCCTGATCGCGTTCGGCGCGGGGTTGTTGGTGTCCTCGCTGATCCCGGCGAGCCAGAAGGAACGCGAAGCCGCTGATGCGTTGAAGACCGCGGCCGAGCCGTTGACGACGGAACTGACCGACGCCGCGAAGCACGTCGCGGAGGGTTTGAAGGAACCGGCGCAGGAAGCGATGGAGAACGTCAAGGCCACCGCGGCCGACGCGGCCGGGAACGTCAAGGCCGAGGGCCAGGACGCGGTCGCGGACGTCAAGGACCGCACGGCCCAGGCCAAGGACACCGTCCAGCAGCCCTGACCCGCCCCGGCACCACCTGGCGGGCCTGTTTGAGTCGTTGATCCGGCTTAGGCGTCCCCGGGTGTTGTAGTTGTTGTTTCCGGCCGGTTGTCCTGCGCTGACGCGCCGGGCAGCCGGCCGGCGGCACTTAAAACCGCCTTTACCGGGCCGGGCTCCCTTGACACCACCCGGGGGTGTTCGTGAATTTTTGAGAGAAGGACTTTGTCGATGGTTAAGAATCCCGGCGCCGCAGCGCCCGGCGCTGACGCTGAAACCGCGGAGAGCAGCACCGCCAAGGCCCGGCAGGCCCCGGCACCGGATGACTCCCGGAAAGCGGAGAGCCCCGCGGAGCTTTCCAAACCCTCGTGGAAATACATTGCGAAGAAAACGCTGCGGGAGTTCACCTCGGACCAGTGCCCGGACCTCGCCGCGGCCCTGACGTACTACGCGGTCCTCTCGATTTTCCCGGCCCTGCTGGCCCTGGTATCGCTGCTGGGCATCGTGGGGGATTCCGCGAAGACCACCTCCGCGCTCCTGGACATCGTTCAGGGCTTCGCTCCCGGTGAGACGGTCACCGCGCTCCGGGGCCCGATCGAACAACTCAGTTCCTCTGAGGCCGCCGGGTTCACCCTGGTCCTGGGCCTGCTGACCGCGCTCTGGTCCGCGTCCGGGTATGTCGGGGCGTTCTCCCGGGCCATGAACCGGGTCTATGAAATCGATGAGGGCCGGGGCTTTGTGAAACTCCGCGGCACGATCCTGGCCGTGACGCTCATCAACCTGCTCATCGTCCTGGTCCTCGCCGCGATGCTGGTCCTGACCGGGCCCGTCGCGGAATCGGTCGGGAACACCATCGGCCTGGGCACCGCGTTCCTCACGGGCTGGAACATCCTGAAGTGGCCGGTCATGATCGCCCTGATCGTCATCGCGATCGCGGTCCTGTACTACGCCACCCCGAACGTCAAGCAACCCAAGTTCCGCTGGATGAGCCTGGGATCCCTGATCGCGCTCGGCATCTTCCTCCTCGCGTCCCTGGCCTTCGGGTTCTACGTCGGGAACTTCAGCAGCTACAACCAGACCTACGGCGCGATCGGCGGAGT
>NZ_JAXCHX010000064.1:0-1433 GCF_035984855.1 Arthrobacter sp. MP_M4
TGGACTGGTCCCTAAATGTTGGACTCCTAATTAAACGTTACGCGCCGGCGAGGTTGTGAGCGAGGTATTCGTCGGGGCTGAGGTAGCCGAGTCTCCGTTGGATTCGGGTGCTGTTCCACCAACGCAGATACTCGGTTAGACCGGTGTGGAACTGCTCGATGGTCCTGGGTTGCTGGATCCGGAACCATTCCTCTTTGAGGTGGCTGAAGAACCCTTCCATGGAGGCGTTATCCAAGCAGGTGCCCTTACGGGACATCGATTGAGTCAGTCCGGCTTCGCGGAGCGTGTCCTGCCAGAGCGGATGCCGGTACTGAAACCCCTGATCTGAATGGACCAGGGGTCGCTCGTTCGGAGCGAGGCCGCTGATCGCAGTGCGAAGGCCATCGGTGACCATTTTGACGCTCGGAGACGGACCTGCCATGACAGAGACGATCCGGTTGTCATGGAGATCAAGGACCGGTGAAACGTAAACCTTGGAGGTGCCCACCGTGAACTCGGTGACGTCGGTGGCCCACTTGGTGTGTTTGACGGCGGTCTCGAACTTGCGGTTCAACACGTTCTCAGCCGTCTTACCGACCTCGCCGCGGAAGGAGTTGTATCTGCGCCGGCGACGGACCGGGCTTTGCAATCCGAGCCCGCGCATGAGCTTCAGCACGGTCTTCTTCGACACTGTCCATCCCTGTCGCAGGAGCATGGCCAGGACACGTCGATGCCCGTAAGCGCTTCGGGCCTGCGTGAAGACCTGACGAATTGCTTCTTTGAGTTCCGCGTGCCGATCCGGCCGGGTGAGCCGGTTGCGGTGGTCGTAGAACGTGGACCGGGGAATCTTTGCCAGGTGCAGCAACAGCGGCAACCGGTGGTCGGCCTTGAGGTCATTGATCGCTTGAACTTTCAGCGTCGTTCCTGTGCCCTCAAGGCCCGCAATTTTCCCAGGTACGCCACCTCCGCACGCAACCGCTCGTTCTCCCTTCGGAGTTGCTCGACCTCGCTCTCCGGAACTGGATTCTCGCGATTGACCGGTGGCCGGCCCCGTTTCTTCGGGCGTAAGCCGTCTTCACCGTCGCGCCGGTAAATTCTCGTCCAGTTCGTGACGGTGCCGGGAGAGGGAAGGCCGTACTCCTTGGCCAGGACGCGTCCGGACACGCCCTGAAGATGACGTCGCACGATCAAGAGCTTGGTTTCGATGTCGTACTGCTTACGGTCTCTTGTCATCAGCGCACCCGATCCTCGTACCTGCCATCGTTCATACAACATTTGGACAGGGTTAGGTGCTAAATCAAGAGTCAGCGCGACGGACTTCGCGGTCAGCCCTTGCTCGAACAACTCGATTGCCGACACTGCATCGGAGTGACTCAACGTGCTTCTCAAGTACATCTGACTACTCCCTGAAGAAGGATCCTAAATTGCGTGTCCAACTTCCGGGGACCACTCCA
>NZ_JAXCHX010000065.1:0-1394 GCF_035984855.1 Arthrobacter sp. MP_M4
TATGAGCCCGGACGCCTACGAAGTACTCTGGAACGACATCAACAATCCGCTCCTTTTCACATAAGAACGGTGGAACAACCGGGACCCCTATCAAGCGTCTATGCGATAGCTAGTTGGTTTTCTTGCGTCCAGTTTTCCCAGTAGCGGTTCGGCGTCATGCCGTCCAGGGATCCGTGGGGCCGTTCATGATTGTAGATAGCTTTCCATTCCTCGGCCAAATAGGTGGCTTCGGCCATGGTGTCCATGATTTCTCCGGAGAGCTGCTCCCTCCTGAATTGGGCGTTGAAGGATTCGATGAAGCCGTTCTGCCAGGGTGATCCCGGGTCGATGAAGGCGGTATCCACCCCGGCGGTGTTACACCAGCTGACCAGAGCCGCAGCGGTAAATTCGGGCCCGTTGTCGCACCTGACGTAGGTCGGGGCGGTGCCGGTTTCGGCGATGATGTTCTCCAGCACCGCGACCACGTCGGCGGCTTTGAACGACCGGCGCGGAATGATCGCCAGCGCCGTGCGGGTGTATTCGTCGATGACGTTGAAGAACCGGATGTGCCGCCCGCAGGAAGTCACGTCGGACTGGAAGTCGAAGCTGACCACGTGCATCGGGTATTCGGCGGTGAGCCGCTTTTGTTCCCCGGCGCCGGGCCCGGTGCGGCGCTTCTTCCGCGCCTTGGGTTTGCAGGTGAGCCCTTCGTCGCGCCAGAGCCGGCGCACCCGCTTCCTGTTCAGCGCCACGCCGTCCCAGGCAGGCTGGGCCAGCAGGTGCCAGCGGGCCTTCCGCCAGCCCCACGCCGGGTGCTTCACGGCGACGGCGCGCAGCTCCATGCGGAGCTGCGCTTCCTCGAAGCCCATGTCGGGTTTCTTCTTGCGGAACGCGGACCGGTTCTGGCCCAGAAGCGCGCATGCGAAGCGTTCGGAAGCCCCGAACTTCTCCACCGCCATGCGCACGGCACGGCGGCGGGGTTCGGGGCTCAGAATTTTCCCTTGGCCACCTCGTTGAGGATGTCGATGGCGAGTTCCTTCTCCGCCAGCAGGCGCTTGAGTCGGGCGTTCTCCTTCTCCAGCTCCTTGGTCCGTTTGGACGCCTCGGCGTTCTTCTCGGATCCGTACTGGTTCAGCCAGCGGTACCAGGTCGTCTCGGTGACCTGGAGCTCCTTGATGACGTCGACCATCGGACGTCCGTCGTTGAGCATCTTCTGGCCCTGCCGGACTTTGGCGATGACCTGCTCGGGGGTGTGTCTGCGTGCCATGATTCGTGAATTTCCTCCTGTGTCCATTCTCGGACACGAAACTCACACAAACACTTGATAGGGGTCCCGGTTGTTCCACCGTTCTTATGTGAAAAGGAGCGGATTGTTGATGTCGTTCCAGAGTACTTCGTAGGCGTCCGGGCTCATA
>NZ_JAXCHX010000066.1:0-1363 GCF_035984855.1 Arthrobacter sp. MP_M4
GACGCTCCTATGTTTGTCAACCGTGTTCGGGCGCCGAGGACTTGGCCGTGGACTCCATAACGCGGTAAAGGTGTCGGGCGAGGGTGCGCTTGAGGCAGCGGCGGATATCGCGGTGTGTCTTGCCTTGAAGGGTGCGCCGGGCTTCGTAGGCCCGGGTTTCGGCGTGGCACCGGATGCGGGTGATCGCAACTGTATGCAGGGCCCGGTTGAGAGCCCGGTCTCCGCCGCGGTTGAGACGGTGCCTGGTGCGTTGGCCGCTGCTGGCTTCCAGCGGTGCGACTCCCGCCAGCGAGGCGAATGCCGCTTCGCTTCTGACCCGTCCGGGGTGGGACCAGCTGATGAGCAGCTGGGCTGCGACGACCGGGCCCACGCCGGGTTCGGCGAGCAGTGCCGGTCCCGCCGGATGTTGCTGGATGAGACGGGCCAGCTCGGGATCGATGTCCGCGAGCTGGCCGGTCAGGAAACGGATGCGCGCGGTGATCGACTGCAATGTCAGCACTGTGATCCGGTGTTCGACCGTGGCAGCCGCGGCGGTGACCGTGCTTTCGATCAATGCCAGCTGGGTGGCCAGAGGGCGGCCGCGCAGGGTCGCCCGCAGCTGTTCGGGTGCGAGCACGATGAGGCTCTTGAGTTCGTTGATGGCCTTTGTGCGGCTGACAAGCACTGCCTGGCGGGTCGCTGACAGGGCCCTGATCGCTTCACGCAGCCCGCGGACGCGGGGACTGGACTGGTGCTCCCGGGCCAGCGCGGTCCGGGCGGCCCGGACCGCGTCGAGCCGGTCGTTCTTGGCGCCGCGGGCGCGCTTGAGGGCGCCGACTTCGACGACATCTTCACCCGCCAGGGCCAGTTCCCCGGCGAATCCGGCGGCGAAACTTCCTGTTCCCTCCAACGCCCAGACCCGGCGGCCCGGGGCGTGTTTTCGTGCCCAGTCGAGCATGCGTGCGTATCCTGGACCGTCGGCCGTCGCCTCGATATGGGCGCGGATGCTGCCGGTGGCTGTATCCAGCACTGCCAGGTCGATGGTGTCCCGGTCCGGATCACCGCCGATCACGTAGTCATAGTCCTCTGCCAGTGTCGTCATTGCCTTGGTCCTTTCATCAAGCTGGCGGATACGGTCCACGCCGAGCCCGGAAAGCAGAACATTCACCGGCGGCAACACTGTGACGGGTCACGCCCTGAGGCGGACAAGCTCCTAATCAAGCCAGAACCGGTGGCGGGTCAGGCCAGCGCCGGCAGTTTCAGGGGACACGTCAAACGGAAGGCACGCGCACTCGCGGCCAGTATTCTCGGGAGTCACTCTTCGCTGCCGACACCCACCCTTCCGGATCAGCCCTTCCCGGGCTACCTCCATACTCACAGTGTT
>NZ_JAXCHX010000067.1:0-1316 GCF_035984855.1 Arthrobacter sp. MP_M4
CCCTACGTGTCAGGCTGGAACGGTACCAAGGGCTCATAGCAAGTCCGCTTAATCGCGTGGGGCGAGAACCAGGAATCCAGTAATCATGTCCAGTCCAGTTTTGAGTGCCGTAGGCCAAGATGGTCCTATGAACAGTCCCGGACCGCGATCTGGTGGGCCGAGCCCTCGCCGGTCGTTCACCCCAGTGCAGAAGCTTGACTATTTGGCCTCGTACGAGGCGGCCATCGAGTCCAATGAAGGTGGCGCGTTCCTGCGCCGCGAGGGCCTGTATTCCTCCCAGATGACTGAATGGCGCCGGCTCCGTGACGCCGGGGTCCTGGCGGGCAAGAAGCCCGGGGAGACAATCGGGAAACTGTCGGCGGACGAGGCTGAGATCGCGCGTTTGCGCCGCCAGCTGGGGGTGAGTGAGAGCCGGTTGAAAAGATCCGAGGCAGCCTTGGGAATCATGGAAAAACTCTCGGCGTTCTTAGAGAACGCCATTCAGGAATCACCGGACGAGCCGAAGTCCAAGAAGAGCTGATGGCCGCCTACCAAAGCCTGCGCCAACAACAGGTCCCCACCCGGCGGGCGGCCTCCCTGACCGGGGTCTCACGCACCACGGTTTACCGGAAGACCTCACCGCCCCGGGAAACGGCGGCGGTGACGCCACCGAACAAGCTCAGCCCTGCCGAGCGGGCGGCGGTGTTGGCGGCGTTGAACGCCCCGGAGTTCGTGGATCTGGCACCCATGCAGGTCTATGCGAAGCTCCTGGATCAGGGAATCTACCTGGGGTCGTTGTCAACGTTTTACCGGGTGTTGGAGGAGAACAAACAGGTCAAGGAACGCCGCCGCCTGGCCAAGCACCCTCCCCGGGCCGTTCCCGAACTCGTGGCTGCCGCCCCGGGCCAGGTGCTGAGCTGGGACATTACGAAGCTGGCCGGGCCGGTGAAGGGCAAATACTACGACTGCTACATGATGGTCGATATCCACTCCCGCTTCATTGTCGGCGCGCACGTGCATGCCAGCGAATCCGCGGTTCTAGCCGTGGAGATGATGAGGGAAATCTTCGGTATCCACGGCATCCCGCAGGTGGTGCACGCGGATCGGGGGACCTCGATGACGTCCAAGACTGTGGCCGCGCTGCTCTCGGACCTGGAGGTCACCCGGTCACATTCCCGGCCTCGGGTGAGCAACGATAATCCGTACTCAGAAAGCCTCTTCAAGACCATGAAATACGGGCCCATGTTTCCCGAACGCTTCGCTTCCCTTGGCGATGCCAGGGCCTTTATCAGCGAGTTTGTGGATTGGTACAACCATCACCACCAGCATTCCGGAAT
>NZ_JAXCHX010000068.1:0-1267 GCF_035984855.1 Arthrobacter sp. MP_M4
TGCTCCGGGTCCCTCTTGGTGGACCGGCTATATGTGAGAGGTGGATAGTGACTTCGAGGAGGTCATGAAATGCCTTTTGAATATCCTGCATCTGTCCGTCGTGGACTGAGCGAGCGTATGCGCCAGGGGGAAGCTGTCCTGGCGGTTCATGCCGAATCCGGGATCTGCTTGGGCACTCTTTACCGGTGGAAGCACCAGGCTCTGGTGGATGCGGGACTGACGGCGGGAACGCCGAGCACGCAGGCCCCGGACCTGCAGTCAGCTGCGAAAAGGATCCGGCAGCTTGAGGACGAGCTGGCCATCGTGAAGGCTGCCAGCGCCCTCTACGACGAGCAAGTGGTGGTGCCCCCAAAAGGAAGTTCGCGATCGTCGACGGGCTCGTAGCCCAGGGCTTCTCCGCCAGGCGTGCCTGCTGCACCGTCGCGCTGAACCGTTCGACGTACATTAAGCACCTTCGCTGCGAGCTCTCCATCCGGGCCATCAGACGACGCATCGTGGCCGACTATGTCGTCATGATTCACGGGCAGTCCGGCGGGACCTACGGTTGGCGCCGGATCCGTGCCGAGCTCCTGGATGAGTACGAAATGATCGTCAACCGCAAGCTCATCAAGGCTGTCATGCGGGAGCAACGAATTGCCGGGGTCCCGCGCATCAAGATTTTCCGCAATCCGCTGGCAGACAAACGCGTGGACGCGGATCTGGTCAAGAGGGTCTTCACGACCGACGGCCCCAACCGACTGTGGCTGACCGACGTCACCGAGCATCCGACCCGGGAGGGAAAGGTCTATTGCTGCGTGGTGCTCGATTGCTTCGCCCGGACAGCTGTGGGCCGTTCTTTCTCTACAATCAACGACACGGCGTTGGTGAGCCGGGCGGTCAGCCAGGCCCACCACAGCCGTGAACGCGACGGAGCCACGGTCATGCATTCGGATCACGGCACCAATTTCACATCCTGGGGATTCAGCGAAAACCTGCGCCACTGGAAACTCACCGCCTCGCTGGGAAGCGTGGGTGACTGCTACGACAACGCGGCCATGGAAACTTTCTGGGGGCGCATGCAGACGGAGCTGCTGGACCGGAAACGGACCTGGCAGACGGTCATCGAACTAGTGACGGCAATGAATGGTTGGCTCGATTTCTACAACGGCAAACGCCGGCACAGCTACACCGGCTATATGAGCCCGGACGCCTACGAAGTACTCTGGAACGACATCAACAATCCGCTCCTTTTCACATAAGAACGGTGGAACAACCGGGACCCCTATCA
>NZ_JAXCHX010000070.1:0-1202 GCF_035984855.1 Arthrobacter sp. MP_M4
GCTGGGCGTCCGAGACCACCAAGGCAGGAGCAAGATTCGACATACCCCAATCTTAACAGCCAAACCTTTAACTATTTTGGAGACACACCACTAGGATCATTGGGTGAGTATTGACATGCCGGAGAACACCGAAGAAGGACGCTTGCAGGCAGCCCAGGATTTGTGGCACCAAACCAAGACGTTCGAAGATGCCTGTGTGATGACAGCCGCATGGCTTGAGGGCATCATCCCGTTTATGCCCGGACGGTTCGATGCCATTGAGAGCGAGACCGGACCGATTGCGTCAGATCTCGCCGACATCAACCGGCTCGGACTGTGGACACAGGAGTCCCAGCCTGGGGAGGCCTCCGAGAACTGGGCACAGAGAGAATTCATCCACGGCCTATGCGAGGAGGGCACCGCTCTGCGGCTGGAATTGCTGAGTAACCGCTCAGACCTTGTCGCTCTCTCCTTCCGCCCCGGCACCGCGGGCTTTGGACTGATTCCGGCAACCGCCTCTCCCGGCGCTGTGGCATCTCTCCATCTTGGGCAGAGCATGGCTTTGTGCGATGAGGATAGTGACTTCATCCAGATACTTCAGGATTACACTACTCGGGAGCTCGCCCTCGTCGCTGTGGGACTCTGGGAAGTCCAGATCTTCGATCCGGTCTGGGGCCGTGCGGGGCTTCTAATCCCGTCCGTTATTGAGGCCCTCAGCGCGCCGTAGAAGCAAAGTTCCAGCTGTGGCTGGCTCGGCTTCCAGCCGCCCCGTCGGCCACTACCCGCGCCCGTGGAGGTGGAGGAGACACTCGGAGGTCCGCACACGGGGCTGCATGGACCCGTGCCAGTAAAAGGTATTACCGTCCTGCTCGTCCATTGCCTCTACCGGCACCTGCGCTTCGCTTAGCCGGCCAGCAGAATCTCCGTTCGAGATCGTCATCGTTTCAGGGACGGCTAACGATCAGCGACGACACGGGCACCTTCCCGTTCTCCCGCGTCCGAAGGATGCTCCGGAGGCGGGGCCCGTATCCCCGTTGCCTACGCACAAGTTAGGGTTTTGAACCGCGGTGACGTGCCTTGGCCATCTGGTCTCGGCATCGTAGCCTCATGCAACTATCGCGAGCATCCCTAGTGGTCTGTCTCAGTTTTGTTTGATGGTTTCAAGGGCGACTCGGCCACGGGCCACTTTTTTGAGGATTGAGTCTGCGGTCGCGGTCCAGACC
>NZ_JAXCHX010000071.1:0-1200 GCF_035984855.1 Arthrobacter sp. MP_M4
TGGTTGGGTCCCCATGTAGAAGTCCAGTGTTTGTGTGAGTTTCGTGTCCGAGAATGGACACAGGAGGAAATTCACGAATCATGGCACGCAGACATACCCCCGAGCAGGTCATCGCTAAGGTCCGGCAGGGCCAGAAGATGCTCAACGACGGACGTCCGATGGTCGAGGTCATCAAGGAGCTCCAGGTCACGGAGGCGACCTGGTACCGGTGGCTGAATCAGTACGGGTCCGAGAAGAACGCCGAGGCGTCCAAACGGACCAGGGAGCTGGAGAAGGAGAATGCCCGGCTCAAGCGGCTGCTGGCGGAGAAGGAATTGGCCATCGACATCCTGAACGAGGTGGCCAAGGGAAAATTCTGAGCCCCGAACCCCGCCGCCGTGCCGTGCGCATGGCGGTGGAGAAGTTCGGGGCTTCCGAACGCTTGGCCTGTAACGTCCTGGGCCAGAACCGGTCCGCGTTCCGCAAGAAGAAACCCGACATGGGCTTCGAGGAAGCGCGGCTCCGAGCAGCTCTGCGCGCCGTCGCGGTGACGCACCCGGTGTGGGGTTGGCGGAAGGCCCGCTGGCACCTGCTCGCCCAGCCGGAGTGGGCTGGAGTGGCGCTGAACAGGAAGCGGGTGCGCCGGCTCTGGCGCGACGAAGGACTCACCTGCAAGCCCAGGGCGAGGAAGAAGCGGCGGACCGGGCCCGGAGCCGGGGAGCAGAAGCGGCTCACGGCCGAGTATCCGATGCATGTGGTCAGCTTCGACTTCCAGTCCGACGTGACTTCCTGCGGGCGGCACATCCGGTTCTTCAACGTCATCGATGAGTACACGCGCACGGCGCTGGCGATCATCCCGCGCCGGTCGTTCAAGGCCGCGGACGTGGTCGCGGCGCTGGAGAACATCATCGCCGAAACCGGCACCGCCCCGACCTACGTCCGGTGCGACAACGGGCCGGAATTCACCGCGGCCGCACTGATCGACTGGTGCAACACCGCCGGCGTGGACACCGCCTTCATCGACCCGGGATCACCCTGGCAGAACGGCTTCATCGAATCATTCAACGCCCAGTTCAGAAGGGAACAACTCTCCGGAGAAATCATGGACACCATGGCCGAAGCGAAGTATTTGGCCGAGGAATGGAAAGCTATCTACAATCATGAACGGCCCCACGGATCCCTGGACGGCATGACGCCGAACCGCTACTGGGAAAACTGGAC
>NZ_JAXCHX010000072.1:0-1065 GCF_035984855.1 Arthrobacter sp. MP_M4
CTAGGTGTACTCGGCCAGGACGTTGGTTGCACGGTGAAAGGGTGAAGACCTCTTAGGTTGGTGGTTACCACACACACCGAACGACTAAGAGGTCTTCATGGTCCACCGTAATGCCCGTCTGACTCCTGCCGGTAGAGGCATCCTTGTCCAGCGTGTTCTGGACGGCCGTCCCGTGGCCCATGTGGCGAAGGAAATGGGTGTTTCCCGTACCTGCGCCCACCGGTGGTTCCGGCGCTATCGGGAGCACGGCTGGGCCGGGATGGAGGATCGCTCGTCACGCCCGCGTTCCTGCCCGCACGCCACCCCCGATACGAAGATCGACGAGGTCCTCGCGGCGCGTGTGAAGCACCGCGAGGGTCCGGTCGAGCTGGGTGAACGGTGCCACGTGCCGGCCCGCACGGTCTCCCGGATCATCGCCCGGGCCGGCCTGCCCCGGTTATGGGAACTGGACCCGATCAGCGGCGAACGCATCCGCGCAGGCCGGGCCACCGACCACCGCTACGAACGCGACACCGCCGGAGAACTGCTGCATATCGATGTGAAGAAGCTCGGGAAAATTCCGGAGGGCGGCGGCTGGCGGGTCCACGGCCGATCCGAAGCCGTGAAAGGCCGAGGTATCGGCTATGACTACGTCCACGTGGCCGTCGATGACCACTCACGCCTGGCCTACGTCGAGGTTCTCCCGGATGAGACGGGCCCCACCTGCGCGGCGTTCCTTGCCAACGCCGCAGGGTTCATGGCCGCCAACGGGGCACCGGTGCAGGAAGTCATGACCGATAACGCCCTGGCTTACATCCGGTCCGCTGCCTTTGCCAAGGTAATGGCTGACCTCGGCGCCAAACACCGGCGCACCAAACCCCGCAGCCCCTGGCAAAACGGCAAAGCCGAACGGTTCAACCGGACCTTGCAGGAAGGCTGGGCCTACAAGGACGCCTTCGACTCCAGCAACCACCGCACCCAGGCACTCACCGGCTGGCTAGACTTCTACAACCACCGCAGAAACCACGCAGCCCTCGGAGGACGACCACCCATCAGCAGATGTAACCAACCTGCTGGCTGAGTACA
>NZ_JAXCHX010000073.1:0-1039 GCF_035984855.1 Arthrobacter sp. MP_M4
GCGAAGCGTGAGCCGCAGCAAGTGGACGTGCATGCCCTTCCGTGGACAGAACTTTTTCATGCCTACGTGGCGTGGCACTGCCTAGGACATTGGGATGGAAGAGTTGGGCCGTGACCGATCTCAAACTGTTCCGCATAGATGGCGGTCGAGCTTCCGAGCTCACATCCGACAGCTTCGCTCTTGAGCGAAATCTCCAGACCCTAATCGAAGAGAACATGGAGACCACCTTCGGAGTGAGGTTCCTTGCCACTGAATACACCACAGGGCAGTGCTCGTTCTCGGATTGGTCTTGATCGCGTGGATCGGCTCTGTTGCCTGGAGCGCCGTAGATGAAGGAGCGGTTCCATCCGACTCAGCTTTCCAGCCCATTCCGCCGCCTAGCGGAGTAGGGGCGATCTCCACGGAGTGTGGATCGGGAGGCTGTTGGAGAAAATTGATTGTAGAGATCAAAACTCCGCAGACTGCACAATCGCTTGCAGCCGAGATGGGCCTGGCCTCGGAACGTTGCGAGCCTATGAACCTATGGACGTTGCGAAAGACCTGCACCGGGATCTCTAATGACCGCGGCGAGGGGCTCAAGATCTATCTGCGGTATTCCCTCTTACTTTCTTAGTACTAATTGGCGCTCACCTCGGCTGAGGTTGAAGTGTCTGAGCTAGAAGACTGGAAGAGGACCATTACGGAATCGCAGTCCGGAGACCGAGGGCTTACCGAGAGCCGACTCGACGGGTTCCCACACGTTGAGGCAGTTAGAGCTGAAGTCAGATCGGGTCTGGCTGAAGCGGGGTTCCCAGACGCGCCCACCCGCCTAATCGAGGTCTATTCGGATGTGAAGTGCAGCTGATTGATCGGGCGTTGCTCTGGCGTGGCCCACTGTCATTTTCATTACTCGCCTGCACAGCGTCCCGCGTGTTTCCAAGGCTGTGCAGCCCAGTATTGAGCGTTGAATCTTCAGTACTTCCCTGCACGATTCGCACCTCTGGCTTAGTAGTCCTGTGCACAGTGATTCTCAGGGGAGTATTGGTTCGGCCGCCCTGCG